>NZ_JBQCVS010000008.1:0-50188 GCF_051958155.1 Neisseria sp. P0014.S009 | reverse complement strand
TCAGGCCCAAATTAACTTGGGCACCAGCATACCCTTGTTCTGCCGCCTTGCGATACCACTGCACCGCCTGTGCATAGTCTTGACGGACGCCTTGCCCTTGTGCATACCCATTGCCCAAATCGGTTTGGGCTTGGACTAATCCCTGCTCCGCTGCCTTACGATACCATCTGAACGCTTCGGCATAGTCTTGACGGACGCCTCGCCCTTGGTTATACATATCACCCAAATTATATTGGGCTTGGACTAATCCCTGCTCCGCTGCCTTACGATACCATCTGAACGCTTCGGCATAGTCTTGACGGACGCCTTGCCCTTGTTCATACATCAGGCCCAAATTAACTTGGGCTTGGGCATCCCCTTGTTCTGCCGCCTTGCGATACCACTGCACTGCCTGTGCATCGTCTTGAGGGACGTCTTGCCCGATGGCATACATCACGCCCAAATTATATTGGGCATCGACATTCCCTTGCTTCGCAGCTTGAAGCGTTTTCTGAAAATCCGGCATATTATCCGCCCACACCGCTTGGTTCAAGCCCAAGGCAATCAGGGCGGCTGCAAGCCATTTGACTGTCTGTTTCATGTTTTCTCTCCTATTTCGGTATGGGGCGGTTTTTCAGCCGCCGTTAACGATAAGACGGGACAGATTACCGCCGCAGGTTTGCACGTTCAAATGCCGTCTGAAAGGTGTTCAGACGGCATAGGTTCAGCGAATTTTGAGGGTACTCAAGCCGATCAATACCAAGACGATGGTGATAATCCAAAAGCGGACGACGACTTGGGTTTCTTTCCAGCCTTTTTGTTCGTAGTGGTGATGAATCGGCGCCATCAGGAAGATGCGTTTTTTGGTTCGTTTGTACCAACCGACTTGCAACATAACGGAAATGGCTTCAACAACAAACAGGCCACCCATGATGACGAGGACAAATTCTTGGCGGATGATGACGGCAACGGTACCGAGCGCCGCGCCAAGCGCGAGTGCGCCGACATCGCCCATAAAGACTTGTGCCGGATAGGCGTTAAACCACAAAAAACCGAGACACGCGCCACACATGGCGGTACAGAAAATCACCACTTCGTTTGCGCCGGCAACGTAAGGCAATTGCAGGTACTGGGCAAATTGGGAGTGTCCGCTTGCATAAGCAAAGATGGCAAGGCCGGCGGCAACAAGTACAACGGGGAATGCGGCCAAGCCGTCCAAACCGTCAGTCAGGTTAACGGCATTGGATGTACCGACGATAGTCAAGTAGGACAATACCAAGAAGCCGACTACGCCAAGCGGCAAGGCAACTTGTTTGAAGAAGGGAACAATCAGGATATTGTTGGCAGAGTTTGTCGCAAGGTAGAACAATGCCAAACCGGCAATGATGGCAACGCTGGACTGCCACACCATTTTGAATTTGGCAGACACGCCGTTAGGGTCTTTATAAACCACTTTGCGCCAGTCGTCGTAAAAACCGAGTGCACCGGTAGCAAGCAAGACGCCTAAGAGAATCCAGATATAAGGATTTGCCCAGTTGCCCCATAAGATTGTGGACACGGTAATGGCGGTCAAAATCAGCGAGCCGCCCATGGTTGGCGTACCGTTTTTGATCAGGTGGGTTTGAGGGCCGTCGGTACGGACGGCTTGGCCTACTTTAAGTGCAGTCAGCTTGCGGATGGTCCACGGACCCAACAATAATGAAAATACCAGCGCAGTCAGCGCAGCCATCACGGCACGAAATGTGGTGTATTGAAAAATATTCAGACCGGTTAACCAGTTACTGAAATGTGCGAGCCATAAAAACATGGGGCTTCCTTTTTTGTTTTTGTTGTTACAGCGGGCTTATTGCCCAATTAAAAATCAATCGGTATGCCGTCTGAAATTACAGACGGCCTTGTTGAGTAAGATTATTTCTCTACCACGCAAATCGGATAGTTTCCAGGATTCTTTCCGCCGCCCAAATCCAAGCAGGTATCTTCATAGATAAATGCCTGTACTTTCATTCCGGCATAAAACGCGGCAATCAGCAAACCAGCCAATAGTAAAATCTTTTTCATATTTCTGACGGCCTTCTTAAGTTTTATTTTCTTGAGTCTGAAAATAATCTTTGGGATGTAAACAAAACAAGCTGTAACAAATTACAACACGAATAATGACATCCAACAATGGAAACCCATTCCTAGGGGAAACCAAATAACCGACCATATTGTAGACGATATACAGTATACAGCCATACAGCCACAATCTACGCGCCCAATCCTTACCTCTCCATAGCCCAACAGCACTAACCAACATCAATATCACTTGCACAAGCAAATGAAAATTTCCTAACCAAAATTCAAACCACCCCCAACGTCCACTTGTACTTTCGTATGCTTCGCTTATTGCCTCAAACCCTACATCTTTGATGTACTGCCACACTACAACCGGCCATAAAACTGCTGCCACTACCATCATCCCAACGATAACCTGCAACAGTATAGGCCGTTTCCTTTCCTGTTCCATTTTCAGACAACCTCTTTATCCGTCAGTGCCTCGACCACTTCTTCCATCTTCATAAAGCGCGAGCCTTTGACCAATACAGTAGCGCGTTCAGGTAAATCGTGGCTCAACACTTGGATCAGCGGATCTTTGTCAGCAAACCACAAACCTTCCACGCCAAATGTTTCTGCCGCTTCAACGCTGTTGTCGCCGACAAAATACGCGGCCTCGATGCCTTTATCCCGTGCATACGCGCCAACTTCGGCGTGCATGGCGGCGGCTTCGTCCTCGCCCAATTCGCCCATGTCACCCATCACAAAAATACGCGGCGCAGGCATAGCGGCGAGCACATCAATGGCAGCTTTCATGCTGTCGGGGTTGGCATTATAAGTATCGTCAATCAAAGTCGCGCCTTTAATGCCTTGCTTGATATTCAGACGGCCTTTGATATTACTGAAATTTTTCAGGCCGTCTAAAACTTCGGCAAGGCTCAAACCTGCCGCCAAAGCCAGAGCCGCCGCTGCTACGGCATTATGCACATTGTGACGGCCGGGGACCGGCAGTACCACGGCAACACGTTCATTGCCACGCACCAAATCAAACGCACAAGACAACGGTTTCAACTCAATATTTTCTGCATGGACATCACCACTGGTAACGCCGAAAGTCTGAGCGTTCAATTGCGCAGTAGCAGCTTCAAATGTAGCGATATTGGCATCTTCGCACGGAATCAGCGCAATGCCGTCTGCAAGCAAACCTTCGTAGATTTCACTTTTGGCTTTGGCAATATCGCCGACACCATCAAAACCGCAACCGACATGCGCGCGCAAGGCATTATTGACCAAAGCAACATTCGGACCGGCGATTCGGGTCAGCAAAGACAATTCGCCAAAATGGTTCATACCCATTTCAATGACGGCATAGCGGTGTTTTTCGTTCAATTTCAGCAAAGTCAGCGGCAGGCCGATATGATTGTTGAAATTACCGGCAGTCGCCAACACAGCTTCATTACCGAATCGATGACGCAATACGCCAGCCAACATCTCTTTAACCGTCGTTTTTCCGGAAGAGCCGGTAATGCCGAAGACAAACGGATTCACATTTTCACGCCACGCCTTCGCCAGTTTTTGCAAAGCCACAAGCGTATCGTCAACCTTCAACGCGCCTTTCAAAGCCGCGCAATCTTCGCGCGAAACCACAACCGCCGTTGCCCCCGCTGCCAACACATCTTCAACAAAGTCATGCGCGTCAAAGCGCTCGCCGGCAAGCGCAAAAAATACGTCGCCGTCCTGAATATCGCGGCTGTCTGTAACAATACGCGAAACGGGTTGATTTTCAGACGGCATCGTAAGGCCGAGGGTCTGACAAATAAAATTAAGGTCTAGTGGTTTCATAGTTTTTTTAATTAATAATAAAATGGCTGTTTACTTATCTGAAAATCGATGTTGAATAACCCGATAACCATTATTTCCAACCTTTCCTGTTTTTGCACACAGACTATCTCCGCAACGAACAATATCCGAACTATTAATCCGATTCAGCATATCTGCCTCCAATTTCTTTTGAGAGATAATGTTCGAATAGAAGAAAACCAATGCAATACCACCGAGAACTAACATAGTTAAAGTAAGTGCCATACCCAATACAGTCATTCTAAATATTTTTTGGTTTTCACTTTTAACTGCGCATAAATAAGTATTAAATTCACGCACCTGCTCAACCATCTGTTTCCGTGCATCATCCATATTTTGAGTGTATGCCTTTACTTGGGTAGAAGCGTGATGAAGGATATCATCCCTGACCATATCAACTATCATTTTTCGCTGCTGATTTAAAGAACTATCTAGTTCTTTTTGAATATTATCTACAATTTTCCCACTATTCTCTTTATATTTTTCCATAACCATGACCATATCAATCATCAGGTTTTGTATTTGCTCTGAAGCTCTATCAAGCTCATTCATTATTAATCTCACATGTCAATCCAAACTCCCTATGGATAAACTTCCATAGGGAGACTAAATTACCAATATTCATACAAAAACTATACAGAACGGGAAAAATTCCGCTGTTGTTCTTCTTGTTGCAGCGTATTTCTGCTTTCACGTTCAGTCAATTCTTGCAATTTTGTTTGTTCGATGATACGTCCTTGGATTTTCTCGCTAAAACCAGCAACTTCTTCCTGATTATTTGCTAGAAGCTTTTTGGCATATGAACCGTCAGTATCACTTAGCAAACCTTGAAGCATGGAACGGGTTTCTTCATATTTGGATTGTGAGGTATTAGTATCCTTCTCAGGAAGATTAAGCTTATCATCTTGATGATCTTTACGACCATATCCTTGATTATTATATTTTTCTTGAAGACCATCTGCCCTTTTTATCCACATATTGGCAAATTGTTCAGCAGTCATACTCGTTTTCCCACCATTTTGCTTAACTGAATTTTCTGCTTTTTTTCGCGACATAACAGTAGCCAGTGCATCCACCACATTGTCTTTTGGATGAGATAATAGCGCAGTTGCACCAGTCCATCCCTGCTGATTCCTAGATAATATTCACCAGCAGTTAATTCACGTCCTAATTTTGCTCGCAATTGTGTAGAATTCCTTGCATGATGTTGCCTAACCGCAAGAAATGATTTTTCCAAATCCATAGTTTCATCTCTTGTTACACCATAATCTTTATAAAATTGAGGCATAATTTGAAAATGTCCAGTAGCTCCTGAACTTGCTTTCATATTTGTACCACTTGTACTTTCAATTTCATATATAGCCAGCCATTTAGCAGGATCCTCATTATATTTTAAGGATAAGTTATACAATTTCTTTTGATTTGCATTTAAATTAGCCATCTCAAAACTCCATAATAATTAATAGATTAATTTCCAATTAAGCTCTTTACTGTTTCTTTTACAAAAATATTCCAAGATTGCGAATATTTTTTATCCTTCTTAATTTCAACATCAGAAGGTCGATAAAAATATTCTGCATATGCCTGCGAACGTTGCAATTTACATATAGTAATCCAATTCAATTTTTGTGCTGGAGGAACACTTGCTCCTTGAAACTCATCACAATGTTGAATCTGCTGCTTGAGAAATAATTGATCTTTCCTGATTTCCTCTTTCAACAGCTGGTTATCTGCCCGAGCTAAACTCAAGTTGACATAACGGTTTCCTACATGAAGAAAACCATCTGCTGCCTCGCCATAGCATACATTGACATAATCGTTCCCACTGCCTTGCTCGGGAGATAGCAAGCATTTCTCCAGCTTCCCTGCAATATCTTTTTTAATTTGCGGCAGCGTATCAGCAATAACAGCCATCTTTCCTTTAGCATAAACATCAGTTATCGCACATACAGCAATCAAGCTCAAAACCATTATTTTCTTCATAATATTACCTCTCATATAATTTTCAAATTGAATCAATTCAATAAATGTATTACCCACATACAATCCAAAACCATAACTTTCTCCTTTCAACTTAACATTTCTCTGATGATGACTCACATACCTCAGTCTCTTTTCTCACTAGCTTAACTGCATCATTATGTAATTTATATGTAAATTTATTATATTCACAGCATCCACTTGTTTTACCTACCGTTAAAATATTGCCATTTACCCTGAATAAAGAATTTGTACCAATGGTTAATTGAGAAAGCGGTCGGTTATAAATGAATTTTCCTTTCCGATATAAATAGATGTTATATGACGGACCACCGTAAGCACCTTTTTTTCCTGTTTGAATAATTAAATCATTGACACCATCTCCGTTAATATCTGAGAAAACAATAGAATATTTATCATCTGCATATTTATCATCTAATTTTCCATTATAAACAGCATAATCCAAATTTATCCAAGCAGTATGCAATTTTAAAGTTTGCTTGATTGGCAGGATTTTGATAGATGTGTTTTTACATTCATATAACTTTTCCAAGAATGCGTTACATTGATTAGAAGAAAATCTAATATCCATCCCGTTGGATTTAAATGATTCATCATTAAGAAATATAGCCTTTTGAAGAAGCTTGCAACATTGCAGTTCCACTTACAGCTAACAATAAAAATTTCTTTAAGGTCATACTACACTCCTGTTTAGATTTTCATTTGCTATATAATTCGCTTACTAATGAATCAGGATTAAACTGATCAAAACGAATCTTCTTAAGACTTTTAGGATATTTTTTCAAGTCTGTTACCACATCAACTATTCCAGTATTTGGGTTATTGGCGGTCTGTGTATTTTCCATCTCTGTCAAATACCACTGCCCATTCTTGAATTTACGGAAAGTATAGGTACTATTATGAGAAGTCCCTGCATGTATTTCTTGATAAATGCTAAACTGATTTTTTTGGAATTTGAAAAAATCTTCGCTGGAAAAAAGGTGTTTGGGAGTTTTGGAATATAAAAATATCTTATTATTTTCTGCTACTTTTATAAGCCGTCCATTCTTATTCTTTTCCAAAATAGAAAGAACAAGATTATTCTTTGCAGTTAGTGATTTTATTTTTTCAGGCTTAGTTATTAACAAAGCATCTGTATCCCCATCTCCATCCAAATCATGATACACATAAGCCCATAAATCATCATGTCCAACAAATACTGATAATTCTTTTGGTATGTTTTGTTGCTCTGGCGTAGAAATTTCAGTAGCTAATGCATGACAAAAAAACCATTTAAAGCAAAAAAAGCTGTTAATTTAAGAAATTTCATAGCCAAACTCCATTTAAAACAAAAAATAATTACAAAACAAAACCATAGAAAAACGCACAAAACAATCTAAAAAAATCCCATATCGAATTTAGACAGCCTATCTGCTCCGATGAATCAGTGGATACGGATTCACCGCGCCGCTGGGCAGATACATATATTGCCATCTTAGTTAATTAATTCTTCTTAACGAAATGATATATCTAGATTTTGAATATTTCAGATCAACACTTCCAATGACTTGGACGCGTCAAACTGAACTGAAAAAGTGTATATAACGGGGACATAAAGGGTTCAGAATCAAAATTTGCATCCGCATTCACATAAATAACCGCCCTGTCTTTAAAACTGATTTGATAGGCTTTTTCCGTTTGTATAAATTCGCTTCTACAACCCACTAACTCTTTAACCACATCCTTACCTAAATTGGCTTCCAAAATTTTTTTAAATTTCTGATTTGGCTCTGAATCTGACAAATTAATTGAATCGATATAGCCATTCCTACCAGATATGGTTATTTCACTATCCTTTAAAATTTTTAGCTTTATCTTACTGGAGTTATACATATTCTTCTCTTTTTTATGTTGCCATACTGCCATTTCATACCTTTAATATTATATCGTTCCGCTTCAGTGCCTACTTCAGGCTGTTGTGTGTCTGAAAAAATCAACAATAATTCTTTAAGCTGCATATTCCTCTGAGAGGCTGGAACATTGCTGGGTTTAGCAGAAATATCTATAGAAAATACGATACAAAGCAAACCTAATAATACTCTTCCATTCATTTTTAACTCCTAAAATCAAAAACTTAACGATTATTCATCAAATCTTATTAAAAAATAAATTAACAAGCAAAATATAAGACAATCTAAAAGACTATCTTCAATTCAGACGGTCTATCTGTTCTGATTAATCAGCGGATACGGATTTACCGCGCCGTTCGGCAGATACACGCCGTAATGCAGGTGGGCCGGTGTGGTTCTGGCGTTGCCGGTTTTACCGACATAGCCGATGACCTGTCCTTCTTTTACTCGTTCATACAGGCGGATACGGGCAAATTTATTCAGGTGGGCATAGTAATGCCACGCACCCGGCCCTTGAATACCGATAACTTTACCGCCCAATCGGCTGCGCCCGATTTTGGTCACGATGCCGGGCGTGGTACTGCGTATCGGCGTGTTTTTCTTAGCAAAAATATCCACACCTTCATGCCTGCGCCCCTGACTGCGCGCTGCGCCCCAAGTGTCGTCAAAACGTTTGCCTTTCACAGGATTCGGCAGGCTTTGCTCGGCCGGAGGCTGTTGCGCCCTCAACTGCTCGATTTCGGCAGTAGGACGCGGAAGTTGTTTGGTTGTACAGCCTGCGAATAAAACTACGGCTGCACTGATTAATAAGGTTTTTGTCGGCATTTTCAGCATCAAATCGGTCTCCTTGTTGTTCAGACGGCCTTTCTAAAAAAACCTTATGAAACAAACAACTGTGATGGGTTTAATGGCTGACGTGCCGTAATGCGTGTGTCGTATTGCTTTTATTGTATATGTTTAAATCTTTTTCAGACGGCCTTAAGGTTTCGGGCCGTCTGAACATTTGCGATATGGTCTATCCGCGCTCTGCCAATGCTTTTTCTGCGATTTCAAAATCGGAGAAATGGTGCTTCACGCCTTGTACATCCTGATAGTTTTCATGCCCTTTACCGGCAATTAGAATGATGTCGTTCGCGGCAGCCTGCTCAACCGCATAACGGATAGCAACGGCGCGATCAACTTCGACGCGTTCAGGATTAGGTACGGCAGGCAAAATATCGTTGATGATGTCTTGTGGATTTTCCAAGCGCGGGTTATCGCTGGTTACGACAACTTTATCGGCACCCTGAACTGCTGCCGCACCCATCAATGGGCGTTTGCCGCGGTCTCGGTTGCCGCCACAGCCGAAGACACACCACAAAGCCGCGCCCTGCGGTTTGATTTCCTGCAAGGTGGAGAGTGCTTTTTCCAATGCGTCGGGCGTGTGGGCGTAATCGACGACGACCAAGGGCTTTCCGCTGTTCATGATGCAATCCATGCGGCCTGAAGCAGGATGGATTTTTGCCAATACATCCAAAACGTTATTGAGTGGATAACCGTTGGCACACAGCAAGGCAACGCAGGCGGCGAGATTTTGCGCGTTGAATCGTCCGAGCAGACGGGTACGGCATTTTCCTTCGCCCCATGGTGTTTGGAATATGGCTTCCATGCCGTCTGAAGAAGCGGTGAAATCGGTAATGCGGATATCGGCTTGCTCGCTGAAACCATAGCCATAAACGGCTAAATCGGGACAGTCTTTTTTCAGACGGCCTGCGAGTTCTGCACCGTATGCGTCATCGACATTGATGATGGCGTGTTGCAGACCACGCCAGTAGAACAGGCGCGATTTGATGGCACCGTAGGCTTCCATGGTACCATGATAGTCGAGGTGGTCGCGGGTGAGATTGGTGAAGATTGCACTGCAAAACGGCACGCCGTTGACGCGTGATTGGTCAAGGCCGTGGCTGGAAACTTCCATCGCGGCGGCTGTTGCGCCTTGCTGGCGGAAGCGGTAGAGCAGGGTTTGGACATCGACAGGGGCAGGCGTGGTATGCGTGGTCTCTTCCAATGCACCCCAAAAGCCGTTGCCGACTGTGCCGATAATAGTGGTTTTTTCGCCCAGAAGATCGGCGGCTTGCGCCAACCATTGTGTGATGGAGGTTTTACCGTTGGTACCGGTTACGCCCCAAACTTTAAGGCCGTCTGAAACATTGCCGTAAACCTGTGCCGCCAACATACCGGCGCGATGTTTCAGATCTTTAATGCCTTGATTGGGAACATTCCATTCGGGATTCCATGTAAATTTGCCGTCATCATCCCAAAAAACAAAGGTCGCACCGTTGGCAATGGCAGCAGGAATATAGCTGCGGCCGTCTGTATATTCGCCCTGACAGGCAACGAAAATGTCACCCTGTTTAATTTGTCGGCTGTCTGAATGCAACAAACGCCCTGCTGCGTTTTCACACAGCAGAGGCGGAAAGTTGGTTTCAGCCAAGGGGGTTAACTTGCTGAACATAAACAATATCTCTTTGATTGTTTGGATTATGACGGTACTTTGACAGTAGCAGTATTACTTAAAGGCTTGGTCGGGGAAACGCCCAAGATGTTCAAGCTTCCGCTCATGACTTCTTTGAATACGGGACCGGCAACCACGCCGCCGTAATAGCCGTTGGCAGTCGGTTCGTCGATGGTAACGGCCACAATCACGCGTGGATTTTTAGCCGGAGCAAAACCGATGAACGTACCGACGTGTTTATTGTCCACATAGCGGCCATTGACCAGTTTACGCGCCGTACCGGTTTTCGCACCTACGTCGAAACCATCGACAGCACCTGCGGTACCGGTACCGCCAGCTTCAGTAACAGAAACCATCAACTCGCGCACTTTTTTCGCAGTAGAGGCTTTGATGACGCGCTTGCCTTTAGGTGCAACCGCTTGTTTTTCAAAGCTGACCGGCAACAATTCGCCGTCATGAGTCAAAACAGTATAGGCACGCGCCAATTGCAACAGGCTTAATTGCAGGCCATAACCGAAAGACATGGTTGCCTGTTCGATTTTTTGCCATCTGCGCCAGCTTCTCAACAAACCTGCAGTCTCGCCAGGAAAGCCTGAATGCATGCGCACGCCCACACCTAAATCGTGATAGAAATCGTACATTTCTTTAGGCGTAAACATGGCAGAAAGTTTACTGGTACCGACGTTGGAAGATTTTTGCATAATGCCGCGCACATCCAAAGTAGGATAAACGTGGGTATCCTGCACGGTAGCCGGACCGATTTTGTAAGGCAGGGTATTGAACGTATCGGTTGCATCCACTTTGCCGGAATCCAATGCTTTGGCAATGGTAAACGGCTTCATGGCAGAACCGGGTTCAATCATGTCGGTTACGGCGCGGTTGCGGCGTTGTTCGCTATTGGCCTGACCCGGTTGATTCGGATCGTAAGCCGGGCTGTTGACCAAAGCCAAAATCTCGCCAGTTTGTGCATCCAATACCACAACTGTACCCGCTTTGGCTTTGTGATAAGCCACAGCCTTGTTCAACTCGTCATACGCCAGCGTTTGAATACGCTGATCCAAAGACAAAATCATGTCTTGGCCGTTTTTAGGCACGCTGTTGCGTGGAGAGTCGAGGCTGTCAACGATATTGCCTTTGTTGTCGCGCAATACGACTTTCGCACCATCTTCACCACGCAGGCTGTCTTCACGAGAAAGCTCCAAACCTTCCTGACCTTTGCCATCGATATTGGTAAAACCGATAACGTGCGCAAACAGATTGCCCATCGGGTAATGGCGTTTCAATTCTTTTTGGAATGCAATGCCTTTAATACCCAATGCCTTGATTTCTTCTGCTTTCTCGTAGCTAAGTTGACGTTTCAGATAGATAAAGCCTTTGTCTTTTTTAGACAATTTATTTTTCAAAACTTCAACAGGCACATCGGCAATGGCCGACAGCTTTTCTAATTGTTCTGCAGTCGGCATTTCTTCCATACCGGAAGGCATGGCATACAATGATTCTGTAGGCGCACTCAAAGCCAATGTAGCACCATTGCGGTCGGTAATCATACCGCGTGATGCCGGCAGCGGAAGCGTACGCACAAAACGTTGGTCGCCCTGATTTTTCAAAAATTCATGCTGACTGGTTTGCAGATAAACCCCGCGCACCAACAGACCGGTAAATGCCAGCGCAACAGCGCCCAGCACCAAACCGATTCGTCCGTTACTTGTCAGCGGCTTTTTCGTTTTTGTTGTTCCAGACAGCATTTGAGGTTTATATTCGTTCTTAATTAACATGTTGAACTTCTCATGACTTAGCTGCTCAGTGAGCCATCAAATCCCGTAAATCTTGCACCAATGCAAGGCTCTGTATTCTTATTTTTTGCGTTCCAGCATAGCCGTATTATGCGCACCCGGCGGAAGCAGATGTTGCTTTTCGGCCGCCACTTTAATCAGTTTGTGGTTTGCCAGCCTAGCCTGCTCCAATTTCAAGCGCGCGTAATCCTGTTCCAACTGAATTTCCCGTTTTTGCGCCTTATCCAACTCGATAAAATGCAAACGGGACTGGTTTTGCTTAAACACTACGGCAAAGGCTGAGACCGTCACCAAAACCAGCAATAAAATATTCAACTTACCCATCTCAAACTTTCAGACGGCCTGATAACAGGACTATCTCTTACGACAGCGTTCAGACGCCATCCCCTACTCAATAACCGAAAATTCGCCACTGCTTCGCTCCGCCACACGCAAAACTGCACTGCGCGCACGCGGATTGGCTTCAGTCTCTGTCGAACCCGGTTTGATTGCTTTGCCCACAGCCTTCAAAGGCGGCTGAGGCAAATCCGCTTCCTTGACCACTGCCCAACGGGGCAATGGCGCATGTTGCGAATATTTTTTAATAAACTGCTTCACAATTCTGTCTTCCAGCGAATGGAACGCAATGACAGCCAAGCGCCCACCCTCTTTCAGACGGCCTGCAACTTGCGGCAAAACTGCCTCTACCTCTTCGAGCTCGCGGTTAATAAAGATGCGAACTGCTTGGAAGGTGCGCGTTGCAGGGTCTTGTCCGCGCTCACGAGTACGGACGTTTTGCGCCACAAGCTGCGCCAACTTGCGGGTTGTATCGATGGGACTCTCCTCGCGTTGCGCAACAATGGCGCGCGCAATCTGGCGACTAAACCGCTCTTCACCATAATTCTTAATTACCTCGTGTAAATCCTGTTCGGATGCGGTTGCAATCCATTCTGCCGCAGACATCCCGCGGGTCGGATCCATCCGCATATCCAACGGCGCATCAAAGCGGAAACTGAATCCGCGGCTGCCATCGTCAATTTGCGGCGACGAAATCCCCAAATCGAAAAGCGCACCGTCAATCTTATCGATGCCCAATTCATCCAAGGCCGTCTGAAATGTCTCAAAACCATTGTGTACGACACGGACACGTTTATCTTGCGCCGCCAGCTCATTGGCTACCGCAATTGCCTCAGGGTCTTTATCAAAAACAACCAAACGACCCTGCTCACCCAAACGCGACAAAATCAGCCGGGAATGCCCTCCCCTACCGAACGTACCGTCCACATAAATCCCGTCTTCACGGATTGCCAACGCATCCACCGCCTCATGCAACAAGACAGTAACATGCTGATAATTTTCAACTTTACTCACAATTGCAAATCCGTTTGACTCAATTGGAAAGCCAATTCGTCAGGATCGATATCCAAAGCCTGATTCATTTCCTCTTCCCAATGTTCGCGGCCCCACAACTCCATACGGTTTGCACGACCAACCAAAGTAACTTCTTTTTCAAAATCCACGCGTTTACGCAGATTCGCCGGAATCAAAACGCGTCCGGCGCTATCCCACTCCAAAATCTCCGCATTGTGCAGCAGCAGATTCTGATACCGTTGCAAAGACTCATTGCCGGCCACTTTCAACTTCAAAATCTGCTCGGCTTTTTCTTCCCAAACGGGCTCGGGGTACATCAATAATTTTTTTCGGGAATCCAGAGTGACCACAATTGCAGGCGTATAACGGCGCAGCAAAATATCGCGGAATTTGGCAGGAATCGCCAACCGCCCTTTACTGTCCATACTCAATTCATGAGCACCGCCAAACACATCACACCCCAAATTCGATTAAAATAAAACAGAGTGGGATTAAAAATCCCACCTTCCTAAAATATTTCGTTTTCACTTTCACGGAACACTTTTTAGGAAAAAGTAACCACTTTCACCCACTATGCCCCACTAACCGACACTATAAGAAATTTTGGCAATCAGGTCAAATCAACCCTTTATCTGAAATGAAACACTAAATGCTTAAAATTCAATAGGTTATATATATAGAAATGCATGACAAATTGATATTTCAGTCATTCCATATAGCATAAAACACTATATATAGTATTATTTGTATTCTTAAAATACTACATATAGTATTTTTATACCCAATTACCACCCCTCTCACAAGGGGCTATAATATACAAACAAATTCAAATTTTTTACATTATCTAACAGTCATGAAGCCACAACTCCCCCTTCCTTCCCCTGATGCACAAGCCTCTTCAGCACACCTGACGAAGCTCATAAAAAACGAAATTGAACAACATCAAAACTGGATACCCTTCTCCCGTTTTATGGAGCTTGCCCTTTACACACCTCAATACGGTTATTACAGCGGAGGCAGCCATAAAATTGGCATGGACGGCGACTTCATCACTGCCCCCACCCTCTCCCCCCTATTCGGACAAACCCTTGCCAAACAACTTGCCGAATTATTGCCACAAGCAGCAGGCAATATCTACGAATTTGGTGCAGGTACAGGACATCTCGCTGCCACACTCTTGCAAAACCTTTCAGACGGCCTGAATCATTACTATATTATCGAACTATCATCAGAGCTTGCAGAGAGACAACGCCAACATATTCTTGAACATACTTCCCCTGAAGCCGCCGCAAAAGTCATCCACCTCACCGCATTACCCAAATACTTTGACGGCATCATCATCGGCAACGAAGTATTGGATGCCATGCCGGTTGAACGCTTGATTTATCAAGATGAAGGATTTCAACAAATCGGCGTCAGCCTAGAGAATGACGAGCTAATCGAAGCCATCAGACCATTGGCCCAAGCCGAACTTACACAAACAGCCACCTTGTACTTCCCTCCTCTCCCTTCATACACAAGCGAGCTGCATCCAGCACAATATGCCTTTATCCAAACCCTGGCCGCCAAATTGCAGCGCGGCGGCATGATATTTATCGATTACGGCTTCGATGCCGCTCAGTATTACCATCCGCAACGCAAGGAAGGCACATTCATCGGCCACTATCGTCACCACACTATCCATGACCCTTTTTTCAATATCGGTCTGACCGATTTGACTGCGCACGTCAATTTCACCGATATTGCACGCGCCGGTACAGAGTCAGGTTTGGATTTAATCGGCTATCTGCCCCAATCTTATTTCCTGCTTAATCTCGGCATCACTGATCTACTGACACAAATCGGCAGCCCAGATTCAGTTGAATACATCCAAGCAGCCGCCGCAGTACAGAAACTGATCCATCAGCACGAAATGGGCGAACTTTTTAAAGTGATCGCTTTTGGCAAAAACATCGATATCGACTGGGCAGGCTTTAGCCACGGCGATATTTGCCATAAGCTATAGCCTGACAACCTACTTTTTATTTTTTAAAAACAATAAGAAATAAAAAAAACCAAAATTAGTGCTTGCCAAATATTCAAAAAAAACTATAATAGCGACTTCACGAAACGGCGAATTAGCTCAGTCGGTTAGAGCAGAGGAATCATAATCCTTGTGTCCGGGGTTCGAATCCCTGATTCGCCACCAAATTTCGGGGGTATAGCTCAGTTGGTAGAGCGCTTGCATGGCATGCAAGAGGTCAGCGGTTCGATCCCGCTTACCTCCACCACTAAACAAAAAAGCTCTTGTTAAACGCAAGAGCTTTTTTGTTTGGCTTAATTAATAACTGATTGCTCATTAATTTTGCCATTTCAACACCTAATTAATAAAGGCCGTCTGAAACATTTCAGACGGCCTTTTGTCTTTAATTACTTCACAAGCTTCAATACTTTTTTCGGCTTTTCTTCCGCAGATTCAGCTTTTTTATCTTTGGCCTCCGCAGCTTCAACAGAAGCAGGCTGATATGGTTCTACCTCAAACCCCATACCCTCTCCACTTTCGCGGCCAAATATACTGACAATATGACCGACCGGAATCCAAATCTCGTGTGCCACGCCGGAAAAACGCGCAGAGAAATTGACCCATTCGTTGTCGATATTCAAGTTATGACTGGCGGTAGGACCGATATTTAAAACAATTTCATTATCGCGAACATACTGCATCGGCACACGGGTATGTTCATTTACCCAAGCTACGATATGCGGTGTTTGGTTATTGTCCAAACACCATTCATACAAAGCACGCAACAAATACGGTTTGGTTGAAGTTGCCATAGATCCATCCCTTAACGACGCATGGCTTTTTCAGCCGGCGTCAATGCTTCAATAAAGGCTTCGCGTTGGAAAATACGCTCGGCGTACTTCAGCAAAGGCGCAGCAGATTTACCCAGTTTGATGTCGTAATAGTCCAAACGCCACAACAGCGGAGACAAGGCAACATCAATCATGGAGAAGTCATCGCCCAAGATGTATTTGTTTTTAGTAAAAGACGGTGCCAACAATGTCAAACCATTGCCAATGGCTTCACGCGCTTTAGCTTGTTCTTTATTGGTAGATTCAGGGTTTTCCAACACTTGCACTAAGCTGAACAATTCTTTTTCCATGCGGTACAGCACCAAACGGCCGCGACCGCGCATAACAGGATCACCCGGCATCAACTGAGGATGAGGGAAACGCTCGTCAATGTATTCGTTGATAATGTTTGATTCGTGCAAAATCAAATCACGCTCAACCAGAACCGGTACTTGGTTATACGGATTCATCAAAGCCAAGTCTTCAGGTTTATTGAACACGTCCACATCTTTGATTTCAAAATCCATGCCTTTTTCGTACAACACAAAACGGCAGCGTTGGCTGAATGGACAAGTAATACCCGAATACAAAGTCATCATAATCTTCTACTCCTAATCAATCTTTTCAGACGGCCTTAAGCCTTATAAAAATTTAGAAAGAATTATACATAATTTCAAACACTTAATCCAGAAATTTAAAATAACACACTGTTTACATTAAGTAATTTTTAGATTTGCATTGATTCGACATAAATTGATTAAGCAAACAAAAAAGGCAAACCTGAAACAGGTTTGCCTTTTTGATTCAAAAGAATTAATGAACGTCTTTCCAGAATTCTTTTTTCAGGAAGTACGCCAACGGCAACATTACGGCAAACAGGAATGTCAAAACCATGTAACCGATACGGTGGCGTTGCAATTGAGCAGGTTCGCCCATGTATACCAGGTAGTTTACCAAATCGCGCACATAAGCATCGTACTCTTTTTGGATTACTTTACCGTTAGGCAGACGACGGCTATGCAGACCGGTAGATTCCCAATACAGTTTAGGAGTCAGGTTGCCGTGCTCGTCTTTAATCATAACGGGCTGACCTTTGGCATCCAACTCAACGGCTTGAACACCTTGTTGCTCCCACAATGGGTGAGGCATACTCGCGCCGGCCAAAACGGTATTGTTCCAACCGGTCGGACGAGTTGGGTCTTTATAGAAGCCGCGCATATAAGCGTACAGGTAGTCTGCACCTTTAGAACGGGCGATCAGGGTCAAATCCGGTGGAGGCGCACCCAACCATTTGGAAGCATCTTTCGGATCCATTGCCGCTACCATGACATCGCCAACATTGTCTGTTGTAAACATCAGGTTTTTCTTGATTTCATCTTCAGTCAAACCGATGTCTTTCAGACGGTTGAAGCGCATACCGCTTGCAGAGTGGCAAGACAAACAGTAGTTTGTAAAGATTTGCGCACCGTGCTGCAGGCTGACTTGGTCACGCAGGTCGATATCGACTTTTTCATAGTTTGCATGGCCGCCGCTGGCGACGGCTGCACTCATAGGCACTGCCAGCAATAAGGCAGCAAACCAGTTTTTCAGAGTTTGTTTCATTTTCGCTGCCCTCATCAGATATTGGTTGCAAACAAGTAAGCACCAACAACGGTAATACCGACATAAACAAAGAACATAATTTTTTGTTTAGTAGTGC
Organism: Neisseria sp. P0014.S009; assembly: GCF_051958155.1. NCBI lineage: Bacteria > Pseudomonadati > Pseudomonadota > Betaproteobacteria > Neisseriales > Neisseriaceae > Neisseria > Neisseria sp. P0014.S009. Next base: position 32,257 of record NZ_JBQCVS010000008.1, on the reverse strand, counting down.
TCATGGTTACGCGTTCAGGCGTAGCTTTTTCGCTATTAAACGCATTTAGGAATGGAATAGCTGCAAAGAAAACAGTGTAAGCCAGAACAAACGCCTTAACGATGTAATTTGGCAAGACTGCAACTAAATACAGGTTATAAATAATTAAAGCTGCATAAACAAACAGGCTAATTAAATATTTAATACCACCAGCTTTTTCAGCCAACCATTTAGGGTTTGTATGCAAAGGCATACCGATGAAGAACAAGAAATAGAATGCACTGAATGCGCGAGCAAAAGCTGTACGAGTATCATCTGCTACCAATGCACCCAGAATGCCTAAGCCGATAAAAGATACAACAAACAACGCCAACATTACTTTGAAAGAGTTGTTGCGGTAACGAACAGATTTTACAGGTGACTTATCCAGCCAAGGCAACAAGGCAATCAATACAACTGCTGCACCCATGCCGATTACACCCCATACCTGAGTACCTGCCATCGAAGGAATCGCACGCAGAATTGCGTAGAATGGAGTGAAGTACCATACCGGCGCAATGTGCGGAGGTGTTTTCAGCGCATTCGCTGCATCGAAGTTTGGCGCCTCGAGGAAGTAGCCGCCGCCTTCAGGTGCAAAGAACAACACAGAACAGAAGACAATCAGGAATACAACGACGCCCAAGATGTCTTTAACGGTGTAGTAAGGATGGAATGGGATACCATCGCGTGGGATACCGTTTTCGTCTTTGTTTTTCTTGATTTCAACGCCGTCAGGGTTGTTAGAACCCACTTCGTGCAGGGCGATGATGTGAGCCACAACCAAGCCGAGCAATACCAAAGGTACAGCGATAACGTGCAGGGCGAAGAAGCGGTTCAGAGTAACGTCGGAAACGTTGAAGTCACCACGAATCCAAGTGGACAAATCAGGACCGATAACAGGGATGGCGGAGAACAGGTTAATAATTACCTGCGCACCCCAGAAGGACATTTGACCCCAAGGCAACAGGTAACCCATAAAGGCTTCTGCCATCAATGCCAAGAAAATCAGGGAACCGAAAATCCACACCAATTCACGAGGTTTTTTGTACGAACCGTAAATCAGGCCGCGGAACATGTGCAGATAAACGACGATGAAGAAGAAAGATGCGCCGGTGGAGTGCATGTAGCGGATAATCCAGCCGCCGGAAACGTCGCGCATGATGTACTCTACTGCGGTAAAGGCAGCAGGCAGATGGTAGGCGTTAAGGTTGCCGTCCGGTTTGTAGTTCATGGTCAGGAAAATACCGCTGACGATTTGAATCACAAGGACAAGCAGGGCCAAAGAGCCGAAGTAATACCAGAAGTTGAAGTTCTTCGGCGCATAGTATTGAGCCAAATGCTCATTCCACATTTTAGACAGAGGGAAGCGAGCGTCCATCCAGCCTAACAATGCTTTTGCTTTGCTATTGGTTTGGTTTGCCATAATTATCGTTCCTTATTTTTAGTCTTCGCCCACCAAAACAGTTGTATCGCTCAGATATTTGTAAGGCGGTACAACCAAGTTGGTCGGTGCAGGAACACCTTTGTATACTCGGCCTGCAATGTCAAATTTCGAACCGTGGCAAGGGCAGAAGAAACCGCCTTTCCAGTCTGCGCCCAAGTCGGCGGGAGCAATGTCGGGACGGTAAGTCGGAGAGCAACCCAGGTGAGTACAGATACCGATAGCGACGAGGAGGTTCGGCTTGATCGAACGGTGCTCGTTTTTAGCGTATTCCGGTTGCTGATCCACTTCGGAATTAGGATCGACAACTGCGCCATCCAAACTTTTCAAGTCTTTGAGCTGTTGATCTGTGCGGTTGACCAGCCAAATCGGTTTACCCTGCCATTCGGCAGTCAGCATTTGGCCTGCTTCGATTTTGCTGACATCTACTTCGACAGCAGCACCGGCAGCCTTAGCTTTCTCCGATGGGAAGAAGCTGGCCACGAAAGGCGTAGCTACGCCCAGAGCCGCCACACCGCCTGCACCGCAAGTAGCCAGTGTCAGGAAACGGCGGCGACCGTTGTTGATTTCTTGATTATCCATTATTCAGTCGTCCTAAAATTTTGGGAATACCGAGCCATTAAACAGCGTAATTCTACCTAGTTTGTTGTAATACTCAAAGCATTATTTAAAATAAGGTAAAGTTTTTATGATATTGCTCAATACTCAAGCAGGATTGTTTTCATCAAAGTGAACCACTTCGATACCGAATTTTTCTGCCACGGCATCGCCTAAGGCGCGGACGCCGTAACGTTCTGTCGCGTGGTGGCCTGCGCTGATAAACGCCACACCCGTTTCATTGGCAAGGTGATATTGCGCTTCGGAAATCTCACCGGTCAGATACGCATCGACACCTTCGTCTACGGCCGTCTGAAAAAATCCCTGCGCACCGCCGCTACACCAGGCAATGCGTTTGATTTCACGTTCAAGATCGCCGATAACGGTCGGCTTGCGGCCGAATACCGCCTCGATGCGTTCAGACAACTGCGCCAGCGTTTGCGTGGTTTTCAGACGGCCTGTATTCAACAGGTTTTGCTCGCCGAATTGTTTTTCGAGCACCCAATCGAGTTTCTCGGCCAACTGCGCGTTATTGCCTAGTTGCGGGTGCGCGTCCAGCGGCAGGTGGTAGCCCGCCATATTGATTTGGTGTTGCAGCAAGGTTTCAATGCGTGCTTTTTTCCAACCGGTAATCGTGACAGGCTCGCTTTTCCAAAACATACCGTGATGGACCAAAAGCATATCCGCCCCCTGCGCTACGGCAAAATCGATTGCAGCTTTGCTGGCGGTAACCGAAGTGGCGATTTTGGCAATTTCTTCTTTGCCTTCGACCTGCAAACCGTTGGGCGCATAGTCCTTAAACAGCCCGACCTGCAATGTCTCATCACACCAAGCCAGAATTTCGCGGCGTAAAGCCATATTCCGCTCCTTATATCTATCTTCAAAAACAGCTTCGCATTCTAACCGCAAAATCTGTTTATGCCTCAAATCCTTACATTCCGATTTCAGCAATCATTCCCAACATTAATCATTTGCACATCATCATGAATTATTTTAATATACCCCACCTTACCCACAGGCCGTCTGAAAACACATGGACTCTATTATCGAATTGCGTCATCTCAAAACCTTGCTGGCTTTAGAAGAAACCGGCAGCGTTTCCCTTGCCGCCAAACGGGTTTTCCTGACCCAATCTGCCCTGTCGCACCAAATCCGCGCCTTGGAAAATTATTACGAAACGCCGTTGTTTGAACGCAAATCCACACCTTTGCGCTTCACACCGGCCGGTATGCGCCTATTGCAACTGGCGCGCGAGCTGTTGCCGCAGGTTGCCGCCGCCGAACGTGATTTGGTGCGGATTATCGAAGGCGAAGCGGGCGAACTCAGACTTGCCGTCGAATGCCACACCTGCTTTGACTGGCTGATGCCTGCCATGGGCGAATTCCGCCCGTTATGGCCGCAAGTTGAATTGGACATCGTTTCCGGTTTCCAAGCCGATCCGGTCGGACTATTGCTGCAACACCGCGCCGACCTCGCCATTGTTTCCGAAGCCGAGCCGCTCAACGGTATCAGCTACCGCCCTCTGTTTGCCTATGAAATGGTTGGCATCTGCGCAGAAGACCACCCGCTTGCCGACAAAGACGTTTGGGAAGCGGAAGATTTTATCGACGAAACCTTGATTACTTATCCCGTCCCCGATGAGATGCTGGATTTGCCCAAAAAAGTGCTGCTACCCAAAGGCATTAATCCGCCGCGCCGCCATAGCGAGCTGACCATTGCCATTATTCAATTGGTTGCCAGCAAACGCGGCATCGCCGCCCTGCCCTATTGGACAGTCATGCCGTATTTAGAAAAAGGCTACGTCGTCCACCGCAAAATCACTTCAGACGGCCTGCAAAGCAAACTTTATGCCGCCATTCGTACGGAAGATGCCAACAAAGGCTATCTGGACAACTTCTGCCAAATCACGCACGACCGCTGTTTTGCCGACTTGCCGGGTTTGAGCGAATTGGAAATGTAAACTTGAAATAATCAAAAGGCCGTCTGAACAATTTTCAGACGGCCTTTTTTTTTCATACATACAAAAATCTCACTGCTTCTATTCCGACTCATCCGAACCCAAACACGCCGACAAATCGATTTCAGACGGCCATGTTTTATCAGGCGCAACCCGAATATCGAAATGCTCGCTGCGATAGTCGAAAACCAAACGCCAAGCATGCAGAAACAGATGTCCCGCCTCATCGCCGCCATACAGCGTATCGCCCAAAATCGGACTGCCTATGCTTTTCATGGCCACGCGCAGCTGATGGGTTTTTCCGGTAAACGGTTGCAACACAAACAGGCGCAAACCGGGCTTCAGGCTTTGGCTGCTGAAATGGGTAACGGCAAAATTATCCTCGTCTCGCGTCAGCTTCCATGTACCGCGCCGCGAACGCACCATACCGCCTTTCACCCAGCCCTGCTTTTTCGCCGGCTTGTGCGTACCGAGTGCCAAATAAGTTTTACGCATGGTTTTTTCGGCAAACTGCGCCGACAAAGCGGCCGCGCTGTCGCGGTTGAGCGCAAGCAGCAACAGGCCGCTGGTGGCTTTGTCCAAACGGTGAACCAGCCACACGCGTTCAACGCCGAGCTGCTGCGCTAGCGAAGCGGTCAGGCAAACATCTCCTTCCAATTCGCTGTGCACCGATACACCGCAAGGCTTATTGATGACTACAAAGTCTTCGTGTTCAAAAACAATGTCCCACATTTCAGACGGCCTTCAACACAATACCGTCACCAAGCAGGGTCAAAATACCCAGCAGGCAGAACAAGATACATGCAGTAATACGCACTGCTTTGGCCGGAATCTTGCGCATCAGCATTTCGCCCAAATACACGGCAGGCACAGAAGCAATCATCAAACCGGCAATACTGCCGACCACAACCAGCAGGATAGATTGGTATTTTGCCGCCAAAAGAACCGTCGCAATTTGCGTTTTATCGCCGATTTCCGCCAAGAAAAACAGGACGACCGTCGCCGTAAATGCGCCGTATTTCAACCATTTGCCATCAGGGTCTTCGTCTTTATCCGGCAACAGCAGCCATAATCCAACCGCAATAAAACTGCCGCCGACCACCCATTTCATGACTTCGGGCGAAATAGCAGATGCCAGCCAGACACCGAGTGCGGCTGAAACAAGATGGTTCAACAGGGTTGCAATAAAAATACCGGCAACAATCGCGTTTTTGTGGGCAAAACGTGCTGCCAAAAAGAGCGCGAGCAATTGCGTTTTATCGCCAATTTCGGCAATAGCAACGCCCAGCGTCGAGGAGAAAAAAGCTTCCATGATTTAAGATACTCAACCGAAAAGCGGGCAAACAAAAAGCGCTGTGCATACCGCCCGCAAGGGTATGGACAACGCTTACGTCTTGCCTGTCTTCCGATAAAGCAGAGAAGATACCGCTGCCACGGCCGCACAAGCCGATTATGTTGACAACGGTTTCGGCATTGCGCCGAATGGCTACTCCCGTAAGAGTGAAGCGCGGATTGTAAGGCAAACTATGGCTTAAAGCAACAAAAAGAAAAACAAAAGGCCGTCTGAAACCCAATGTAAAGCAGGTTTCAGACGGCCTGCGATTACTTGCCGCATACTTCAAATTTACGGCCGAATCCTTTGCCATTATATCTGCCAAAACCATGCGGCATATCGTTTTCAATCACTTTAAACAAACCCGGGCTGGCTGTAACCCCTTCAGGCATATTATCCGGCAGGGCCTGACGCATCTTGGCAGTAGCGGCTTTAAAATCTTCCATATTGCACCAACGGGCTACGTTGACCAAATGATATTTACCGTTTGGATCTATATTTTGGTGCAGGCGCGTAGCTATATAGCCCGGCTGGGTTTTCAAAAAATCACGCGCTTTTTGCCAAGAAGCCAAAGCTTCGGCTTCTTTACCCTGTGGCACTTCAAAAGTATTAATGAGGACGACACTGTTTTGAAAGGCCTCACATTTTTCCTGCTACTGTTTGGCATTTGCAGTACAACCGACAGCGACAGCGACAAAGGCAGTGGCAGCAGCGGCAATCAGAGCTGTTTTTTTACGGATATTCATATGGATAGATCCTTATAGGTTTGAATTGATGTGAGATATTTAATCTCTTCCGAACATTCGGGGCATTACGGATTCGCCTTTGATGTAGTGGTAAACGACCATGCCGATATGTCCCAAAGACAAGAACAACAACGAAAATGCCAGTGCTCCGTGAATCTGCCCTTCCTGAGTAATTTGTCTCATAACACCTGTGACTGGAACGGCAAGCATCAGGAGATACATTGCCCAATGTCCAAGTTTGGCAGCCATACTGCCAACCGGTCGATTGCTGGACTGGCGGATTGCCCGCATCACACGCCAAGCAGACAATATCAGCAGAAGAAAGCCAACCACCTTATGAGGATTAGTCAAAAACTTCAGACTTTCATCCATATTCCAAGCAATGGCGGTTGCAAACATAAACAGATAGCAGGCCGCCATAGTCCAATGCAGAAAGCGGGTTGTAGTGCCGTAACGTTGCGGAATATCAGGTTTCATGATGTTTTCTCTTAAATTAACAATTAAATGGATTTCAATTTGGGTTTACGGATAGAAAATCCGTCTTTCATGCTCAGTCCCAACAGCGTCAGATTAGCTATACCGGCAATCAGTTCTACGATTTGAACGATATAAAACACGCTGTCAAACTGTCCGGCAGAAGCGTGGTTATTCAAGAAAAAGGCACAAGGCAGCAAAATCAGCATTCCGTTGGCAGCGATAAACGGCATGCGTCGGCGTTTCGCGGCAATCGCGGCGTGTTTGCTTTTGCCGCCCATTTTCATGCCTGTTGCGCCTGCGGTTGCCATGCAGGCAATCAACCCGAACAGCGCATAAACAATGGTTTGCTTCACGGCGGCGACAGTTTCGTGCGAGCCGAAGAGTTCGCTGAACACGGTGCTGCTCCAAAACGAAGCGATGAATAAAAATGCACCCACCCCTGTGGCGGCGTGGATTTTGCATAAAGTATTGCGGTTCATTATGGTTTCCTTGAACATTTGAGAGAGGTCGTCTGAAAACATTTAAATAGCAAGCTATCGAGTTGAAATAAGTATAGCGTGCTATGAATTAAGATAGCAAGCTATATTTGTGATATAATCCGCAACAATCTGATTTTAAAGGAAACAAAGTGAACGAAGTTTTCAAAACTGAATCGGCAGGCTATCTGATGAACCACATTGCCCGCCAATTTGCCATTTTATTGAGCGAAGGCTTAAAACCACTGGGGATTGCGCCTGCACAATTTCCAATTTTGATCGAGCTATGGAATAAAGACGGCTTGAGCCAACAGGAATTAGTTGAGCGTGCCGATTTGAAGCAGGCAACGATTGCCAACACTCTGGCACGGATGGAGCGAGACGGATTGATTACACGGGAGCCTAATCCTGAAGATGCACGCAGCCGTTTGATTATGCTGACAGAACACGCGCGTGCTTTACAATCAAGCTCCACCGAAATTGCCAAAGCCATCAACCAAGAATCCTTGGCGGATCTGTCGGCAGACGAGCAGAAGCTGTTTTTGGAAATGGCACAGAAGATTATATTGAAGCAACAAAAGATGATAAAAGTCTGAAAAATATAAAAAAGGCCGTCTGAAACTTAATGTAAACAGGTTTCAGACGGCCTTTTTCACAGCGATTAATTATCGGAGAACAAATCGCCTACTTTTTCGCCTACTTTTTCCCAAAACGATTTTTTGCGCGGGGTTTGGCTGAGATTGAGGCCGGAAGAGATTTTTTCAAATTCTTCCAGCAACTCTTTCTGACGGTCGGTCAGGTTGACCGGTGTTTCAACCAAAATGTGGCAGTACAAATCGCCGGTCGAGCTGGAACGCAGAGACTTGATGCCTTTGCCTTTCACGCGCATACGGCGGCCGGTTTGCGTTTCTTTCGGAATGTGCAGTTTGACTTTGCCGTCCAAAGTCGGCACTTCGACTTCACCGCCCAATGCGGCAATGGCAAAGCTGATCGGCAGTTCGCAATGCAGGTCCAAGCCGTTGCGCTCGAAGATTTTGTGCTGTCTTACGCGGACATTGACGTACAAATCGCCTGCCGGTGCACCGTGTTGACCCGGCTCGCCCTCGCCGCTCAAGCGGATGCGTTGACCGTCGTCGATGCCTGCCGGAATGTTGACTTCAACCGTTTTGCTGGTTTTGGTGCGGCCTTCGCCACGGCATTTGACGCAAGGATCTTTGATTTCTTTGCCTGTGCCGTGACAAGTCGGACACGTCTGCTGCATTTGGAAAATGGCTTGGCGGACGTGTACCGTACCTGAGCCATGACAGGTCGAACAAGTCGATGCGGATGTGCCCGGCTTAGCACCTGAGCCGTGGCAGACATCACATTCTTCGTAAGTCGGAATGTTGATGCGTTTTTTCACGCCTTTGGCGGCTTCTTCAAGCGAAATCTCTATGCCGACCTGCAAGTCCGTGCCGCTGTAATCCGGCTGACGGCCGCCTGCGCTGCCGCCACCGCCGAACATTTGGCTGAAAATATCAGAAAAATCGAAGCCTTGCGTGCCACCGAATCCGCCTTGGCCGCCGAAACCGCCAAAGCCACCGAATCCGCCCGCACCTGCGCCCTGTTCAAACGCGGCATGGCCGTATTGGTCGTACATGGTACGTTTTTCCTTGTCAGACAAGGTGTCATAAGCTTTTTGGACTTCTTTAAATTTTTCTTCCGCTTCTTTGTTGTCAGGGTTGCGGTCGGGATGGTATTTCATTGCCAGCTTGCGGTAGGCTTTTTTGATTTCATCGTCGCTAGCGCTGCGGGCAACACCAAGGGTTTCGTAAAAATCTTTATTGCTCATAATTTTGATAGTGTTAAGAATGAATTCAAACTGGGTGGGATATGTGGGCGAGTATCAAAAACTCAAGTCAGTATTTTCAAGGCCGTCTGAAATTGTGCTTTTCCGACATCCAAACATTCAGACGGCCTTTGTCAAACCGACAGGCCCGACAACCTGCTATAATCCCATCTTTATTTTTTCCAACGTTTTCAAGCGAAAAACAGAATGACCATGCAAGAACATTACCAACCCGCCGCCATTGAGCCTGCGGCGCAGAAAAAATGGGATGACGCCCGTATTTTCAACGTCTCCGAAGACGCTTCCAAACCCAAATACTACTGCCTCTCCATGTTCCCCTACCCCAGCGGCAAGCTGCACATGGGGCATGTACGCAACTACACCATCGGCGACGTATTGAGCCGCTTCAAACTCTTAAACGGCTTCAACGTCATGCAGCCTATGGGTTGGGACGCGTTCGGCATGCCGGCGGAAAACGCGGCGATGAAAAACAACGTCGCCCCTGCCGCTTGGACCTACGACAACATCGAATACATGAAAACCCAGCTCAAAAGCCTGGGTTTTGCGATTGACTGGGAGCGCGAAGTCGCCACCTGCAAACCCGAATACTACCGCTGGGAACAATGGCTGTTTACCAAGCTGTTTGAAAAAGGCATCGTCTATCGCAAAAACGGCACGGTAAACTGGGACCCTGTCGACCAAACCGTCCTTGCCAACGAGCAAGTCATCGACGGACGCGGCTGGCGTTCGGGCGCGTTGATCGAAAAACGCGAAATCCCGATGTATTACTTCAAAATCACGGATTACGCCGAAGAGCTGCTCAACGATTTGGACAAGCTGGAACACTGGCCGGAACAAGTCAAAACCATGCAGCGCAACTGGATCGGCAAATCACGCGGTATGACCGTGCGCTTCGCCGTTTCAGACGACAGCAAACAAGGTTTGGAAGGCGATTACGCGAAATTCCTGCAAGTTTATACCACCCGTCCCGACACGCTGATGGGCGCGACTTATGTCGCCGTTGCCGCCGAGCATCCGCTGGCAACCGCCGCAGCCGCCGACAAACCCGAGTTGCAGGCATTTATCGCCGAATGCAAAGCCGGTTCGGTTGCCGAAGCCGACATGGCGACGATGGAGAAAAAAGGCGTGCCGACCGGCCGCTACGTCGTCAATCCGCTCAACGGCGACAAGCTGGAAGTGTGGATTGCCAACTATGTATTGTGGGGCTACGGCGACGGCGCGGTGATGGCTGTTCCGGCGCACGACGAACGCGATTTCGAGTTTGCCACCAAATACAACCTGCCGAAAAAACAAGTCATTGCCGTCGGCGACAGCGCATTCAACGCAAACCAATGGCAAGAATGGTACGGCGACAAAGAAAACGGCGTATTGGTCAACAGCGGCGACTTGGACGGCATGAATTTTCAGACGGCCTTCGACGCCATCGCTACCAAGCTGCAAAGCCAAGACGCAGGCGAACCGAAAACCCAATACCGCCTGCGCGACTGGGGTATTTCGCGCCAACGCTACTGGGGCTGCCCGATTCCCATCGTCCATTGCGAACAATGCGGCGACGTCCCCGTCCCTGCCGACCAACTGCCCGTCGTCCTACCTGAAAACGTCGTACCCGACGGCATGGGTTCGCCACTGGCAAAAATGCCCGAGTTTTACGAAACCACCTGCCCATGCTGCGGCGGCGCGGCAAAACGCGAAACCGACACCATGGACACCTTCATGGAATCGAGCTGGTATTTCTTCCGCTACATGTCGCCCAAATTTTCAGACGGCATGGTCGATCCTGCCGCCGCGAAATACTGGGGCGCGGTCGACCAATACATCGGCGGCATCGAACACGCGATTCTGCACCTCTTATACGCGCGCTTCTTCACCAAACTGATGCGCGACGAAGGCTTGGTCAATGTTGACGAACCGTTCGAACGCCTGCTCACGCAAGGTATGGTTGTCTGCGAAACCTACTACCGCGAAAACGCCAACGGCAGCAAAGACTGGATCAACCCTGCCGATGTCGAGCTGACTTTCGACGACAAAGGCCGCCCTGTTTCTGCTGTTCTGAAAGCCGACGGCCTGCCCGTCGTCATCAGCGGTACGGAAAAAATGTCCAAGTCCAAAAACAACGGCGTCGATCCGCAAGAACTGATTAACGCCTACGGCGCGGATACCGCCCGCCTGTTCATGATGTTCGCCGCACCGCCCGAACAGTCCCTCGAATGGAGCGACAGCGGCGTCGAAGGCGCACACCGCTTCCTGCGTCGTCTGTGGCGTACCGTTTACGAATACCTGAAGCAAGGCGAAGCGGTCAAAGCGTTCGCAGGCAGCCAAGACGGTTTGTCTAAAGAACTCAAAGACCTGCGCCACAAACTGCATTCCACTATCGCCAAAGTCAGCGACGACTACGGCCGCCGTCAGCAGTTCAACACCGCCATCGCCGCCGTGATGGAACTGCTCAACCAATACGACAAAACCGACACCGGCGGCGAACAAGGCCGCGCCGTCGCCCAAGAAGTATTGGAAGCCGCCGTACGCCTGCTGTGGCCCATCGTGCCGCACATCTGCGAAACCTTGTGGAGCGAATTGAACGGCGCGAAACTGTGGGAAGCAGGCTGGCCGACAGTCGATGAAGCCGCCTTGGTCAAATCCGAAATCGAAGTGATGGTTCAAGTCAACGGCAAACTGCGCGGCAAAATCACCGTCGCCGCCGACACATCCAAAGCCGACCTCGAAGCCGCCGCCCTTGCCAACGAAGGCGCAGTGAAATTCATGGAAGGCAAACCTGCGAAGAAAATCATCGTCGTTCCCGGACGCTTGGTGAATATCGTCGTCTAAACCACTTTTAAGGTTTAGCCATACGGATAAAGGCCGTCTGAAACTTGGTTTTCAGACGGCCTTTTTATCTACCAAATTTTATTCGCCGTAATAGGCTTTGGTCAGAATTTCTTCCATGTCGGCGACCATGGCGAGGCGTGGGTTGGCCGGGGTGCATTGGTCTTCAAAAGACATCATGGCCAGCTCTTTTCTGCCATCGAGGAAGGTTTTCTCATCGATGCCCTGCTCTTTCAAAGACATTTTGATGCCGACGTTGACCGCCAACTCATGGCAGGCGCGGGCGAAGGATTCGACGCCTTCTGCCGGTGTGCTACACGGCAGGCCTAAAGTACGGGCGATTTCCTGATATTTCAGGTCGGCTTTGTAGTAGTTGTACTTCGGCCAAGTGGCGGTTTTCTGCGGACGCGTGCCGTTGTAGCGGATGACGTGCGGCAGCAGGATGGCGTTGGCACGACCGTGCGGAACGTGATATTTACCTCCGATTTTGTGTGCCATCGAGTGGTTGATGCCCAAGAACGCATTGGCAAACGCCATGCCTGCGATGGTGGAGGCATTGTGCATATGCTCGCGCGCTTCAGGATCGGCCGCACCGTGTTTGTAGGAGCGTTCGAGGTATTGGAACACGAGCTTGATGGCTTGCAGGGCGAGGCCGTCTGTAAAGTCGTTCGCCAGTACGGAAACGTATGCTTCTACGGCGTGGGTCAGTACGTCCAAACCGGTATCGGCGGTTACGCCTGCCGGTACGGTCATGGTAAACGCAGGATCGACAATCGAAATGGTCGGTGTCAGCGAGTAGTCGGCAATCGGATATTTTTTGTCGCCGTCGCTGATGACGGTAAACGGCGTCACTTCGGAGCCAGTGCCCGATGTGGTAGGGATACCGATAAATTTGGCTTTGCGGCCCAATTCAGGGAAACGGAACGCGCGTTTGCGGATGTCCATGAATTTTTGCACCAAGTCTTCAAAATCGACTTGGGGCTGCTCGTAGAAGAGCCACATGGCTTTGGCTGCGTCCATCGGTGAGCCGCCGCCCAGCGCGATGATGGTGTCCGGCTGGAAGCTGCGCATCAAATCCGTGCCTTTATAGACGGTTTGGACGCTTGGATCGGCTTCAACGTCAGTAAACAGCTGGATGGTCACTTTGTTTTTGCGTTGATGCAGTTGGTGGGTGATTTTATCGACAAAGCCCAGATCAACCATCGAACGGTCGGTCACAATCATGACTTTTTCACAGTCTTTCATGTCTTGCAGATATTGGATGGAATCGCGTTCAAAATAGATTTTGGCGGGCACTTTGAACCATTGCATGTTGTTTCTCCGACGGCCTACTTTTTTGATGTTTAACAGATTGACTGCGCTGACGTTGCCGCCGACGGCGTTTTTACCGTAAGAGCCGCAACCGAGGGTCAGAGAAGGCAGGAAGGCGTTGTACACGTCGCCGATGCCGCCGAAGGTGGAAGGTGAATTCCAAATCACGCGCAGCGCTTTGACGCGGGAGCCGAACGTTTTGACCAATTCTTCGTCGGCGGTATGGATGGCGGCGGAATGTCCCAAGCCGTCGAAGGCAACCATTTCTTCGGCGAACTTCAAACCTTGTTCGGTCGAATCCGCCTTAATCATGGCCAAAACAGGTGAAAGTTTTTCGCGGGTCAGCGGCTCGTTCGGACCGACTTCACGGCATTCGGCGATGATGATGTTGGTTTTTTCAGGCACTTTAAACCCGGCCTGTTCGGCAATCCATGTTGCCGGTTTGCCCACTACCGCAGAATTGAGTTTCGCCCCGCCGCAGCTGGCGCAATTCGCCGTTACGCCGAAGATAAACTCTTCGAGCATGGCTTTTTCTTTTTTGTTGGCAAAGTACACGCCGTAGGATTTGAATTCTTCGGCCAACTCTTTGTAAATCTCTTTATCGGCAATCACCGCTTGCTCGCTGGCGCACACCATGCCGTTATCGAAAGATTTCGACATCACAATATCGTGTACCACCTGTTTGATGTCCGCCGTTTTTTCAACATAAGCAGGTACGTTGCCAGCCCCGACGCCGAGCGCAGGTTTGCCGCAAGAATACGCGGCTTCCACCATCGCATTGCCGCCGGTCGCCAAAATCGTTGCCACGCCCGGATGCTTCATTAGCGCGGAAGTGCCTTCCATAGACGGCTTTTCAATCCACTGGATACAGTTTTCCGGCGCACCGGCCGCAATCGCCGCATCACGCACGATACGCGCGGCATGGGCGGAACACTGCTGGGCGGACGGGTGGAACGAGAAAATAATCGGATTGCGGGTTTTCAGCGCAATCAAGGATTTGAAAATAGTGGTGGAAGTCGGATTGGTTGTCGGCACAATACCGCAAACCACGCCGACCGGATCGGCAATTTCAGTAATACCGGTTACATCGTTTTCGCTGATGACGCCCACGGTTTTTAAATCGCGCAGGCGGCGCACGACATTTTCGCAGGCAAACAGGTTTTTCGTCGCCTTATCCTCAAACACGCCGCGTCCCGTTTCCTCTACCGCGTGCATGGCGAGTACACCATGTTTGTCCAGCGCGGCGATAGAGGCTTTAGCCACAATAAAATCAATCTGCTCCTGATCCAACTTAAGAAACTCATCCAATGCCCGTAAACCCTTGTCAACCAGGCTGTTTACCTCGGCTACGGCTGGGCTGACGACGTTGTCGGCTGATGCATTCATGGTGTATCTCCTTAATAAAAGGTGGCAATAAGGTTAATAAATTTTCACTACTATAACTATAGGTAATTTAGTTACATTTTGCTTTGACCTACATCACAAACCATGATTGAACTTTTCAGACGGCCTCTTTATCATTTATTCATTTTAATTTATTGAAGTATAATGATTTTATCCTTATACAACCGAAGACGGTCATTTTTGGTTGCTTTTCTCAATAATTAAGATAAAAACAGAAAAAAGATGTATTAAAATTACAAGCTCAAATAGACAAAAGCCGTCTGAAAATCTTTTTCAGACGGCCTTTTCATGTCTATCTTTTATTGGCTGATGTCTTCCAGCGTACGGCCTTTGGTTTCTTCACCCAATACCAAGATTACCGCCACAATCAGCAGCATAACCAGCGCAAACATCATAAAGATATTACCGAAGCCGCCACTATTGCCCACCATCGCCGCCACCACCATGGGCGCGAGTATGCCGCCGACGCGCCCGATGGCGCCTGCCCAGCCGGATGCGAAGGCACGGAAGCGCAAGGGGTAGAGTTCTGGGGTGTAGGTGTATAAAACGCCCCATGCGCCCAAGTTGAAGAAGGACATCAGGCTGCCCCAAATCATGACTTCGGCCGCAGTGGTGCTTTGCCCGAAAAACCATGCGCATGCGGCGCAAGCGGCCAGAAAGCCTGCCAACGTTGCTTTGCGGCCGATTCTTTCCACCAAAGCCGCGGCGGCTATATAGCCGGGCAGTTGTGCAACAATCATCACCAGCACATATTCAAAAGTTTTGACCACGGTATTGCCCTGCTCAACCAGCAATTTGGGCAACCAAGTGAAAATGCCGTAATACGAAAACACGATGCCGAACCAAACCAGCCACAGCATCAGCGTACGCCGTGCAAATGGATGTTGCCAAAGTTGGAAGAAGCGGATGCGTTCGCGCGGGGCGGCCGGTGCGGCAACGGCTTCTGTCGGCGGCGTGATGCCCGATTGGATTTCCAGCGCGGATACCAAACGGTGCGCTTCGTTGGTTTTGCCGTGGGAAAGCAGGTAAGGCACGGATTCGGGAACAAACTTCAACACCAACGGCACATAAAACAGGGGCAAGGCGCCGAATAAAAACGCGCTGTGCCAGCCGGTTTGCGGAATAAAGAAATAAGACACCAGCGCGGCTGAGAGCCAGCCCAAGCCCCAGAAGCTTTCCAGCAACACAATAAAACGGCCGCGTACTTTCGGCGGCGCATATTCGCTGACCAACGACACGGCGACGGGCAGTTGGCCGCCCAAACCGACGCCGACAAAAAAGCGGCTCACCAGCAAAACCGTCAAATCAGGTGCAAACGCGCACAAACCTGTGGCAATGCTGTACACCACCATCGTACCGGCAAAAACGGTTTTCCGTCCGAACCTGTCCGCCAGCCAGCCGCTGAATACTGCGCCCAGAGCCATGCCGACAAAGGCAATGCTGACAATCCAACCCAACTGCGCCGGAGCCAGCGCCCAATCTTTGCCCAAAGCCGGCAATACAAACGATACCAAGCCTGTATCCATGGCATCAAACAACCAGCCTATACCGACCAAAACCAGAAGTTTGTAATGAAAGCGGGAGGGCGGCAGATTGTGCAGCCGCGTCAGAATATCCATCACTTCTTTCCTTTGTTTGTATGATTGAATTGGGTTTTAGCAATGAATGCTTTAATTTCAGTGACAAACCTGAAACCGAGACATTGTGTCGATTTTAACATTGGTACCATATGCAAAGAATAGGAAGCGCGTGTTTTTTAGATATTTTTATCGCCAGAACCGCACGCCCTATTAAAACTCTGAATAAGGGTTCACGGCAGGCCGTCTGAAACCGATGGTCTGTTTTTCAGACGGCCTGTCGTTTTTTGCAAAGGCTTCATGCTTGGGTTATGATGTTTATTTGTAATATGTAAACAGATGATTGCCTGTTTTTACATAACAGGCCGTCTGAAACAACGGAGAACGATATGAATGCGGTTGTAATTGCGGTCATCATCATGCTTGTGCTGTCTTTATCGCGCGTGCATGTGGTGCTCAGCTTGGCTGTCGGCGCGTTTGTCGGCGGCTTGGTGGCCGGTATGCCTTTGGAGAATGTAACCAACGCGGCCGGCGATGTGGTGCAGCAAGGGATTATTCCTGTTTTTAACGAAGGCTTGAAAGGCGGGGCGCAAATCGCGCTGTCTTATGCCATGCTCGGCGCGTTTGCCATGGCCATCACTCATTCCGGCCTGCCGCAACAGCTTGCCGGCGTGATTATCCGCAAACTCAACGGCGGCGAAGGCAATGCGAAAGGCGAAGGCGCGGTCAAATGGCTGCTGCTGGCGATTATTTTGTGCATGGGCGTGATGAGCCAAAACATTGTGCCGATTCATATTGCGTTTATCCCGATGATTATTCCGCCGCTGCTGTTGGTGTTCAATCGTTTGAAACTCGACCGCCGCTTGGTGGCCTGCGTGATTACGTTTGGCTTGGTAACGACTTATATGTTCCTGCCTTACGGTTTCGGCGCCATCTTCTTGAACGACATCATGTTGGGCAATATCCGCTCGGCAGGCATGGACACCAGCGGCATCAATGTGATGCACGCAATGGCGATTCCGGCTTTGGGCATGGTGTCCGGCTTGCTGCTGGCCTTTTTGCACTACCGCAAGCCGCGCATTTATCAGAACAATACCACTGACACGGAAGACAACCGTGCGGCAGTGCAACAACAAGAGCCTTCAACCTATCGCAGCTTGGTGGCGGCCGTGGCGATTGCCGTGTGTTTTGCCATTCAGCTTTCGTACGATGGTTCGCTGGTATTGGGCGCTATGTTGGGCTTTGCTGTATTTATGATGTTAGGCGTGATGAACCGCTCCGCCGCCAGCGATGTCTTCGGCGAAGGCATCAAAATGATGGCGATGGTCGGCTTTATTATGATTGCGGCTCAAGGTTTCGCCGCTGTCATGAACGCGACCGGCGAGATTCAGCCTTTGGTCGAACACAGCATGGCTTTGTTCGGAAGCAATAAAGGCATGGCCGCCTTTACCATGCTGTTTGTCGGCCTGCTGGTAACCATGGGCATCGGCTCGTCTTTCTCCACTTTGCCGATTATTACCGCGATTTATGTGCCTTTGTGCATCAGCTTGGGCTTCTCCCCAATGGCTACCGTGGCCATTGTCGGCACGGCAGGCGCGCTGGGCGATGCGGGTTCCCCCGCTTCCGACTCAACGCTCGGTCCGACCATGGGTCTGAACGCCGACGGCCAACACGACCACATCCGCGATTCGGTTATCCCGACTTTTATCCACTACAATATCCCGCTGATGGCTGCCGGCTGGATTGCCGCGATGGTGCTGTAAGATGAGCGATATTCAGGAATTGGAACACCGCGTCACCGAGCTGGAAATTCAGACGGCCTTGCAGGAAGATTTAATCGGCAGCCTGAACGACACCATCGCCAAGATGCAGCAGGCTTTGGATTTGCAGCAAGGCCAGCTGCGGCTTCTGTATCAACGGATGCAGGATAAAGGCGCAAACGGCGAACGCGAACCGTACAGCCTGCGCGATGAGATTCCGCCGCATTATTGATAAACTAAAAAAGGGCGTGTTGGATACACGCCCTTTCCTTTCATAACAAAGGCCGTCTGAAAGTCTATCAAGCTTTCAGACGGCCTTTTAAACAATCAAACCTTACAAACAAGCCAATTCGTTGGCCATTTGCTGCTCGACGGTTTCACGTTGACGGATAAGTTTGCACTCACTGCCATCAACCAACACTTCCGCCGCACGGTTGCGTGTGTTGTAGTTGCTCGCCATGCTTGAACCATACGCACCGGCGCTGCGGATAAGCAGCAAATCCCCTTCTTCGCAGGCGATGGTGCGGTCTTTGCCGAGGAAGTCGCCGGTTTCACAAATCGGGCCGACGATATTGGCCGTCAGAAGCTCAATGTCTTTGGTTTCGACCGCTTCAATGTGATGATAGGCATCATAAAGCGCCGGGCGCATCAAATCGTTCATCGCCGCATCGACCATCACAAAGTTTTTCTCTTCGCCATGTTTGACAAACTCAACGCGCGTCAACAACGCACCTGCATTGCCGACCAAACTGCGGCCTGGCTCAAGAACCAGTTTCAGACGGCGTGTACCCATCAGTTTTTGAACTTCTTTGGCATACGCGCCCAAATCAGGCACATTTTCGTCTTGGTAAACAATGCCGACGCCGCCGCCCAAGTCCAAGTGTTCCAACACAATGCCTTCATCTGCCAATTGGTCGACCAAGGCCAAGATACGTTCGCAGGCTTCGACAAGCGGGCTGAGGTCGGTCAGTTGTGAGCCGATATGGCAGTCGATACCGACAATTTTCAAATGGCTTTGTCGGGAAGCATGACGATAGGCCTCAAGCGCATCGGCATAGGCAATACCGAATTTATTGGCTTTCAGGCCGGTGGAGATATAAGGATGGGTTTTGGCATCGACATCAGGATTGACGCGCAGGGAAACCGGAGCGACCTTACCCAAGCGCGCGGCAACTTTCTGAATACGGTCGATTTCGGGAATGCTCTCCATATTGAAGCATTTCACGCCTGCATTCAGCGCAAATTCAATTTCTGCCTCACTCTTACCCACACCGGAAAAAATCGTTTTCGCCGCATCGCCGCCGGCCGCCAAAACGCGCGCCAACTCGCCGCCGGACACAATGTCAAAACCGCTCCCCAAAGAAGCAAAGTGCTTGATGATGCTCAGGTTGCCATTGGCTTTAACCGCGTAGCAGACAAGCGGATTCAAAGCCGCAAACGCGGTTTGGTAGTTTTCAAACGCCTCGGTCAGCGCAGATTTGCTGTACACATAAAGCGGCGTGCCGAATTCCTCGGCAAGGTGGGAATAAGAGATTTGTTCGCAGGATAATGTCATGTTTGTGAAATCTTTTTTTAATCGTTGGTTTGAGTGGTCGGCTCTTTTGCCGTATCGAATTTCAAGCCGGTCTGAATCACGCCGAAGCGCGCCTTGTCGCCTTCTTTGGGCAGGTAGAGGTCGCCTTTATAACCGCAGGCAGAGAGCAGCAGAGCCGTTGCCGCTGCAAAAAATACGCCGTATTTCATCAGTAAAACTTTCTTCATCATTACGAATGTGGCAAGATTCGGTATCTTAAACAAAAACCACACAAAAAGCCATGATGACCGAAAGCGAATTCATCCGCATGAGCGAAGAATTGTTTGAACACATTGAAGACCAAATCGATGAAAACGGCTGGGATTTCGACTGCCAGTTTGCCGGAAACGTGCTGACCATCGAAGCCGAAGACGGCACGCAAATCATCGTCAACCGCCACACGCCCAATCAAGAATTGTGGATTGCCGCCAAAAGCGGCGGCTACCATTTCGCCGAGCAAAACGGCAAATGGCTGGCAACGCGCGACAGTCGCGATTTTTACGACGTTTTGAACGAAGCCTTAAGCGCGGCTTCGGGCGAAGCGGTGGAAATTGCCGAATTGTAATTTGAGAGTGATCACTAAAGAGAGCGTTACCCAATGGCACAATTACCGCTATATCTGACTTCCGAAATCAAAGACTTTACTGTCGGCACGCCCGAAGTTTTACAATCATTTTTCGAACATGTCCCTTATGGCGTCGTCTTTGAAGACGATGGCGACACAGGCTACTTCTATGCTGCCTCGAAAGATGGAATTCTGGATGCTTTGCATATCTACAATGTCGAAGATGTATCCGACAAACATATCCCCAATCATGTCTTGATCTTATGGGACGATGCCTGCACTTTGGCAGCTTTGTGCATCAACGACTACATCCATGCCGTCTATGATTTTGTCGCGCAGGCAGGATATTGCCGCAACGGCTTCCCTGAAACAGACGGAGAATGGGTGAAAGTCGAAAACCGCGTCTTGGACGATGAATTGCTGGACAAAATCCTATCCCGAAAATCTACATAACCCACTCAAAAGGATAACAAAATGCCCCTGTTAGACAGTTTCAAGGTTGACCACACCCGTATGCACGCCCCTGCCGTGCGTGTAGCGAAAACCATGACCACGCCCAAAGGTGACACCATTACCGTATTCGACCTGCGCTTTTGCGTTCCCAACAAAGAAATCCTGTCCGAAAAAGGCATCCACACGCTGGAGCATTTGTTCGCGGGCTTTATGCGCGACCACTTGAACGGCAACGGCGTCGAAATCATCGACATTTCCCCGATGGGCTGCCGCACCGGTTTCTATATGAGCCTCATCGGTACGCCCGACGAGCAGCAGGTCGCCGACGCATGGCTCGCTTCGATGCAGGATGTGGTCAATGTCAAAGACCAAAGCAAAATTCCCGAATTGAACGAATACCAATGCGGCACTTACATGATGCACTCGCTCGCCGAAGCGCAGGAAATCGCACAAAACGTCCTGACGCGCAAAGTCGCCGTCAATAAAAACGAAGACCTGACATTGGACGAAAACCTGTTAAACGCTTAATACTCAATGACAGCAAAGGCCGTCTGAAACTTTATTATGACAAGTTTCAGACGGCCTAAGACCTTTTATTCCAATTTTCAACCTTTCAGCCACAGTTTTACACCGCCTAAAAATAAGTTGGCGGATGCTGACAGTGTACATAGTATAATTACACTTTAAACAAACAACCTGATTCTATTGCTTTTATGAAACCGTTTTTCTGCAAAACCGCCATTGCCCTCAGCCTGATCCTCCCCGCCGCCGCCAACGCTGCCGAGTATGTCTGCAATGTTGAAGGCATCACCGTTTATACCTCACACCAGATCAACAATACCTGCCGCGTTACCGATTCGTACAGTCCAGTAGAAACAAATGTATTTCAAACAAATGCTGAGCAGCTAAATTTGAATTCGACTCTTGCAGAGCAACAAACAGATCCGAAATTGGTTGGAACACAGAACATTTTCGATAAAACAGGAGTAACAAACCAAAAAACTACTAGATCAACGGCTGATCACTATGTTCCTGTTATAGAAACACAAACGGCAATAGCTCCTGTTGAAACCAAGCAATATCCCGTTAATACTTTCGCCATATTCAATACCACACCTGTTGTTCAAGTATACCCCTCTGCACCTATCGCTCAGGTACAAACTACCCCTCAGGAAAGTCATAGATCGGATAGCTTTTTCTCTCCTCATACTGAACAGATACCTACCCAAACTCTCACCGCCCCGAACGTGCACACTGACCAAGCTACCACCACCCAATTCCTGAATCATTCTCTAGATTTGGAGCCATTGGACAACAAGACAGCAAAAAGTACAACAGCCGAAGAACCGGCCAAAACTGAAGTTACACACACAGAACAAACTGTTTCCAAAACATCGATAAACCGCACAACCAATATTAAAAAAACAGTAACCAAACCACTTAACGCTGAAAACTCTTCTGCATCGTCCGACAAAACCAATATATTAACAGGATCTACAACCGAGATTTTCGCACTGACAGACTCGGTCAAGCCGACCGAACCCATACCAGCGGCAGCAACTCCAACGAAGCCTACCAAAACCCCATTGCCCAAAGCATATGGACCAACCACTGATGCACTCTTCAGCGATAAAGATGTCGATAACGACATCAAAATTCTGCTAAATGGTCCGATCGGTGGCGTTACCAATACTGCCGAAGCTGCTAATCCGCGTCTGAATATCCTCCTACGCAACAGCATACAGAAACGCCAGGCCAAGCAAAATAGCCAGCAAGACATCCGCCGCAAAGCACCAATTCGTACCATTCCTGCAACCATTGCTGCACCACAACCCAAACCTAAAGAAACACGTAAACAGGTATTACAAGGGGAAATTCGCAACGAACAGGCCGCCATTACCCGCCTTCAAACACAGCTGAATGCGGCCAAACAAAAAGGTGACCAGATTAAAATCCAACAGCTGACCCGTACTATCAACGACCGCAAAGCGAATATCCGCGCTATTCAAGGTGAGATGTCTCGTTGATTGGCGTTTGATACAAAAAGGCCGTCTGAAAATATTTTCAGACGGCCTTTTTAATGGTGCAAACCTTATTTATTCAAAAGACAAATACTTTCGCTAAAATCATTTGCCGATCATGCCAAAGTACATTTCTTTACAACCCCACCCTCGTGCGCCATTACTGCTTCTATCCAATCAGCGATACTTTGCCAATAATATCGCGGCTTTTCAGACGACCTATCAGCCTGCATCACTTCATCATTCAACACAACGGGAACGCCCTGCTCTGCACCGGCTTCAAGCACAATCCAAATACTGCCTTCATGAGTATCGGCATGAACTGCTTGATGTTCATATGCCCAACCAACCGCAGCTTGTCCGCCATTTTGCAAAGATTGCATCGCCAGCAACAATGGATGAAAGCAAGTATCTATATTGTTGTCGACAGCTACGACCAAAGTTGCACCATGCGTTCCTAACGCTTGCGCAGCATGAAAAACGGGAGCGTTGTGCAGGTTGGCAATAAAGTCAAACGGCATCGCGGCGTGATGGTTCAGCACATTGTCTGCCATTTTTTCAAACACGGATGGCGAAGAAAACAGCGTACCGAGAAAAACGGCGCAATCAGGGCGGATTTCGCTTTGTTCCTTCAGTTGCCCTGCGCCAAGCGCGGCAATCAAACTCAAACGGCTGAGGCGGCGGGTATCTATACCGCTTTGCTGCTTTAAGGTTTGTTTGAGGATTTTGCCGCCGGTGCCGGCGTCAGTATCAAAACGCACAGCGGCAGTAATACGGATATTAGGATTTACGGTTGCCATTGCCATACCAAAGATGTGTTGCTGCCGCCAAAACCAAACTGATTGGCCAAACAGAAAAAACCGCCTTTTTGTGAAGCCGCGCACTCGGAAAAACGAATTTTCCGCCCCTGATAATCGCTGCTTCCGCCTTGTTTTAAAGCGGATAAAAGCAGAGCTGTTTCGAGGGCTGCCGTTGCGCCAAGCGTGTGTCCAATTTGCGGTTTGAACGCCATCAAAGGCGGCAGTGTACCGAATATATTTTCCAGTGCGGCCAATTCGGCGGCATCGCTGTCAGCCGTGCCGATGCCGTGTGTTTTAACGGCTGCAATGTTTTCAGGAGCGATGCCTGCAACATCCAAAGCTCGACGCATCACTTGCTCCTGCGCTTGGCCATCGCTTTGAATCAGGTCATTACCCGTATTGGCGGCGTGTCCGATAAGTTTCAGACGGCCTGAAGAAGATTCAGGAGCAGCAGAAGATAAGGCAAGTGCGGCAACACCTTCGCCTAAAATCAAACCGTTTCCGCCAAAAGGCTGATACTGTTCGGTCAGCAAACCCAAGCTGTGAAAATGCAGCAAAGTCAGTCGGTTGAGGTTTTCAATCCCAAGCACAAAGGCACGCTCCGCCTCGCCGCGCAAGCAGTTATCCGCCTGAATGAGCGCATGGGCGGATGAAGTGCAGGCAGTAGCGAAACTGAAAATCTGCCGATTGCCGCTACGCCGGCGCAAATCTTCGGCGAGATAAAGCAGATTATGTTCTTCTACCGCCCTATTGCCTGCAAAATGGCGGTTTTCATATTCGGAAATGGAGTAGGAACTAGAACCGATAAAAACCGGCGCATCATGCCAACTTTCAGACGGCCAGCCTGCATTTTCAGCGGCTCGGCGCAAATGTTGTTCGGCAATATCCGCAAATTCCTTCCGCCCCAAACTGTCGCCGGCAAATGCACGAAAATAAGCAGCCTGCTGCGGTTGGTTTAAAAACGTATAAGACACCGCATCAGGCCGTCTGAAATCCATTTGCGGATTCAAGGCAGAAGTAGCCGCCGTACCGCAAACCCAACTCACGCGCCATGCTCCGCACGGATAAACGCCGCCAAATCGCGTACGCACATCATATGTTTGCGCACCATCCGGTCGCCCTGCAGGCGCACTTGGAAATACTGTTGCAAAGCAACGCTGATTTGCAGCGCATCAAGCGAATCCAAACCGACCGGACTGTCATCGCCAAACAAAAGTGCATCGTCGGTGAAATCATCCATATCCACATCGTCGGCCTTATCGGCCTCTTGTACGATTAACTTTTTCAATTCCGCTTCCAGCTCGTGCTCAGCCAGTGTAAAGGTGTAAGACATTTTTTAAACTCCCATTTTTATCTCATGACGCAACAGCTCGTTTTAGTGCAACCCGCTACGCTCGTTTTCAGACGGCCTGAACTTTATGCAAAATCGCCCCAAAGCGTCTGCATGGCGGCAATGGCCGCAAGTGAGGCGGTTTCGGTACGCAACACCCGTTTTCCAAGCGTAACGGATTGAAAACCGGCATCAAATGCCTGCTGCTCTTCCTTCTCCGTCCAGCCGCCTTCCGGGCCGACCATAAACACGATCTTACCGGATTGCGGCCGAACATCGCTCAGTTTTTGTGCGCGGTTCAAACTCATTAACAGTTTGGTCGTTTCCTGCGGCAACTGTTGCAGAGCCTGCGCATAAGTCGTCAGCGGCAAAACCTTCGGCACAATATTGCGGCCGCTTTGTTCACACGCTGAAACAACGATTTCCTGCCAACGCGCCACCCGCTTTTCAGCGCGCTCGCCGCTCAAGCGGACGACACAGCGTTCGCTGATGACCGGGCGAATTTCTGCCACGCCCAATTCCACGCTTTTCTGCAAAGTGAAATCCATGCGCTCGGCGGCGGATACCGCCTGTACCAACGTAATGTTCAGCGGCGATTCGTTGTCCGTTGCCTCTTCACGCAGAATCCGCACGCTGGCGCGACGCTTTTCCAAAACTTCGGGCAAAGCCGGATATGCCTTGCCATTACCGTTAAACAACACGATTTCTTCCGTGTTTTTCACGCGCAATACATTCAGATGGCGCACCACATTATCGGGCAATTCGACCACGCTGTCGGGGCTTAAGGCAAAATCAACATAAAATCGGGGCATGGTTTCCTGCTTTATTCATGTATATAATTTGAACTTTCGTGAACGAAGTTGAAACACGGCGACATACACTTGCCTGCCTGATTTCGATTTCATCCACTATAATTTGAGAACTTCCCGAATTTTAATCCACTGTCACGCAAAACTGCAAAAAACAAGGATACGCCGTGCTATACCGTTTACAGAAAGTCGTCCGCCACATCGCCCAAACCGAAGTCATGCCGCGTTTTCTGAACACGCCGTCACGACGCAAGGAAGACGGCTCGGTTTTGAGTGAAGCAGATTTGGCCGCACAAACCGCTTTTGCCGCCGCCCTGCCCTTATTGGAGGATTGTCCGATGTTGGGCGAGGAGATGAGCGTTCAGGAGCAAACCCGTTTGTGGAACGAACATTCAGACGGCCTGTGGATTGTCGACCCCATCGACGGCACAAACAACTTCGTCAACGGTTTGCCGCATTTTGCCGTATCCGTCGCGCTGGTTAAAAACGGCCACGCCGAATTGGGCGTGATTTACAATCCGGTCAGCGGCGAATGTTTCTATGCCGAACGCGGCAAAGGCGCATTCCTCAACGGCACGCCGCTTCCGCTGCGTTCGGAAAACAAAAAACTCAACGAATCCATTGCCGGCGTGGAAATCAAATACCTGCGTTCGGGCAAACTCGCCAGCCGCATGAATACCCTTGCTCCATTCGGCACAATCCGCAGCATGGGCAGCAGCACGCTCGATTGGTGCTACCTTGCCAGCGGCCGCTACGATATTTACATCCACGGCGGACAAAAGCTGTGGGACTACGCTGCCGGCGCATTGATTTTTGAAGAAGCCGGCGGCTGCCTGACCACACTGGAAGGCGACGATTTTTGGAGCGGCGAACATGTATTCAAGCGTTCCGTCATTGCCGCATTGCAACCCGAGCTGTTTCAGCAATGGGTAAAATGGATTCGAGAAAATCAGTAAAAATACCGTTTATCTTCAAAAAATCACGATTATCTTGCAACTTATTGAAATTATTTCACTTCTTAACAGCATTTAATACTAAAAACGGTAGAATATTAATCGCTGACACAACACCGCTCTTTCATCCCTTTTGGGCGGTGCAGCAAGTAAGACGTTTTCCCGCAATGTATTGGCCATTCATACTTCTCCCTTAGTATGAATGGTTTTTTTTATCTGAAAAAAACAGCTCAGGCCGTCTGAACGTTCAGACGGCCTGTTTACACTACTATTTGAAAAACTGTCCGCAACACGCCTTAAACTTTTTGCCCGAGCCACACAAACAAGGCTGTTTCATCGTCGGCAAAGCAACGGTCGGATCAATAAAGTACCAACGCCCGTCTATTTTCACAAACGCCGACAATTCATGATGGCACTCGGTTTGCCCGTTCTCTTCAAAATACGCCTCAAACTCGACCAAAGCATGCAGCTTGCCAAACGGTACATGACGGACAACCTTTAATCCCGACCACTGCGTTTGCTTACTCCATGCCGCCAAATCCTGCTTGTCCAACAAATTCTGCTGCGCAGGGACGGTCGTGTCCACGATATAGTCAATCTCCTGCAAAACATATGCACTGTAACGCGAACGCATCAACTCTTCCGCCGTCGAGGCCGCTGCCTCACGCGCATGAAACGGTACGCAACATTCCGTATATACGCGCCCCGACTGACAGGGGCAAAGTGTAGCCGTCATTCCTAATTATCCGAATAAATCAATTTTAAAATTATAACGCAAACCCGACTCAGGCCGTCTGAAAACGAGCGTAGCGAGTTTAGTTCAAACGAGCGTAGAGAGTTTCGCTAAAATAAGCAAAGCGGGTTTCGCCAAAATAAACGCAACAATCTGATATAATGCGCCTTTTCGATTTTGACTATCCATGATGACCATTTCCATCCAAAGCATCAGCCGCCTGTTGCCGCAAACCCAATGTCGTGAGTGCGGATATGAAGGCTGCTTACCCTATGCGCGCGCCCTGTCGGCAGGAGAAGCGCCGGTAAATCTGTGCGCACCGGGTGGGGAAACCGTCATGAAAGATATTGCCGACCTGTTGGGCAAACCCTACCTCGCCCAGGCAAAAACACAAATCAAAGCCGTAGCCCTGATTGACGAAGCCGTCTGCATCGGCTGTACCGCCTGTATCCGCGCCTGCCCTGTCGATGCCATTATGGGCGCGTCCAAACTGATGCACACCGTCATCAGCGACGAATGCACCGGCTGCGGCTTGTGCGTTACCCCCTGTCCCGTCGACTGCATCGACATGGTTCCCGTATCGCAGCCCTTCCTGCCGTCCGCACGCCGTTTCAGCACCTCTGCCGAACCGCGCTTTGCTGCCGCCGAACATGCTCAAAGCCGTTTTGAACGCCATACCGCACGCAAACAGCGCGACGATGACGAACGCAAAGCCCTGCTGGCGCAACGCGAAGCCGCCGTCAAAGTCAAACAGGCCGCACAGGCACAAACCCAAACAGCCGCGCCAAGCGCCGCATTCAACCCCATGGATTTGATTGCCAAAGCCATGGCCAAAGCGCAATCGCAGCAGGACAAACTCGTCTCCTCCGACAACCGAGAAGACTTCAAAGCGCGCCAAATCGAAGAAGCCAAAGAACGCGCTGAACTGCGCCGCGCCCAACGTGATGCCAAATACGGCAACGAGGCTGAAAAAGCCGCCGCCATCGAATTTCTGCGCCGCTACAAAGCCGAGCAGGAAGCGGCCAAAGAAGCCCGCTGATTTCCAAAACAACAAACCCATTCCGACTGCATCAGGCCGTCTGAAAACATTGTACGAAAACCAATAACTTTATGACCACACAAGAATTTCCACACCAGCATACCGCCCATTGCGAAAGCGGTGTGATGTCCACCCTGCTCAAATACCATGGCCACAATTTAGACGAAGCCATGATTTTCGGCATTGCCCACGCGCTGACATTTGTCTGGATGCCGCTGATCAAATTAAACGGCATGCCGCTGGTTTCCTACCGCACCGCGCCGCGCAGCATCATCAAAAACACCTGCAAAGCATTGGGGCTGAAATTATCCGTCCGCAAATTTTCCGACGCACAAAGCGGACAAGCCGCATTGGATGCCGCGCTGTCCTCAGGCAAACTGGCTGGTTTGCAAACCTCCGTCTTTTGGCTGCCCTACTTCCCGCCGCAAATGCGTTTCCATTTCAACGCACACAATCTCTTGGTGTACGGCAAAGACGGCAACGACTACCTGATCAGCGACCCCGTATTTGAAACCGTACAACGCTGCGCCGCCGAAGATTTGCAACGGGCGCGCTTTGCCAAAGGCGTATTGGCGGCAAAAGGCATGATGTACACATTAGAAGACAACAGGCCGTCTGAAAAAATCATGGCAGACTTGCCCGCTATTATCCGCAAAGCCATACGCAAAAACGCCAAACATATGCTCGCGCCGGTCTTTTTCATTGGTGTAAAAGGCATCCGCACGCTGGCCAAAAAAATCGAGTCCCTGCCTGCCAAACAAAACGACAAATACCAAAAACTGTTCCTCGGCCATTTGGTGCGGATGCAGGAAGAAATCGGTACCGGCGGAGCAGGTTTCCGCTATATCTACGCCTACTTCCTCGAACAAGCCGCCCATATCTGCAACGAACCTACATTTCAGACGGCCTCAGAACAAATGACCGCCATCGGCGACCAATGGCGCCAATTCGCAGCAATGTGCGTGAAACAGTGCAAAAAACCGTCCGAAAACGGCTGCCGCAACATTGCCGAATTTCTGCGCAAAATTGCGGATGATGAAGAAGCGTTATGGCGGGGATTATTGAAATAATCAGGATTTATTCGATCCCGATTAATCTACCGTGAATTATTTTGACATTCAGGCCGTCTGAAAACTAAAAGAAATTTAAAATGCGTTACCTAGCTACTGTCTTATTTTTGTGTTCCTCCTTAACCCATGCCGCGCCGCAGGACGGTTTTGCCTTGGTTCATGATGCCGACGGACACACCAACTTACGCGAACGCCCCGATTTGAAAGCCAAAGTTTTGGCAAAAATCCCCGACGGCACACCGTTGGAATGTATAGAAGAACTCAGTGAAAACAGGCCGGACTTCTGTTTTGTTCAGCTGCAACAGGCAAGCGCTGACGATTCCGGCTTTATCCATTACAGCCGTTTAACATTTCCCGCCTCCGACAAAAACTTCGTCCGCCTGCGCGAACAATCCGGTCATGACGATACACTGACTTTGTCCGGCAACGGTCAAAAGGTACACATCGTAGCCCGCCGCATCCATCCAAAACTCAGCGACTTCTCGGGCATCAACAAAGACAAATACACCGCGCGGCTCTATCGAGGCAAACCTTTCTATGGTACAGACTACGACATTCCCAAAAGCGTGTTCGCGCTTGAACGCATCACGCTAAACGGTCAAGCGGTTCCCGCTGCCGAACTGCAAGGACTGTTCTCACCCGATTTTGCCGCCACCGCACGCGGCAGCAATGTATATCAAGGCTGGAAAGCCTATTACCGCCACAGCGATAAGACGCTTTACCTGTTCGGCAGACAAGGTTCGGACGGTGATCCTTTCGGCGTCTGCTTTATATTTAAGGACGGCAAATTCCAGCGCCGTTATTTATGGGGTGCTGCGATTTAAATATCGCTCGAAAGGCCGTCTGAAACCATGATTCAAATCCAATCCCTCTCCCACCGTTACCCCAAAGCCGAAACCGCCGCGCTGGACAATGTGTCGTTCGATATTGCCGACGGCGAATGTTTGGGGCTGCTCGGTCACAACGGTGCAGGAAAAACGACGCTGATGTCGCTTTTGGCCGGCTTGCAGGAAGTGCGGCAGGGCGAAATTTTGTTTGACGGCAAGCCGTTGCGCCTGTTAAGCCGTAGCGAGCGGCAGAAAATCGGTTTGGTGCCGCAGGATTTTGCGTTTTATCCGCAGCTTTCGGTGTGGGACAACCTGCTGTTTTTCGCCTCGCTTTACAAAGTGCGCGACAAAGGCCGTCTGAATGCGCTTCTAGAACAGACCGACCTGACCGCCCACAAAAACAAAGCGGCAAAGCATCTTTCGGGTGGACTTAAACGCCGTCTGAATTTTGCCATCGGTCTGATTAACACGCCGCAACTGGTGTTCCTCGACGAAATCACGGTAGGCATCGACCCGCAGTCGCGCCGCTTTATCCTCGACAGCGTGGCGGATTTGACACGGCAGGGGGTAACGGTGGTTTACACCTCGCACTATCTATCGGAAATCGAGCAGCTTTGCGGCAAAATCGCGCTGCTGCAACACGGCAAGCTGGTGTATCACGGCGGTTTGGACGAGCTTCTAAGCACGCAAACCGGTGTCGTGCGTTTTACCGTCGAACCGCCGCTGCCGCCTCAAACGATGGCCGCCTTGGGTGCAAAGCAAGTGGACAGCCGCGGTATGATGGAAACGGCGCACGATGCCGCCGCCGTTTACGCCGCCCTGCAAGAAAGCGGCGCACAAATCCGCTACTTCCAGCAGGGACACGGTTCACTGGAAACGTTTTACCTTGATTTCCTACGCAAAGACGAGCCAGCAACAGATAAGCAAGATCCATAATGACGATTTCCTCCCTCCTCAAAGAACTCAAACTGCTCTGTCGCGACCTGCACGGTTTGGCCGTGTTGTTTGTGATGCCCATCGCCTTCATGCTGATTATGTCGTTGGCGCTGAGCCGCGACCAAGACCCGCACACCGACAGCCGTATCGCACTGGTTGGCGCAGCAAACGATAGTATCAATACCGCACTGGCCGCCACGCTGGAGAAAGAGCAGATCCATGTTACGCTGATGCCGTCTGAAAAACTGACCGACGCGCAAAACGGCCTGCACGACAAGCGTTTCCAACTGGTGCTGCACAACCCAAACCTCGCCTCCGACAAAATCGCCGACAACAAAGCCTTACAAATCTATGTACCGCCCGATACCGAGCCTTCATGGCTGGCGGCGGTCAAAGGCGTTTTGCAGCAGCACTACACTGAAACGCGGCTGGACGCCTATTTCGACAACAACGACGGCATCAAAATCGACAATAAAAAACTGCCCCGCGCCATCCGCAAAGACATCCAGAAAAAAGTGGATGAAAAAAACGACGAACAATTTGCCGCCGTGCGCAGCTTTTTAGATAAGAAAATGCTGGAAGAGCATTACCTGAGCGCAGGCAGCGGCACAGTGGAAAAACCCAACGCCGTACAGCACAGCGTCCCCGCATGGCTGATTTTCGGTATGTTTTTCATCATGATACCGCTATCGAACGTCATGGCGCTGGAACGCCAGACCAACACCATCACCCGTCTGCGCCTCGCCCGCGCTTCCGCGTCCGGCCTGATTGCAGCGAAACTTGTCCCCTATTTCCTGATTAACCAGCTTCAGTTTGTCGGAATGTTGCTGCTCGGCCGCTACCTGCTGCCCGAAATCGGCGTGCCCGCCCTCATACTCAACGGCAGCCTTGTTCCCTACGCGCTGTTGTCCGCCGCCGTCAGTGCCACCGCACTCGGCTACGCGCTATTAATCAGCGTCTGCGCCAAATCCACCGAACACGCCGTCGTCCTCGGCGGCGGCGGCATCATCCTGATGGCGGCAATCGGCGGCATTATGGTGCCTGCACACGTCATGCCCGAAACCATGCAGCAACTCACTTGGATTTCCCCGATGGCTTGGGGCTTAAAGGCTTTTCAAGAACTGCTGCTCAACCGCAGCGGCTTGGACGGAATCGGTCGTTATCTGCTTTTATTGTCTGCATTCTCTTTTGCTACACTGACTGCTGCCGTATTGGTTTATCGTAGGCAGTTGCAGACGCAGGTAAGGTTTTAAACCTATTGATATCCTTTTACCCAATAAAAAAGCAGTATGCATAGCATACTGCTTGAGACCTTTGCAAAATTCCCCAAAATCCCCTAAATTCCCACCAAGACATTTAGGGGATTTTCCATGAGCACCTTC
>NZ_JBQCVS010000007.1:0-114304 GCF_051958155.1 Neisseria sp. P0014.S009 | reverse complement strand
CGGGTATCCGGGGAGGATTAAGGGGATATTTGGGTAAAATCAGGAGTAATTAGGAGCGGAAATAGACGAAAACCTGTTTTGGAGTTTCAGCTGTCGAAGGAAGGGCTTTTTTGCAAAGGTCTCCTCCCATTTATTACCGACGCTTCACCTAAAAATAGCGCAAGGTTACATCATCAATAACAATACCACTGATATGACAATAAATAATTAAACAATATCACATCGTATTGATTCATTATAAAAACAACATATTAAATATTATGTTGAAACTATCAACTTTATTCCTACTCTAATCTAATCCTATTCAAACGCATATCATCAGCAATCATTCTAAGAAGGCAAACAAACTGCCCAGTACTGACAAACGATGGCTGATCTCTGAAATGCTACCATTCTCGGCAGGAATCACTTTTCAGACGACGCTATTAAAATAAACTAATTAAAATCAAAATATTATGAGAAAAGTTTTATCTTACCGCCCAGATATTGATACATTGCGTGCCGTTGCTGTTCTATCCGTTGTCGTTTTCCATATTGAAAAAAACTGGCTGCCTGGCGGCTTTCTTGGTGTCGATATCTTTTTTGTCATTTCCGGCTTTCTGATCACGATGATTATCCATCGTGAAATGAGCAGTGGGATTTTTTCGTTCAAAAAGTTTTACATCCGCCGTATCAAGCGGATACTGCCCGCATTTTTTACCGTATTGACGGTAACGCTGATATGCGGCTTTCTTTTATTCACCAAAGATGATTTCTTCCTTTTATGGAGGACAGCCCTGTCCACCTTGGGGTTCATCTCCAATATCTTTTTTGCAAAGGGTCAGGGCTATTTCGATCCCATACAAGAAGAAAAACCTTTGCTTCACATTTGGTCTTTATCGGTCGAAGAACAATATTATTTCGTCTTCCCGATATTGCTGTTGCTGGTTGTCCGCAAAAGCTGGCGCACCCAGTTTGCCTTCCTCATCACGCTATGCGTATTCAGTATTTTGGCTTCTTTTATACCGACTGCGCTGGATAAATATTACCTTCCCCATCTGCGCGCCTGCGAAATGCTGATCGGATCGTTGACGGCAGTGTGGATGCAATATCGGCAACAACAAGGGCTGGATACCGGCAAACAATATGCAGCGGCAGGCTCATTACTTTCCGTATGCGTACTGTTTGCCTGCCTGTTTACCTATACGGAAAAAACTGCCTATTTCCCGGGGCCTGCCGCCATCATTCCTTGTTTGGCCGCCGCCGCATTCATTTACTTCAATCAATTTGAACACCGGCTGAAAAAATTTTTCCAATGGAAGATTACTGTCGGCATAGGCTTGATTTCCTATTCGCTGTATCTGTGGCATTGGCCTGTATTGGCTTTTATGAGATACATCGGTTCAAATAATCTGCCTTCGTATTCGACTGCGGCCGCGATTGTCTTAATGTTTGCACTCTCTCTGTTTTCTTATTATTTTGTCGAGAAGCCGTTTAAAAACTGGAAAGGCTCTTTTGCCCAATCTGTGACATGGGTTTATGCCGTCCCCATGCTTGTTTTGGCTATTACGCCTTTTCTTGCCATGAAGCTTCCGTTTATGGAGCAATACGACCGTATGGGATTGGCGCGTTCCTACACTTCTTGTCACAACAACACCGACAAACAATGTATTTGGGGCGATACCGACAAACAGCCGGAATTACTGATTCTAGGCGATTCTCATGCCGACCAATATAAAACGTTTTTTGATACCGTCGGCAAAAAAGAAAAATGGTCGGCAGCGATGGTTTCTGCGGACAGTTGTGCCTATGTAGAAGATTATGCCGCGCCCGTATTCAAGAAAAACGCCTCCTGCCGTGCCGTTTATCAGTATGCCAAAGAGCATCTGCCCCAATACTCAAAAGTACTTTTGGCCATGCGCTGGGGCAGCCAAATGTCTGAAAACAGCAACTCCCTTGCTTACGATGCCGATTTTTTCAAAAAATTCGACCTCATGTTGCAAAAACTTTCTTCGGAAAAACAAGCGGTTTACCTGATGATAGACAACCCTAATCTGTCATACAACGGCTTGCGCGCCTATATTCTGTCTTACCGCATACCGGGATTTAGTCAAAATCTTGCCATTGATGAAACAGTCACTTCAAAAGGAAATGAACGCATCAAAGAATTGGCGGAAAAATATACCAATGTGCACATTGTCGATGCTACCGCCTATATTCCGGAAAATTTCAAAATCAACGGATTGCCGGTTTATTCCGATAGAGACCACATCAACCCTTACGGCGGCAGAGAATTGGCCAAACGTTTTTCTGAAAAACACACGCTTCTTCAGTAAGCCATAGCCATTCATCCGATGAAATTTGTTACAATTAGCAGTTTGTAAAACTGCTAATTTTTTTGGAAGATATCAATGAGCGTCATCAAAGACCTACAATCGCGTGGCTTAATCGCCCAAACTACCGACATCGAAGCCTTAGACGCTTTGCTAAACGAACAAAAAATTTCCCTCTATTGCGGTTTTGACCCGACGGCCGACAGCCTGCACATCGGCCACTTGCTGCCTGTATTGGCATTGCGCCGTTTCCAACAAGCCGGCCATACGCCGATTGCATTGGTGGGTGGCGCGACCGGCATGATTGGCGACCCAAGCTTCAAAGCTGTGGAGCGCAGCTTAAACTCTGCCGAAACCGTTGCCGGCTGGGTAGAAAGCATCCGCAACCAACTGAAACCTTTTTTGAGCTTTGAAGGCGACAACGCAGCTATTATGGCGAACAACGCCGACTGGTTCGGCAGCATGAACTGCCTCGACTTCCTGCGCGACATCGGCAAGCATTTCTCCGTCAACGCCATGCTGAACAAAGAGTCCGTCAAACAGCGTATCGAGCGCGACGATGTGGGCATTTCCTTTACCGAGTTCGCCTATTCCCTGCTGCAAGGCTACGACTTTGCCGAATTGAACAAACGTCATGGCGCAGTTTTGGAAATCGGCGGTTCCGACCAATGGGGCAACATCACTGCCGGTATCGACTTGACCCGCCGTCTGCACCAAAAACAAGTATTCGGCCTGACCCTGCCTTTGGTAACCAAATCCGACGGCACCAAATTCGGCAAAACCGAAGGCGGCGCAGTATGGTTGAACGCGAAGAAAACTTCTCCGTATCAGTTCTACCAATTCTGGCTGAAAGTCACCGATGCCGATGTGTACAAATTCCTGAAATACTTTACCTTCCTGTCCATCGAAGCAATCGACGCCATCGAAGCCAAAGACAAAGCCAGCGGCACCAAGCCAGAAGCGCAACGCATTCTTGCCGAGGAAATGACCCGCCTGATTCACGGTGAAGAAGCCCTTGCCGCCGCCCAACGCATTTCTGAAAGCCTGTTTGCCGAAGACCAAAGCCATCTTACCGAAAGCGACTTCGAGCAGCTGGCACTCGACGGCCTGCCAACGTTTGAAGTTTCCGAGAGCCTCAACGTGGTGGAAACTTTGGTGAAAACCGGTTTGGCGTCTTCCAACAAAGAAGCACGCGGCTTTGTCAACAGCAAAGCGGTTTTGCTCAACGGCAAACCTGCCGAAGCCAACAATCCGAACCATGCTGCTGAAAAACCTGACGATGCCTACATGCTGACCGACGAACACAAACGTTTCGGCAAATACACCATCGTCCGCCGTGGCAAACGCAACCATGCTTTGTTGGTTTGGAAATAATCTTGAAACATTAAACGCATCGTTTAAAACAATCATGCCGTCTGAAATCAGCCACGCTTTTTTTCAGACGGCATTTTCTATTTTTAGCATTCAATTTTCCAAAAAGAAAGGACAGGTTTTGCACCTGCCCTTCTATTAAGCCAATTTTTTAAGAAACTTTTATCCCGTACTTACTGCAAACGCTCATTTTCTTGACGGACGGCATTCACCACATCCGCGCCAAACAAAGCGTTGACATCGGTTTCATCAAACACATACTTGCTATGGCAGAAATCGCAATCGATTTGAATGCTGCCTTGTTCTGCCACCACGCCACCGACTTCCTGACCACCAAGCATCAACAGCATATCGCTGACTTTGCCACGGGAGCAGGTGCAGGCAAACTCGATGGCTTCCGGTTCAAAAACGCGGGGCGGGGTTTCATGGTAAAGGCGGTAAAGGGCGTGATGCGCATCCAAACCGGTCAATTCTTGCGGAGTAAGCGTTTGCGCAAGCGTAGTCACATGCTCCCACGCGGCATCATCCAATTCTTCTTCCGGCAGGCGTTGCAGCAATAATGCACCTGCTGCTTGGTCGTCGGCGGCAAGCGTAATATAGGTATCGAGCTGCTCGGAACGTTTCATATAGTTGACCAGCATTTGCGCAATGCTGTCGCCTTCCAGCGGCACAACACCTTGCCAAGGGTCGGCATCTTTAGGCTGATGGGTCAAAACGAACACGCTGTTTTCGCCCAACAGCGCAGTCAGGCTTTCATCATCACGAATTTCAGCGGTTTCGTCCCAACGCGCGGTAGCACGGACAGTATTTTCAGAAGTCGCTTCCACCACCAACATTTTCAGACGGCCCTGACCTTGAACTTGAACAATCAGCGTGCCTTCGTTTTTAAGGTTGGCAGACAATAAAGAACCGGCGGCTAACAATTCGCCCAATGCGCGACGGATGGCGACAGGATAATGTTTTTGGTTGACGATGTGGTGCCAAACCTTTTCGAGGCGGATGTGCATACCGCGGATAGGCATATCGTCGAAGATAAAGCGTGTACGGATATCGCAGTGATTTTGTGTCATGTCAGTCTCTGAAAATAAATCAATGAATGCCGCTTATATGGTTGCAGCAGAGGATAAATCAAGCGAAACCGCATTTAATGTTTTTCTAGTTTGTTTGGAAACAAGGGTTTAACGCAAAATAACAGCAGTTTTTTTGCCAAAAAGACAGTTTTTGAATACAATCAAGCAGATAACAAGAGAATGATACGGGATAACATCTCAGAAACCGGCAATGTGCCTGCAATCGGCAGGGAATGCCTTCTGAAACGGAAGTTTTTATAATGAATTTTTTACTCCGGCTCGCAGCAGTTTGGACTTCGGTCGCCATGCTCGCGAGCGTCAATTTTTCTTACGCCGATGATTTGGAAAACCTGATTACCACCCGTCAGCATGTTTTAAACCAATTCAACGACAACGCCAACGTTTACGGCAATACGCGTCAGGCAACCCCTGTCCACCCCGTCAATACACGTCCAGCCCCAAGCAACAATACGCGCGCACCTTCAGGTAATTCAGACGAATTGATCGGCAGCGCCATGGGCTTGCTCGGCGTGGCCTACCGCTACGGCGGCACATCAGCCTCTACCGGCTTTGACTGCAGCGGCTTCATGCAACACATCTTTAAACGCGCCATGGGCGTAAACCTGCCGCGCACCTCTGCCGAACAGGCGCAAATGGGCGTTGCCGTGAGCCGTTCGGAATTGCAGCCGGGCGACATGGTCTTTTTCCGTACCATGGGCCACGGCCGTATTTCCCACGTCGGCCTTTACATCGGCAACAACAATTTCATTCACGCACCGAGAACGGGCAAACGTATCGAAATTACCAGCCTCGGCCACAAATATTGGAACGGAAAATACGCCTTTGCCCGTCGCGTGAAGAAAAACGACCCATCCCGTTTCTTGAATTGAGGTGTACGATGGCGATGCCGCAAATGCCCAAATGGTATGACGACGACGGTCAGATTGTTTCCTGCACCGAAAAAGTCAAAGTCATGACCGAAAACTTGAACGAACTGTACCAAATAGCGCAGGACGCATTTGAAGACGCGCTGCTGATGGGTTGTTCCGAAAAACAGTTGCGCGAATACTTCCGCGACTTAATGGCCGGACTGGAAAACCCTTATCAAAAAAACGGTTAGTTCTTCGATCCATACAAAAAAAGGCCGTCTGAAAGTTTCTCAGACGGCCTTTTTTTATCGGGCATATCCCCTACCCTATTGCTAACATTCCACCACGCGCACGGATACCGGTATGGCTTTTTTCTGCAAGGTAATGGCCAGGCCTGCGAGTGAGGTTTCTTTGTAAGTTGCCTTCATATCGCGGCCGGTTTGCAGCATGGTTTGAATCACTTCATCAAGTGAGACTTTTTTATCTGTGCCGTCTTCCAAAAGCGCAAGGGTGGCGAGCTTGAGGGCTTTTTCGGCGGCAATGCCGTTGCGCTCGATACAAGGGATTTGCACCAAACCGCCGACAGGGTCGCAGGTCAGGCCCAAGTGATGCTCCATAGCCATTTCGGCGGCGTTTTCCACTTGTTTTGGTGTACCGCCGATAACTTCGGCGTATGCACCCGCCGCCATAGAACATGCCACACCGACTTCGCCTTGGCAGCCGACGTCCGCACCGGAAATCGACGCGTTGGTTTTGTACAAAATGCCGATAGCGCCGGCAGTCAGCAGGAAATCTTCGACGCGCGATTGGTTGGCGTGCGGATTAAATTTACGGAAATAGTGCAATACGGCAGGAATAATGCCTGCCGCGCCGTTGGTCGGTGCGGTGACGACGCGGCCGCCGGCGGCGTTTTCTTCATTGACCGCCATGGCGTACACCATCGGCCAAAGTTGGGTATTGACGATTTCGCTCTCGCGCAGGACTTTGAGTTTGGCCGCCAACTGCGGCGCACGGCGGCGCACGTTCAAGCCGCCCGGCAATTGCCCTTCCGCGCCCAAGCCGCGCTTGATACAGTTTTCCATCACATCGGCCACGGCAGCCACACGGCGGCGCACTTCCACCTCATCGCAACCTGCCAACGCTGCTTCATTGGCCAACACGACTTCGGAAATATTCAACTGGTTCAGACGGCATTGTGCCAGCAACTCGTCGCAGTTTTTGTAAGGATATGGCACATCCGAATTTTCCTGCGCTTCTTGTGCAAACCCTTCGTCTGTTACGATAAAACCGCCACCGACCGAATAATAAATCTGCTCTTTCAGCTTCAGGCCGTCTGAATGGTAGGCGATAAAGTTCAAACCGTTCGGATGTTTGGGCAACACTTTGTCGCCGCGGATATCCAAATCTTTTTCAGGATTGAAGGCCATTTCACGGCCGTTGAGTTTTAAAACGTGTTGCGTGCGGATGCGTTCCAAGCGTTGAGGGATGTCCGCAAGCGGAATATCGTGCGGCAGGCTGCCTTCCAAACCAAGCAATAATGCATCGAATGTACCGTGTCCGATACCGGTCAAAGCAAGCGAGCCGTACACTTCAATGACAATGCGCGCCACTTGTGTATCCAAGTTTTCGGCATTCAGCAAATCGGCAAAAGCGGCCGCGGCCTTCATCGGGCCGACGGTGTGCGAGCTGGACGGGCCGATGCCGATTTTAAAAATATCAAAGATACTGATCATAAGGTTTTCCTATCATTGTGTGTGCGGGCTGGCTGTTTTTCAGACGGCCTTAAAGCCTAAAGAGGAATCTTTTGCACCGCTTGCCAATGCAAGTACCAAATGTCCGACAATCATCAAAGGGTCGCCTGCTTCCGGCGAGGTGTATTTCAGCATCAGCGGTTTTTTACGCAAAGGTTCGTAACGGCTGACTCTACAATGCGTGTCTTCCAAACTTGTAGAACCGGCGCGGTATCTGTATGCCAACAGCCGTAAATCGTTCAAGTCCATCTTCATGCCGTTGTCCAACAATTCGCGCAACTGGTTTTCCCAGGCAATATCGTTGCTTCCATCTTTAATGGCAATCAAGATGGTCTTTTCGAGGATTTTTTTGATGTGCTGGTTCAAGGATCGGATTGGGAAATGCCCCAGCCACAACAAATCGGTCTCTGCAAATTGGGCGGAAAACTGCTCGATAAACCAAGAATGCAAGCCTCGATAATTCGGCGAATGAAACAGGGTTGATTTAACCTTGTTGCCATCTTTATCCAACATGTAA
Source organism: Neisseria sp. P0014.S009 (assembly GCF_051958155.1). NCBI lineage: Bacteria > Pseudomonadati > Pseudomonadota > Betaproteobacteria > Neisseriales > Neisseriaceae > Neisseria > Neisseria sp. P0014.S009. The sequence continues at coordinate 106,414 of NZ_JBQCVS010000007.1, read as the reverse complement.
TGGCAGCCGATAATCACGCTGCAAGATTCAGCAGCCCATCTGGGGATAATGACTTTGGGGGTAAAGAGCGTTTCGAGGCGTTGCTCGGTAAATTGTGTGGTGAAATCGGGGTTGTATTGCAACGATGTCGGCAAATAGCCGCGCCAAAGGTACATGCCGATCTTGTTTTCACCGATGACATCCAAGAGTTGTTCCAGCATGGTACGGCTAGGACATGAAATAAATTCGTCCGCATCCAGCGGAAAAACGAAATCTATCGCTTCATCTTTTGCTACAAGCTGCTTCATAAGCAGGTTTACCAATTGGTCTTGATTGAACTTGAGCGCTTGATATTGATAGATAAATACCGGTAAACCTTCTTCTTTCAATTGAATCAGGATTTCCCTTGTGCCATCGCTGCTGCCATGATCGATGATGTGCATTTCATCCATCAGCTCGAGATTATGACGGACAAATGATTCGATAACGTCGTTTTCGTTGCGCACCATACTGATGCTGATTAATTTTTTTCCCATAAATTACGCAATGTATTGAGATGTTTTAATATTTTTCAGACGGCCTCTATCCAACCGGCAATGCGTTTTTCAACGGCTTCGGCATTCAGTCCCAAATCGGCTAAGAGTTTTTTCGGGTCGCCGTGTTCAGTAACTTTGTCTTCTACACCCAGCAGCAATACCGGTTTGCAAATGCAGTGTTTTGCCAACACTTCCAACACCGCGCTGCCTGCGCCGCCTTGTTCGGCGTTTTCTTCGGCGGTAACGATGTAATCATGGCTTCGGGCAAGACTGACGATTAGTTCTTCATCTATCGGTTTGACAAAGCGCATATCGGCAACGGTGGCGTTCAGATTCTCAGCCGCGGTCAATGATGGGGCAACCATGCTGCCAAAGGCGATAACGGCAATTTTCTCGCCTTCGCGACGGATGCTGCCTTTGCCGATTTCAACGGTTTCCAGGCCGTCTGAAACGGTTGCGCCCGTGCCTGTACCGCGCGGATAACGGACGGCGGATGGCGAATTTGCCTGATAGCAGGTTGAGAGCAGCAGGCGGCATTCGTTTTCGTCGCTGGGTGCGGCAATAATCATGTTCGGCACGCAACGCAAAAAGCTTAAGTCGTATAAACCGGCATGGGTAGGGCCGTCTGCACCGACAATACCTGCACGGTCAATGGCGAACAAAACAGGCAGGTTTTGCAAGGCAACGTCGTGTACCAACTGGTCGTAAGCGCGTTGCAGGAAAGTGGAGTAAATCGCCACGATAGGCTTGATGCCTTCGCATGCCAAACCGCCAGCAAAGGTAACGGCGTGTTGCTCGGCGATGCCGACGTCGAAATAGCGGTCGGGGAATTTCTGTTCAAACTCAACCAAGCCGCTGCCCTCGCGCATGGCAGGCGTAATGGCAACCAAACGCTCGTCAGCCGCTGCTTGGTCGCACAGCCATTGGCCGAACACTTGCGTATAAGTCGGTTTGGCCGCGGCAGGTTTGACTTCCGGCGCAGGCACTTCGCTCGGCAGCTTGGCAACAGCGTGATATTTGACAGGATCGTTTTCGGCGAATTTGTAGCCGTTGCCTTTTTTGGTGATGACGTGCAACAACTGAGGGCCTTTTCGGCCGCGCAAGTCTTTTAATACGTCCACCAGATTTTCAACGTTATGGCCGTCCACCGGGCCGGTATAACGGAAACCGAAGTTTTCAAACAAAGACAACGACTGTTTGGCGTGTTCCGCTTCGCCTGCCAAGGTTTTGATTTTATTTTCGACTTTTTGGGCAAGCTCCATTGCGCCGGGCAATTTGTCCAACACTTTGCTTGATTGGGCTTTGATGGTGCTCAATAGGCCGTGCATATCGCGCACGACGTTACTGGCGAGATATTTCGGCAGCGCGCCGACATTGGGGGAAATCGACATTTCGTTGTCGTTGAGGATAACCAGCAAATCGACATCCATATCGCCTGCGCAGTTCAGGGCTTCAAACGCCTGACCTGCCGTCATGGCGCCGTCGCCGATGATGGCGACGCTGCGGCGGTTGTTGCCCAACTGTTTGTCCGCAACGGCCATGCCCAATGCCGCGCCGATGGATGTGGAAGAATGTCCTACGCCGAACGCGTCGTATTCCGACTCGCTGCGTTTCGGAAAACCCGCCAAACCGCCGTATTGGCGCATGGTGTGCATTTGATTTTTGCGGCCTGTAAGGATTTTGTGCGGATAGCTTTGATGGCCGACATCCCAGACCAGATGGTCTTCGGGCGTATCGTACACATAATGCAGCGCCACCGTCAGCTCGACCGCACCCAAGTTACTGGCAAAATGGCCGCCCGTCTTACCGACGGAATCCAACAGAAATTCGCGCAATTCGGCGGCGACTTGCGGCAGCTGTTTTTTCTCCAGACGGCGCAAATCCTGAGGCGTATCGATAATATCGAGCAAAGGGCTTGGGTTCATGATTTTTGGCGGTGATTTTTTGTGTAACGGACGATTATATCAAGAGATTGCACAACTTGTTACAAATGCTTTCAGACGGCCCGAACCTTTATCCTTTATAATACTGCCAACTGAAAACACAAGGCCGTCTGAAATGACCCAAAACGCAAACAATCTCTGCTGGCTCGATATGGAAATGACCGGCCTCAACCCGGAACACGACCGCATTATCGAAGTCGCCATGATCATTACCGATTCCGATTTAAACGTACTGGCGCAATCGGACGTTTACGTCATCCATCAAAGCGACGAGTTGCTCGACGGCATGGACGAGTGGAACACCGCCACCCACGGCCGCACCGGCCTGACCCAACGTGTACGCGAATCCAAACTGACCGAAGCCGAAGTCGAGCAAAACCTGTTGGACTTCATGTCCGCATGGATACCCGAGAAATCCACACCCATGTGCGGCAACTCCATCCATCAAGACCGCCGCTTCATGGTCAAATACATGCCGCGTTTGGAAGCCTATTTCCACTACCGCAACTTGGACGTATCCACGCTGAAAGAATTGGCTAAACGCTGGAATCCGGCCGTCGCTAAAAGCGTGGTCAAACGCGGTTCGCACAAGGCATTGGACGACATCCTCGAAAGCATCGAAGAAATGCGCCATTATCGCGAGCATTTCCTCAAACTCCCTTCCGAACAATAATCCCAAGGCCGCCTGAAACAGGTTTTACACCGTTCAGACGGCCTGATCGGCTTCCCTCATCTCATGAAAATCACCAAAATCTTTACCTTCGATTCCTCGCACATGCTCGACGGGCATGACGGCAAATGCCAAAACCTGCACGGCCACACCTACAAACTCGAAATCACCGTCTCCGCACCCGTTATCCAAGGCGGCGCAAAAGACGGCATGGTGATGGACTTTACCGACCTGAAAGCCATCGTCAAACAACACATTACTGACCCATTCGACCATGCCTTCATCTATCACGGCAACAACGAACGCGAAAGCCAAATCGCCGCGCTTTTGGAAGGCTGGAACATGAAAACCCTGCGTCTGCCCTGCCGCACCACCGCCGAAAACATGAGTGTAGAAATGTATGGCCGTCTGAAAAACGCCGGTGTCAAAGTGTGCAGCGTGAAACTATGGGAAACGCCGACTTCATGTGCAGAATATGAAGGGGAATAAACCGGCATTTTGTATTTTTCAGACAGCCTGTTCCCATAAATACCTCATACGCTAAACATCAAAAGGAATCTTCATGAAAATCATCTCCACCCTCCTCGTCCTCTTCGTCGCTGTCGAACATTTCTACATCGCCTGGCTCGAAATGACGCAAATCCCAAGCGAAAAAACGTCAGAGCTGTTCAATATGCCTTACGAATTTATGGAACAAAAACGCGTACAAACCCTGTTTTCCAACCAAGGCCTGTACAATGGCTTCCTCGCCATCGGCTTAGTATGGGCGCGCTTTGCCGCACCCGACAACGCCGTTTACGGCGCGACCATCCTATTCCTCGGCTTCGTCCTCATCGCCGCCGCATGGGGCGCGTTTTCATCCGGCAACAAAGGCATTTTGTTCAAACAAGGCTTGCCGGCATTTTTGGCCGCCGCAGCCGTCATTTACGCTTAAACACACCAGCCATTCTTTCCCCTCGAACTAACAGAAAGAATGGCTGCCTCAACCGATTTCTCAAAACGCTTCACCACAACAATTAAATCCCACACACCCGACATTCATGACCATTCAAATCACACCAAACAATCCCCAATACCGCATTGTCGAAATCTTTGAAAGCCTGCAAGGCGAAGGCTGGAATACAGGCATGCCCGCCGTTTTCATCCGTTTGGGCAAATGCAATCTCGCCTGCAGCTGGTGCGATACCGACTACCTCAAATTCGGCATGATGAGCCTGTCCTATATTTTAGGCCGTCTGAAAACCTACACGGCACGCAACATCATCATTACCGGCGGCGAACCCACCATCCAACCGCATTTGGATACCCTGCTCAATGCACTCAAAGCCGAAGGCTATTTTCTGTGTATTGAAACCAACGGCCTCAACCCCGCGCCGCCGCAAATCGACTACGTTGCCACCAGCCCTAAGGCCTGCTACGCCGCCAAATACGAAAAAAGCTGCATCGAGAAAGCAGATGAAGTGCGCATTGTCGCCGACGGCGAAGTCATTGCGTTTTGTCAGGAAATGGAACGCAAAATCCGCGCCCAACATTACTACCTCTCGCCTTGCGAACAAGACGGTGTGATGAATATCTACGACACCATCCGCCAAATCGGCGTATTAAACAGCCGAGCCGACGCCCCCGTCCATTGGCAACTGAGCGTACAGACGCATAAATGGGCAGGAATAGAATAATTCGTTTGAAATCAATTAAAAACAAAACCTTTACAAAATATTGAATGTAAATACCATTCGATATTCGACCAAATGCACTACTGGCAATGCTCTCAGGCCGTCTGAAAACCCAATTTCAGACGGCCTTTTTTGTTACAAACCTCTTGACCGATTACATAAGATTACGTAAAGTGTGCAACAGTTTTCATAAATTGGTAAAACCAATTTACCTGATAACTGGTTGCATCTAAAAAGTGGCAATCCTTATTCGAAAAACATCTATTACTCAACACATCGCATCAAACCGCCATTGATTGACGGTTATGGTGCCCGTTGCCCCGAGGATATTCCTATGGCTCTCTTTCTCAGCATTTTCCCCATCATCCTGCTGATTTGGCTGATGGTTAAGAAAAACAGTATGCCGTCTTACATTGCGCTGCCGATTACCGCCGCGCTGATTTACGTCATCAAACTGTTTTATTTCGGCGACAACGCCATGTTGCTCAACGCAACGGCAGCGTCAGGCCTCGTTTCTACCCTGACCCCGATTACCGTGATTTTCGGTGCCATTATGTTCAACCGCATGATGGAAACCACCGGCTGTATCGACGTCATCCGCAAATGGCTGGCTACCATCAGCCCGAACCCGATTGCCCAATTGATGATCATCGGCTGGTCTTTCGCCTTTATGATTGAAGGCGCGTCCGGTTTCGGTACGCCTGCCGCCATTGCCGCGCCAATCCTGATGAGCTTGGGCTTCAACCCGTTAAAAGTAGCCATCTTCGCTTTGGTGATGAACTCCGTACCCGTATCCTTCGGTGCAGTAGGTACCCCAACTTGGTTCGGCTTTGCGCCTTTGGGCTTGGATCAAAAGAGCATTATGGAAATCGGTATGCAAACCGGCGTAATGCACTTCTTTGCTGGTTTCATCATCCCTGTTATCGGCTTGAGCTTCATCGTACCTTGGGCTGAAATCCGTAAAAACCTGGGCTTTATCGGTATCGCCGTATTCTCCTGTACCCTTCCTTACGTTGCATTGGCAATGGTCAATGAAGAATTCCCATCTTTGGTTGCCGGCGCAATCGGCCTGATGGTGTCCGTATTCGCAGCAAACCGCGGCTGGGGCTTGAGCAAAGATTACGCCAAAGACCCGAATGCAGAAAAAGTACCTTTCGCACAAGTTGCCAAAGCACTGGCTCCTTTGGGTATGCTGATCGGCATGCTGGTGGTCACCCGTATCAAACAGTTGGGCATCAAAGGCCTGCTGACCAGCAAAGAAGAATGGTTCAGCTTCCAACTGCCGTTTGATTTGTCCAAAATCACCGTCAGTGACTCCCTGACCATCACCTTCGGCAACATCTTCGGCCAAGGCGTAAACGCTTCCTACCAAACCCTCTACGTTCCGGCTTGGATTCCGTTTGTCTTCACCGTTTGGATTTGCATCCTGCTGTACAAAACTAAATTCAAAGATGCATGGTCTTTCTACGCTGCAACCTTCAACCAAACCAAAAAACCTCTGCTTGCCCTGATGGGTGCGCTGATTATGGTTCAACTGATGATGGTTGGCGGTGACGACTCCATGGTGAAAATCATCGGTAAAGAGTTTGCCGCGATGGCAGGCGAACACTGGGTGTACTTCTCCCCTTACCTTGGCGCAATCGGTGCATTCTTCTCAGGCTCCAACACTGTATCCAACCTGACCTTCGGTCCGATTCAACAACAAATCGCGCTTGATACCGGCCTGTCCGTTACCCTCATCCTCGCCCTGCAATCTGTCGGCGGCGCAATGGGCAACATGGTCTGCATCAACAACATCATCGCCGTGTGCAGCGTGTTGAACGTGAACAACGCCGAAGGTGCCATTATCAAGAAAACTGTCATCCCGATGACCATCTACGGCATCATCGCCGTGACTGTGGCTGCAATTTTCTTCTTGTAAACCGCTTCATATCAAAGGCCGTCTGAACATTCAGACGGCCTTTTTTGTATTCTTTCGCTATATTTCTTAAAGAATCATTAATGTATATATTCCGCAACAACCTGCATAACCACTTTGCAACACCAAATTACAAACAACTTTCTATTAATAAACAATCGGGTAATCATAAGTAAACACTGTTTTGCAATTTACCTAATTGCCACTACCGACAAAACGCCTAAAATACGCTTCATCTGCAAACGGAAACCCTTTCTCACTTTGCAAGATAACACACAACCCTCATATGGAGCTTAGATCATGAAATTACTTTCTGTTATCACTGCAGCCGCATTGGCTACTGTTTCCTTCTCTGCTGCCGCTGCACCTGCCGGCTTCGTTTCTTACCGTTGTGACGGTGGCAAATCACTGAACGTGATGTACGGCTTTGACCGTAGCGGCCGTGCAGTTACTGCTGACGTAAACGCCGGTGGCAAAAAAGCCTCTTTGGTTGTCGACAAAAAACGTTCTGACAGCACTGGCACTACTTTCACCAACCGTCGCGGCTATGTAATGTCTGCCGGTTTCATCGACAAAAACACCCACACTACTTCTGAAGTTGTCGGTGTGAACGCCCCTAACGGCTCATTCCTGGTGAAAAACTGCGAACCACGTCCACGTTAATCCCAGTTTTCCTATTTAACCGAATCATCCCGGTTTAATCAAAAGGCCGTCTGAAAAACAATTTTCAGACGGCCTTTTGATTCAAACCTATAAAAAAGAGCGTGTACCGTACACGCTCTTTTTATTTATTCACACACCAATTAAATACGCATCGGCATCACGATGTATTTGAAATTCGGATTATTTGGCACGGTAAACAGCGTTGAACGGTTGGCATCGCCGAAAGCAAGCTGCATATCGTCGGAGTGGATGTTACGCAACACATCCATCAGGTAGCCGATGTTGAAACCGACTTCGAGTTCTCCGCCTTGGTAAGCGATTTCCAGCTCCTCGCGCGCTTCTTCCTGCTCGTTGTTGCTACATACGACACTCAGCAAACCAGGCTGCAGGAACAGTCGTGCGCCGCGGAATTTTTCATTGGCAAGAATGGCAGCACGCTCGAGCGCACCCAAAAACTGGGTACGGGACACGAGGAAAATCTTGTCGTTATCCAAAGGAATCACGCGGTTAAAGTCAGGGAACTTGCCATCGATGACTTTGCTGACAATGGTCGTACCATTACATTGGAAGCGTACTTGATTGTCCAAAAGCTCAACGGTGATGGACTCGGACGGATTGTTCAATAGCTTGAAGAGTTCCAATACCGTTTTGCGCGGCAGGATTACTTCCGTTTTCGGCAGTTCTGCTTCAATTTGGCTGGCCGCATAAGCAAGGCGGTGGCCGTCGGTTGCAACAAGGCGCAGTTGGTTTCCTTCAACCTGCATCAGCAAGCCGTTGAGGTAATAGCGGATATCTTGAACCGCCATGCTGTATTGCACTTGCGAAAGCATGGTTTTGAAGGTTTCTTGAGTCAGCGAGAAAGTCGCGCTGACGTCGCTGCCGACATTCATCAACGGAAAGTCTTCGGCCGGCAGGGTTTGCAAGGCAAAACGGGATTTGCCCGCGCGCAAAGTTAGACGGTTGTCCGCCCAATCTAAGGACACCAACGCACTGTCTGGCAGGGCGCGCAGGATGTCTTGGAATTTTTTAGCATTGGTCGTAATGCGGAAATCGCCTGCCTGACTCTCAGGGCCGGCGGTATTGATTTGGATTTCCAAGTCGGTTGCCAAAAGTTTGGTTTGTCCGTCTTTGCTTTCCAGCAACACATTGGACAGAATTGGCAGAGTATGGCGACGCTCAACGATACCGGTAACGGCTTGCAACGGCTTGAGCAGACTGTCGCGATCGGCTTGTAAAATCAGCATGTTCCATTCCTTTGAATTTGAAATCGGTTGATTTGGGTATTTTAAAATATTTTTTGTTTTCAGACGGCCTCATATTGACATCAGGCCGTCTGAAATTGCATTGGGTCAGTTCTGAATCAAAATCAGCAGTTTTTCGTAGTCTTGCGCCAATTCGGGGTCTTCTTCGCGTAATTTCGCCACTGCTTTGACGCCGTGCATCACAGTCGTGTGGTCACGACCGCCAAAGGCATCGCCGATAGAAGGCAGGCTGAGCGTGGTCAGCTCTTTGGTCAGGCTCATGGCAACTTGGCGCGGACGGGCGATGTTGCGCGTGCGTTTTTTACCTAATATATCGCTGATTTTAATACGGTAGTATTTGGCTGTGGCATCGATGATGATGTCGGCGGTAATGACTTTGTGTTTCTCGGCAATAATATCCTGCAAAGCCGTACGCGCCAAATCCATGTCGATGACTGGGCGGTTCATAAAACGGCTGCTGGCGCTGACACGGTTAAACGCGCCTTCCAACTCACGCACATTGGAACGGATCAGATTGGCGATAAACAATGCGGCTTCGTCTTCGATACTGATACCGGCTGCTTCTGCCTTTTTCTGCAAAATCGCCACGCGCATTTCCAATTCGGGCGGCTCGAGTTCCAAAGTCAAACCCCATGAGAAACGGGATTTAAGACGGTCGTCCATGCCCTCGATTTTGGCAGGCAATACGTCGCACGTCAGAATCAGCTGTTTTTTCTCGTTGTGGAAATGGTTGTACAGATAGAAAAATTCTTCCATCGTACGGTCTTTGCCTTTAATAAACTGAATATCGTCGATAATCAGCAGGTCATATTGTTTATATTGTTGCTTGAACACATCATAAGTGTTGTTGCGCACTGCCTTCATAAAGCTGCGGATATAGTCGTCCGAGTGCATATAGCGCACTTTGGCATCAGGACGGTTTTTCAGCAATTCGTTGCCGATGGCTTGTACCAAGTGGGTTTTACCCAAACCGGTACTGCCGTATAAGAAAAACGGGTTATAGCCCTGCCCCGGATTTTCAGCAATCGCTTGGGCGGCTGCGGCGGCAAGGCGGTTACCCTTACCTTCCACCAAGGTTTCAAATGTATAGTCGCGCGACAGATTGGTCTGTTCGTAGCGCGCTTCTTCCGCATCGTGTTGTGCGTCGGTTTTGGCTTTGGCCACTGCTTTAGACTCAGCCGGAGCAGCAGTTTGCACTTGAGGCTCATGCGGCAGGTTTTTCATGCGTTGCGCCAAAATCTCGGCAGCCGTCATGGCAGCGGCAGGTTTGGAAACCGTTTCAAACGGCCTATCTTCTTCCATTGCAGCAGTTTGCAAAGGCATTTGAACAGACTCTACAAATTCTTCAACTTCAATGACTTCTTGCACTTGCACCGGCGCAACAGCCTGAGCCGCCATTTCATAATGCGCACCTACGCCCGGCTTAAACGTGAAAGCAGCCTGCTGGGGCACCAATTCGGCACGCACGGCGTCAATTTTAGCGGCAAACTGGCTTTTGAGCATATTGCAGGCAAATTGGTTTTTACCATACACCACCCATACGCCGTTTTCCTCGCCCACGGTCAAAGGCGCAATCCATTGCGCAAACTGCCCGGCAGGCAACATTTCGTGAAGGCGGCAAAGGCACAGCGGCCAAAATTCAGCTAACGTCATGAGATTAAGCTCGGAAAATGGAAGATTTGGGAAATACAAGAAGGCAGAGCAGACGGCAATCCGATAAAAATCAAATTTTTACGATACTCCCGCTGCTTTCAGACGGCCTTGCGCACAGAGAAAGGCAAGGTTGGGCGATTATACCCATTCCGCTCTTTTTTATCCACAACCGCCGCAAAATTTTATCCACAAATTCTATCAATGCATAAAACCCGTTGTCACACTTTGGCCAACGAAAAGTTTTTATATTGATTGACAAAAGCGGCAAATTGGAGTGTAATTCACGGTTTAATTATCTACCAATTTTTAGGAAACATCATGAAACGCACTTATCAACCTTCCGTTACCAAACGCAAACGCACCCACGGCTTCTTGGTTCGCTCCAAAACCCGCGGTGGTCGCGCAGTATTGGCTGCTCGTCGCGCCAAAGGCCGCAAACGCCTGGCTGTATAATTTTGAATTACGGCTTCTCGAAGCAGTATCGCTTATTAAAAACGGATGATTTTTCATCCGTTTTTGCGTTGAAAAACCGACGCAGCCGCGATTTGCTGCAAGTCTCCCAGTCCGCAGACAATACGCTCGGCCATCCGCGCCTTGGTTTGGTCGTCAGCAAAAAGACCGCCAAACGCGCCCATGACCGCAATTACATGAAGCGCGTCATCCGCGACTGGTTCAGGCTGAATCAACACCAGCTACCGCCGCATGATTTTGTTGTGCGCGTGCGTCAGGCGTTTAATCGGGAAACTGCTCCGGAAGCCCGAAACCAACTTGCCCAGCTGATGAAAAAACGCCGATGAATACCCTGCTTTCCAAGCTCATCCTTGCACTCATCCGCTTTTACCAATACTGCATCAGCCCCCTCATTCCGCCGCGCTGCCGCTATACCCCGACCTGTTCACAATACGCAGTCGAAGCCGTCAAAAAATACGGCGCATTCAAAGGCGGATGGCTGGCAATCAAACGCATCGCACGATGCCATCCTTTCGGCGGGCACGGTCATGACCCTGTTCCATAATGCTGCTGTCAACCATTTAAAGAACACGATTTCCTTTAATTTCCCGTCGGTTTCTATATAATGCCGTCTGAAGCAGTTTTCATCTCGATTACCTATCCGTCAATTCCAGGAATCTCTTATGGATTTTAAAAGACTAATGGCGTTTTTTGCCATTTCAGTGGCAATCTTTGCCGGCTGGGAACATTTTTTCCCCAGCCCCAAACCTAATCCGGCGCAACAAGCCACGCAACAGCAAACGGCCGCCACTCCGGCAAAAGCCGCTGCCGAAGCCGCGCTTGCCCCGGCTTCTCCCATTACCGTTACCACAGACACGGTCAAAGCCGTCATCGATGAGAAAAGCGGCGACCTGCGTCAGCTGACCCTCTTGCAATACAAAGCAACCGGCGACGAACACAAACCTTTCGTCCTGTTTAACGACGGCAAAGAATACACCTACGTTGCCCAATCCGAGCTTTTGGACGCACAAGGCAACAACGTTCTGAAAGGCATCAGCTTTACCGCTCCGCAAAAACAATACAGTTTGGAAGGCGACAAAGTTGAAGTCCGCCTGAGCGCACCTGAAACCAACGGCCTGAAAATCGACAAAGTTTATACTTTTACCAAAGGCAGCTACTTGGTTAATGTCCGCTTTGACATCACCAACAGCAACGGCCAACCCGTCAACCTGAACGCAGACTACCGCATCGTTCGCGACCACAGCGAACCTGAAGGCCAAGGCTACTTCACCCGTTCTTACGTCGGCCCGGTGGTTTACACCCCGGAAGGCGGCTTCCAAAAAGTCAGCTTCTCCGATTTGGACGACGATGCCAAATCCGGCAAATCCGAAGCCGAATACATCCGCAAAACCCCGACCGGCTGGCTTGGCATGATTGAACATCATTTCATGTCCACTTGGATTTTGCAGCCTAAAGACGGCCAAAGCGTATGCACTGCAGGCGAGTGCAACATCGACATCAAACGTCGCAACGACAACCTGTACAGCGCAAGTGTCAGCGTGCCTTTAGCCGCCATCCAAGCCGGTGCAAAAGCAGGAACCGCCATCAACCTGTACGCCGGTCCGCAAACCACTTCCGTTATCGCCAACATCGCCGACAAACTGCAACTGGCCAAAGACTACGGCAAAGTACACTGGTTCGCCTCCCCACTCTTCTGGCTCTTGAACCAACTGCACAACATCATCGGCAACTGGGGCTGGGCAATCATCGTTTTGACCATCATCGTCAAAGCCGTACTGTACCCATTGACCAACGCCTCTTACCGCTCTATGGCAAAAATGCGTGCCGCCGCACCTAAATTGCAAGCCATCAAAGAGAAATACGGCGATGACCGCATGGCACAACAACAAGCCATGATGCAGCTTTATAAAGACGAGAAAATCAATCCGCTGGGTGGCTGTCTGCCTATGCTATTGCAAATCCCCGTCTTCATCGGCCTGTACTGGGCATTGTTCGCCTCCGTAGAATTGCGCCAAGCGCCTTGGTTGGGTTGGATTACCGACTTGAGCCGTCCGGATCCTTTCTACATCCTGCCTTTGATTATGGCGGCGACCATGTTTGCACAAACTTATCTGAATCCGCCGTCAACCGACCCTATGCAGGCGAAAATGATGAAAATCATGCCTTTGGTTTTCTCCATCATGTTCTTCTTCTTCCCTGCTGGTTTGGTTCTGTACTGGGTAGTCAACAACCTATTGACCATCGCCCAACAATGGCACATCAACCGCAGCATCGAAAAACAACGCGCCCAAGGCGAAGTCGTTTCTTGATAAAGGTTTAGGTAACACAAAGGCCGTCTGTTGTTCAGACGGCCTTTTTTTATTTCCTCAAACAAATACAATTTGAGATTGAACCCAATCCAGTTTTAAGCGGCATGCAACACAAAAATCGTCGGGCGTTTTTTCAAGTTCGGCATTTCTTTTCTTTTTCGCCACTGCGCAATCGTCTGGCTGATGATTTCCTGTGTCGGCAAGGTCAAGTCCGTAGCCACGCACAAGCGCGTTTCGGGATGCAAGTTTTCCACCGCATCAGCCAACAACGCATCGTTGCGATAAGGCGTTTCGATAAACAGCTGCGTTTCATTCTGCTGGCGCGAACGTTGCTCCAAAGCCTTCAAACTCTGAATGCGCTCATTTTTTTCAGACGGCAGATAACCCTTAAACGCAAAGTTTTGCCCATTCGCACCCGAAGCCATCAGTGCCAGCAACAAGCTGGACGGGCCGACCAAAGGCCGTACTTCAAAACCGTGTTTATGCGCCAAAGCCACCAAATTCGCGCCCGGATCGGCAACAGCCGGACAACCCGCCTCGCTGACAATGCCCATACTGCGCCCTTCTTGCAAAGGTTTCAGCAGTTCCGGCAAAGTCTTCAAATCCGTGTGTTCATTTAGCGTTTGCAGATTCAGCTCGCGGATAGGCGTAGTCACGCCCAAATGTTTCAAATGCGCACGCGCCGTTTTTTCCGCTTCCACGACAAAATCAGTCAGCCCGACAATCGCCTGTTGTTCATGCGGCAACAGGCATGACGTATCAGGCGCACCCAAAGGGGTAGGAATCAAATACAAAATCGGTTTCATTCTTGCAACTCCAAAAAATCTCAGACCGTCTGAACACATTCAGACGGCCTCAAACTATAAAACTTCCACACCTTCGTTTTTCAAAAAATCAATCAGACGGAAAATCGGAAGGCCGATTAAAGCATTCGGATCCGTACTTTCAATCCGCTCCAACAAAGCGGCGCCCAAACCCTCGCTCTTCGCCGCACCGGCACAATAAACCGCATCCGGCTCGCGTTCCAAATATCGGCTGATTTGCGCCTGCGCCAACTGTCGCATGGCAACCACCGTATGATCGACATGATGCTGAACCTTGCCCGTAGCAGTATTCAAAAGCACGATTGCGCTGTAAAATTCAATCCGTTTCCCGCTCAAGTCCGCCAGCATCTGTTGTGCATTTGCGACGTTCATCGGCTTGCCCAATTGACGTCCTTCGCACCATGCGACTTGGTCTGCACCGATAATCAGCGCGGCAGGGAAAGTTGCCGCCAATGAACGGGCTTTACCTTCAGCCAAACGCAGCGCCGTCTCGCCCGCATGCTCGCCCGCAATAGGCGTTTCGTCAAAATCAGGCGATGCCGTCTGAAAATCGATACCCAAACGGCGAAGCTGTCCGCAGCGGAAAACCGAACTCGACCCTAAAACCAAAGGCAGTTTTACTTCCATATTTTTACTTAAAAACATTGACGTTAGACTGCCGAAATTATATCATACTCCGTTTATGTCATACCCTAATTTGATTGACCCAGAAGTTTTCGCCGCCGAAGGGCAGAATCTGCAAGGCAGCTTCCTGCTCGAAGAATTGGATGAACGAGTCAGTTCGCACGATTATCCGGCCGACAAACAGACACGCGTGTCGTTTACGCTGCAAGGCGGTCGCGACCGGTTGCAACGTCTGTTTCTCGATTTAAACGTCAAAGCCGACATGCCCCTGATTTGCCAGCGTTGCATTACGCCCATGCCGTTTCTGCTCGATGAAACCAGCCGTATCGTCCTGTTTGCCGATGAAGAGAGTTTGGACGAAGCCATGCTTGCCGATGAAGAATTGGAAGGCATGCTGCTCGAAAAAGAGCTTGACGTGCGGACTCTGGTTGAAGACCAAATCCTGATGTCGCTCCCTTTCTCCCCTCGACACGAAGACTGCGGCAACAATGGAACACTGGATGAAGTCAATCGGGACAAACCAAACCCCTTCGCTGTTTTAGCAGGTTTGAAAAGCAGTTAATTAGGACACAGTTTATTTATCTAGGAGCTTGAAATGGCCGTTCAACAAAACAAAAAATCCCCTTCTAAACGCGGTATGCACCGTTCACACGACGCTCTGACTGCGCCTTCTCTGTCTGTTGACAGCGCAACCGGCGAAGTGCATCGTCCACACCACATTTCTCCAAACGGTATGTACCGTGGCCGTAAAGTGGTAAAAGCTAAAGGCGAATAATCCGTTCGTCTGACTGAAAAAGCCAGAATATTGCCATGCAATGACTGGCTTTTTTGCATTGCACCCTGTATTTTCCTCTTCGGAAGCACACCATGAAACGTAAAATCTGGTACACCTACGACGACATCCACCGCGTAATCAAAGGATTGGCGGAAAAAATCCAAAACTCCGGCACCAAATACGATGCCATGATTGCCATTGGCGGCGGCGGTTTTATCCCTGCCCGCATGTTGCGCTGCTTCTTGGAAATTCCGATTTACGCCGTCACCACAGCCTACTACGACAGCGATAACGAAGGTCAAGTTACCGAGGAAGTGAAAAAAGTCCAATGGCTTGATCCCGTTCCAGATGTCCTGAAAGGCAAAAATGTACTGGTCGTTGACGAAGTGGATGACAGCCGCGTTACCATGGAATTTTGCCTGACCGAATTGCTGAAAGAAGATTTCGGCACCATCGGCGTGGCAGTATTGCATGAAAAAATCAAAGCCAAAGTCGGCAGAATTCCCGAAGGCGTCCCTTATTTCAGCGGCATCACCGTTGAAGACTGGTGGATCAACTATCCTTGGGACGCGCTGGACATCGACGAACACAACAAATTGGCCGCGCAAAACCAATAAGTCTGGCACGACGTCGCAACAAGCCTTTTCATCTGATTTTCAATTCAATCTCCTGAAAATCAGATGAGTGTGCTTGTCCGATTGTCTGAGGCCGTCTGAAACACACAAACCGGAGAACAACATGATTACACTGGCCGTAGATGCCATGGGCGGAGATGCAGGCCTTGCGATTACCGTCCCCGGTGCAGTGGATTTCCTGAAACAGCAATCCGACGTACATCTGATTATGGTCGGAGATGAAGCAGCAGTCCGCCAAGCATTAAGCTTGGCAGGCGCGCCTATGGACCGCATTACCGTCTGCCATGCAGCGCAAGTCGTTGAAATGGATGAAGCGCCGCAATCCGCGCTGAAAAACAAAAAAGAATCATCCATGCGCATCGCTATCAACCAAGTCAAAGAAGGCAATGCGCAAGCCGCCGTATCGGCAGGCAATACCGGCGCACTGATGGCGACCGCCCGATTCGTCCTCAAAACCATTCCCGGCATTGAGCGTCCTGCCATCGCCAAATTCCTGCCATCCGACAGCGAACACGTTACTTTGGCTTTGGATTTGGGTGCCAACGTTGACTGTACGCCCGAACAACTGGTTCAATTTGCCATCATCGGCAGCGAGCTGGTACATGCGCTACACCCCGAAAAAGGCAGCCCGCGTGTCGCCCTTTTGAACGTCGGTACAGAAGACATCAAGGGTACGGATGCCGTCAAACAAACCTTTAAACTGTTGAGCAGCAGCAAACTCAACTTCATCGGCAATATCGAAAGCAACAGCGTTTTGTATGGCGAAGCCGATGTCGTTGTCGCAGACGGTTTTGTTGGCAACGTTATGCTCAAAACCATCGAAGGCGCGGTTAAATTCATGAGCGGCGCCATCCGTCGTGAATTCCAAAGCACCCTGTTCAACAAACTTGCCGCGATTGCCGCCCTGCCCGCACTCAAAGGTCTGAAAGGCAAATTGGATCCGCGCAAATTTAACGGCGCAATCCTGCTTGGTTTACGCGGTATTGTGATTAAGAGCCACGGCGGAACCGACGAAGTCGGCTTCCGTTATGCTTTGGAAGAAGCCTACCACGAAGCCAAATCTGCCGGCCTCGCTCAAATCGAACAAGGCGTAGCCACCCAGTTGGCTGCTTTGGAAGCCGCCAAAGCAGCAGCCGAACTGGAAGAAACCGCTGCTCCAGTAACGGAAGCTTAAGGCTGATATATACAGGCCGTCTGAAACTCCAAAATGTTCAGACGGCCTGTTTTTATCTTTAATCACCGACTTCATTCTTCATATTGGGAATTTTCCCATTTTCGCTTACAATACCCGACTATCTGAATCAACTCTCTAAAAAGGCCGTTCTCATGCAATATGCCAAAATTTCCGGTACAGGCAGCTACCTTCCTGCCAACCGCGTCAGCAATGACGACCTTGCCAAAAAAGTGGACACTTCCGACGAGTGGATTACCACGCGTACAGGTATCAAATTTCGCCATATTGCAGACGACAGCGAAAAAACCAGCGACTTGGCCGCCGAGTCAGCGCGCCGCGCCTTGGCAGATGCCGGCTTGCAGGCTGACGATATCGACCTGATTATCGTCGCCACAGCCACTCCCGATATGCAGTTCCCTTCTACGGCAACCATCGTGCAGCAAAAATTGGGCATTGCCAACGGCTGCCCCGCCTTTGACGTCCAAGCCGTGTGCGCCGGTTTTATGTATGCCATGACCACTGCCAATGCCTACATTAAAAGCGGCATGGCAAAAAACGCTTTGGTCATCGGCGCGGAAACCTTCAGCCGCATCGTCGATTGGAACGACCGCACCACCTGCGTCCTCTTTGGTGACGGTGCGGGCGCGGTTGTCTTAAGCGCATCTGACGAACCAGGCATCATCCACAGCAAACTCAAAGCCGACGGCAACTACCTCAACCTTTTGAACGTCCCGGGACAAATTGCCAACGGCCAGATTTGCGGTTCGCCCTACATCAGCATGGACGGCCCCGGCGTATTCAAGTTTGCCGTCAAAATGCTGTCCAAAATCGCAGATGACGTTATCAAAGAAGCCGGTTATACCACCAATCAAATCGATTGGCTTGTGCCGCACCAAGCCAATAAGCGCATTATCGACTCTACCGCCAAACACTTAGGCTTGAGCATGGACAAAGTGATCTTAACCGTCCAAGACCACGGCAACACGTCCGCTGCCTCCATTCCGCTGGCACTGGATGTCGGTATTAAAAACGGCCAAATCAAACGCGGACAAAACCTTTTGCTCGAAGGCATCGGCGGCGGTTTTGCCTGGGGTGCGGTTTTGGTGAAATACTAACGGCTGGGCCGTCTGAACATCCCTTTCAGACGGCCTATTCTGCTCAAACCCATGAAATCCCTAACGTTTGCACTCTGCATCAACTGCCTGTTTTTAAGCATAACGGCTGTAATATTGCCCAAACTGGCAATCGCCTATCTCGCACTGAGTACATACATTTTCCTGCTTTACTACCTAGACAAACAGCGCGCACGCAACCACGGCAGACGCATACCCGAAGCAAAATTGCACCTGCTCAACCTGCTTGGCGGCTGGCCGGGCGGTTATTGCGGCAGCGTCGCATTCAGGCATAAAACCAGCAAACCCAGTTTTGTCCGCACCTTCCGACTGACCGCCGCAACCAATACTGTCGCCACCCTCCTTCTGCTGGCGGACACCCTCAAACATTCAAACCAATAAGGAATTACCATGTCTTTCGCATTCTTCTTCCCCGGACAAGGCTCACAAAGCCTAGGCATGATGAACGGCTTTACCGAGCAAGCCATCGTTAAAGCCACATTTGACGAAGCTTCCGCCGTATTGGGTCAAGACCTGTGGGCAATGATTAACGGCGAAGATGCCGAATTAATCGGACAAACCGTCAACACCCAGCCCATCATGCTGGCTGCCGGCATTGCCACCTACCGCGCCTACTTAGAAGCCGGCGGTAAAATCCCTTCCGTCGTTGCAGGCCACAGTCTCGGCGAATACACCGCCCTCGTCGCTGCCGGCGCATTGGATTTCGCAGACGCAGTCAAACTCGTCCGCCTGCGCGCCGAACTCATGCAATCTGCCGTACCGCAAGGCGTAGGCGCAATGGCCGCTATTTTGGGGTTGGAAGACGAACAAGTGAAAACCATTTGTGCCGAAGCTGCACAAGGCGAAGTCGTTGAAGCCGTCAACTTCAACTCCCCAGGCCAAGTTGTGATTGCCGGCAATACCGCCGCAGTCGAACGCGCCATGGCCGCCGCCAAAGAAGCCGGAGCCAAACGCGCCCTGCCGCTGCCCGTTTCCGTTCCCTCACATTGCAGCCTCATGAAGCCTGCGGCGAAAAAACTTGCCGAAGCATTGAAAGACATCACCATCAAACAACCGCAAATCCGCGTTATTCATAACGCCGATGTTGCCTCTTACGATGATGCCGACAAAATCAAAGATGCCTTGGTACGCCAGCTGTACAGCCCGGTGCGCTGGACAGAAACCGTCAACGCGCTTGTTTCCGAAGGCATCACCGAATCCGCCGAATGCGGCCCCGGCAAAGTCCTCGCAGGACTCGCCAAACGCATCAACAAAGAAGCCGCGTGCAGCGCATTGACCAATGCCGATCAAGTGGCTGCATTTATCGAAGCCCACTAAAACGTTTTCAGACGGCCTTATCCTGTCAGGCAAGGCCGTCTGAAAAATCAGCCCACTCCAATCCGAACACATTATGAAAAAAACCATTATTCTTGCCGTTCCCTACATGTACGGACTGGATCAATGTATCGAAAAAAATCTGCGTTTTCTTGGTTTTGATGTCATTAATCTGTGCTATGACGACCGAGATTCCTATTACCCGAACTTGGGCAGCAGACTCAAAAACCTCTACCACAAACACATCACCAAAGACGGCAACTATAAAAAATACCTTAAATACAGCCGCCACGTCGACGATATTCAGCAAAAATTGGCCTTGCTAAACGGCAAAAAAGCCGATTATGCGCTCTGTATCCGCGCCAATATTTACCCCAAAGAAATCATCGCCACCATCCGCGAACACAGCAATGTTTGTGTGAATTATCAATGGGATGGCGTAGGTCGTTTCCCAGATATTATTGAATATTTGGATTATTTTGACCAATGCTGGGTTTTCGACCCCGACGATATTCAAAAATATCCACAATGCCATTTCAAAGCCACCACTAATTTTTACTTTGACTTTCCCGTGGCGGAATATGCCCCCACCAACAAACTCTACTTTTTAGGTGGCTACGAACTTAGACGCGAAGAACAAACCAAACGCTTTATCAAAGAAACCGAACGCCTCAACCTACCCTTGGATTTTCATATCTACTGCAAAGATGACAGGGCTGAAAAAGCTTTTGGACACAACGGCATCCACTATCTCGACCGCAGCAGCATCCTCAGCTTTGAAGAAAACCTCAGCCAAGTGCAAAGTTGCGGCGCGGTCGTCGATTTTGCACAGTTCGAACATTATGGCTTATCATTCCGTATCTTTGATGCGTTGTGTTTCGATAAAAAACTGATTACCACCAACAAACATATCTTGGAGACCGACCTATACCACCCAAACCGCGTGTTCGTATGGGACGGCGGTAATTTAGACGCATTGTCTGAATTTTTGGCGCGCCCGTATCAGCACCCTGCCCCTGAAATCAAAGCCTATTATTCATTTACACAATGGCTAAACCGCCTGCTCGGCATTGATTAACCCTATTGCCTATGGCAAATACTCCTGCCTGACAAAATATTATATTGAATACATTATGAGTAAGAAAAAAGTCATTCTCGCCATGCCGGAACTCTTCAAAATCCACGAACTCATTATTGAGAACTTGGAAAAATGCGGATTTGAAGTGCTGTCTCTGACCTATGAAGAAAAAGAGTTCAAATACAAAAATGTATTTCAACGGCTGAAAAAAAATCTGGTATCGAAATATTCTTGGACAACAAGACTTCAAAAAACGGACCATGTTCCGCGCCGTAGAAGAACGCCTCAATACCCTGTTAAGCGAACATCCCGAACAAGCGGATTATTGCTTCATGATTTGGCTGGGCGCCTACCCGAAAGACTTCATCGCCAAGCTCAGAGCGCATTCCAAATTAATGGTGTACTACAACTGGGAAGCCCTGACCTTCTTAAAAGAAGACTTCGACAACATCGAATTTTTCGACAAATTTTACTTTTTCGATCCGTTTGACCAAGGCAAACAACCTGAATACACCGAAAAACTCTTTCCAACCACCAGCCTCTACTTTGATAGCTTCAGGCCGTCTGAAAACCCGCAAAACAAAATCTTGTTTATCGGCTCGTACGCTGCCGACCGCAACAATGATATCCGTGCATTTTGTAAAGCTGCCCGTTCAATCGGTTTAGAAATAGATTTCCGCTTGGCCAGTAAGAAAATTGAAGAAGAAAAAGCGGCTTTAGGCATTCCAGAAGTCGAGTTCTTCTCATTTGAAAACGCCCTCTCCCATCGTCAAAACTTAGAAGAAGCAGCCAAATCCTCCGTATTAGTAGATTTCCTCAACCGAAAGCACTACGGCCTCTCTTTGCGGATTTTCGAAGCGATTGGTTTGGACAAAAAACTGATTACGACCAATTCGACCATCGTACATTACGATTTTTATCACCCGAACAATATGTTCTACTGGAATGGAAGCAACCTTGACGACTCAAAGCCTTCCTGACCTTGCCGTATGTACCGCTTACCCCCTGCCTGAAACACAAATACAGTTTTAGCAACTGGATCAGCTGTGCCTTTAACATCGATCCCAACATCCCCATTACCCTGCCCCAAGCGGACTCAACCACTCTGGAGAAACAACATGTTTAAAAAACAAATAATCTTAGACTAAAATCACCAAAATTTACTATAATCTTAAATATCGAGAAAATTTTAAATTAATTTAACAGTGAAAAGAAAATGAATACCTCCCACCCCTTAGTATCTATTATTATTCCATGTTATAATTCAGCCGCTTATATTAAAGAAACTTTATTTAGTGTTTATCAACAATCCTATAAAAATTTTGAGATTATTGCCATAGATGATGGATCCACTGATGATACACTAAATATTCTATATGAATGTGCCACAAAAGAGCCTCGCTTAAAAGTCATTCCTCAAAAAAATACTTATTACGTCAAAGCACGCGTAAATGCCATTCAACATGCTCAAGGTGATTATCTTGTATGTTTAGACTCAGATGATATTTTAGGAATAGACTATCTAAAAGTTTGTATAGAAGCAGCTGAAAAAGATAAAGAACTATCTATTGTATATACCGATGCTATTCTTTTTGACTCTAAAAACAAACCGTGGAATCTACCTAAATTTGAATTAAGAAGGTTCTTATTACAAAATTGCATCTACGTTACTGCTCTCATTAGAAAGTCTCATTATGATGCAGCAGGTGGTTTCGATATAAACATGACTCAACTCGAAGATTGGGAATTATTTATTTCCATAATAAAAAATGGCGGCAAGATTAAACAAATACATAAATCATTATTTTATTATCGCCAACGTTCAGACAATTCATCTGTCAGCAATTTATCCAATAGTAATAAATTATCTGATAATATGCTAAGAATTTATAATAAACACTATGATTTTTACAAAAAAAATGACATATACTTTCAATCATTAGTATCCCCAGCTATCAAACAATATGATGAACAACTTAAATTTATTAAAAAATTCAAAAATTACTTAAAACTTATTTTTTACAAATATTTTAATAAGAAAAGGTACAACAAGTTAAAAAACAAGGAATAAGAGACATTGAAATTTTAAAAATTTATATTTTAAAATAGAGTTCATCCTGAATAGCTAGAAAAATTTAATCACTACCATCATCCTAACTATATAAGGTGGGGAATATACCCCTAAAAGGAAGAAAATAAAGAGAAATATGATAAAATAACGTCTTAAGAAGGATAAAATGTTACTTGACAACTCAAATAACATTTTCTATGAATAGGCAAGATTTTTACAAAGATCTCCATTTGTATATATAGTTCCACTTAATCGTCGTAGCCATTTGGATTGTTGCTGACCCAACGCCATGAGTCTTCCATCATCTGCGCCAAATCACGCTTGGTTTCCCAACCGGTTTGCGCTTTGGTGTAGGCAGGGGCGGCGTAACAAACAGCAATATCACCAGGGCGACGGTCTTTAATTCGATAAGGAATTTTCAGGCCTGAAGCAGCTTCAAAGGCTTTAATCATATCTAGTACGGAATAGCCGTTACCTGTACCTAAATTGAATATATGTACGCCGGACTTGGTTGAATGGCTTTGCATAGCTTTCAAATGGCCATCAGCTAGATCAACAACATGGATATAATCGCGCACACCTGTGCCATCAGGGGTAGGGTAGTCGTTTCCGAATACTGACAACTCTGTCAGTTTACCCAAAGCGACTTGGCAGATATACGGTAAGAGGTTATTTGGAATACCATTTGGGTATTCTCCGATTAAACCACTTTTGTGTGCGCCTACAGGATTGAAATAGCGTAGCAGAATCACGCTCCAGCGTGGGTCGGCTTTTTGAATATCAGTCAAAATACGTTCGACCATATATTTTGATGTGCCGTAAGGATTGGTTGTACCTCCTACTGGCATATCTTCGGTAATCGGCGTGCGAGCAGGGTCACCATATACTGTGGCAGATGAGCTAAATACAATACTAAATACTCCTGCCTTAGCCATTTCTTCTGCCAAAATCAAGCTACCCGACACGTTGTAATCGTAATATTTCATAGGTAGTGTATTGCTTTCGCCTACCGCTTTCAAACCGGCAAAGTGCATCACAGTTTGGATTTTATGTTCGGCAAAAATCTTTTGCAGCATAGCACGATCTCGGATATCTCCTTGATAAAAAGGAATATCCTTGCCAGTGATTTTTTTTAGACGTGGCAGAATGTTGATACTGGAATTGCACAGATTGTCGAGAATTACGACATCGTAGCCCGCTTCAATCAGCGAAATAGCGGTATGCGAGCCGATAAAGCCCATACCGCCGGTAACCAAAATGGCCATGTGTTTTCCTTATTTTTTTTTGAAATTATTCCGTATGGTACAGCATCCGTTGTAGATAATCATGTATTTATTGATAAGTAAACGAATGCTGCCTGCATTAACTCTAAATTTTTAATTAGTCTTGAGATAAATCTTGCTTGCAAAATACAGTTTCGGCAACTTGATCAACCATGTTCTGAATATTCCGCCGCAGATAGCAATCGACTTGCCCGAAGCTGATTCATAGCATGTGCAGACAAAAGTTAGATTAAAAAACCTATTCGTGGTATAAGGCCGTCTGAAACCATTTTTCCAATCGCAATTAAGGAATAAAACATGAGTACACAAGATTTGAGCGGCAAAATCGCTTTGGTAACCGGCGCATCGCGCGGTATTGGTGCGGCGATTGCCGATACTTTGGCTGCAGCCGGTGCAAAAGTTATCGGTACAGCCACCAGTGAGAGCGGCGCCGCTGCAATCGGCGAACGCTTGGCACAATGGGGCGGCGAAGGCCGTGCATTGAATTCTGCCGAACCTGAAACCATCGAAAATCTAATTGCCGACATCGAAAAAGAATTCGGCAAACTGGATATTCTGGTCAACAACGCCGGCATTACCCGCGACAACCTCCTGATGCGCATGAAAGAGGAAGAGTGGGACGACATCATGCAGGTTAACCTCAAATCTGTGTTCCGCGCCTCCAAAGCCGTATTGCGCGGCATGATGAAACAGCGTACCGGCCGCATCATCAACATCACATCTGTTGTCGGCGTGATGGGCAATGCCGGTCAAACCAACTATACGGCCGCAAAAGCAGGCTTAATCGGCTTCTCCAAATCTATGGCACGTGAAGTCGGCAGCCGCGGCATTACCGTCAACTGCGTTGCCCCCGGCTTTATCGACACTGATATGACCCGCGCCCTGCCGGAAGAAACCCGCAAAACCTTTGAAGCGCAAACTTCTTTGGGCAAATTCGGTGAAGCACAAGATATTGCCGATGCAGTCTTATTCTTGGCTTCGGATCAGGCAAAATACATTACCGGTCAGACACTTCATGTCAACGGCGGCATGTTAATGCCTTAAACCGTTTGTTTATTTAAAGGCCGTCTGAATATTTCAGATGGCCCTTTTTGTCAATCAAAACACTACTTTACATTCTATCTTGATATAATCTTAATAATCCGTTAGATAACGCTCGAAACAGTAAGTCCAAATAAGCATGATACGGGAAATCAAATCGCAGAAATGAAGTTCATTCTGTGCGTTTTTATTTGGGTTTGCTGTCGGTTTTCGACGTGTTTCAGACGGCCTATATAACAATAGCTACTTTTAACGAAAGGCCGCCCACTCTATGCACGAATTCTCCCTCGGTCCTATTGTCATTGTCCTGTTGGTTTCCGTCATTACGGTTATCTACTGTCGCAAATTCAACATTCCTTCCATGCTCGGTTATCTTTTAGTCGGCTTTATTGCCGGTCCGGGTATGTTCAAACTGATTCCGCAAAGCCACGCCACCGACTATTTGGGCGAAATCGGCATTGTGTTCTTGATGTTCAGCATCGGTCTCGAATTCTCCCTGCCCAAGCTCAAAGCCATGCGCCGCCTCGTATTCGGATTGGGCGGTTTGCAAGTCATCATTACCATGCTCTCAATTATGGGCATTTTGATGGCAATGGGCACGCCGTTTAACTGGGCGTTTGCCACTGCGGGCGCACTGACCATGTCGTCCACTGCCATCGTCAGCCGCATTCTGTCGGAGAAAACCGAGCTGGGTCAGCCGCATGGTCAAATGGCCATGGGTGTTTTGCTGATGCAAGATATTGCCGTTGTACCGCTGATGATTCTGATTCCGGCACTTGCTGGCGGCAGCGAAGGCAACTTGTGGGTAGAGTTGGGCTTGGCCGGTTTGAAAATGTTGCTGACCTTAGGCATTTTGTTTGTTGTCGGCAGCCGAGTGATGTCGCGCTGGTTCAGACTGGTTGCCAAACGCAAATCGTCCGAACTCTTCATGATCAACGTTTTGCTGGTTACTTTGGGCGTGGCCTATCTGACAGAGCTTGAAGGCCTGTCTATGGCATTGGGCGCATTCGTCGCTGGTATGTTGCTTTCCGAAACCGAATACCGCATTCAGGTGGAAGACGACATCCGTCCATTCCGCGATATCCTGCTGGGCTTCTTCTTTATTACCGTCGGCATGAAGCTGGATATTCAGGCGCTGATCGGCAACTGGCAGCAAATCCTGATTTTGTTGGCAATCCTGTTGGTCTTGAAAGCACTGGTCGTCTTCATCATCGCTTTGCGCATGAAAAACCCTACGAGCGACAGCCTCAAAAGTGCGCTTTATTTGGCACAAGGCGGCGAGTTCGGCTTCGTAATGCTGGCTATTTCCAGCAAAATCAATATGGTTTCGCCCGAATTGGAACAAGCAGCCACTGCTGCCGTCTTGCTTTCCATGATTGCCGCTCCATTTATCTTGGGCAGCAGCGATGCTATCGTCAGCCGCTTCGTCAAATCCGACTGGGACATGAAAGCCTTGGACTTGCACTCCATGCTGGTGGAAACCATGAGCAAATCCGAACACGTCCTGATTATCGGTTTCGGACGCGGTGGCCAATCGGTTGCCCGTGTATTGGCGCAAGAAAGCATCCCCTACTTTGCCCTTGACTTGGACATTGCCCGCGTACAAGTGGCACGTAACGCAGGCGAACCGGTTTCCTTTGGCGATGCCAAACGCCGTGAAGTCTTGGAAGCCGCCGGCTTGGGACGCGCCAAAATGGTGGTCATCACGCTGAACAATATGCATGAAACCCAACATGTTCTCGGCAACATCATGTCCATGCATCCGAGCATGCCGGTTTATGTTCGCGCCACCAATGACGATTACGTTAAAACCTTTACCGAAATGGGTGCTGAAGAAACCGTCTCCGATACCAAAGAAACCAGCCTGGTTCTGGCAAGCTATGCCATGTTAGGCCACGGCCTCTCCTACAACCATGTTTATCAAACCATAACCCACATCCGTCACAGCCGCTATGCATCTTTGCAAGACTTATTTGTCGGCAGTGATGATGACAGCTTCTCCGACGAAGACAGTAAGGCCGTCTGCCGCCATGCCTTCCCATTGCAAGGCGAAGCACACGCCATCGGCAAAACCATCCGTGAATTGCCATTGGCAGCGCATTATCTGAAACTATTGTTTATCCGCCGCAATACCGGAAAAATCCAAGACCTTGACCCTGATTTTGTTTTGGAAAACGGTGATATTTTGGTTGTCGCAGGCAAACAGGAAGAAATTATTTCCTTTGAAAACTGGTGCTTGCAGGGAGATATCTAATTATCGGCAAATAAATCTTGCGCGCATCAGAATTTTTTGGTTTAATAGCGTCTTCGCAATTTTGCGCATGGGTGATTAGCTCAGTTGGTAGAGCGTCTGCCTTACAAGCAGAATGTCGGCGGTTCGACTCCGTCATCACCCACCAAGTTTCTTTTTCATTGTCTTTGACAGTGAATGCGCGGTGGTAGCTCAGTTGGTTAGAGTACCGGCCTGTCACGCCGGGGGTCGCGGGTTCGAGCCCCGTCCGCCGCGCCATTATTTAAAAATACTGATTTTTCAGTATCTCCCTTTTTCGGGTGATTAGCTCAGTTGGTAGAGCGTCTGCCTTACAAGCAGAATGTCGGCGGTTCGACTCCGTCATCACCCACCACTTTCCTTTTCATTGTCCCTGACAATGGATGCGCGGTGGTAGCTCAGTTGGTTAGAGTACCGGCCTGTCACGCCGGGGGTCGCGGGTTCGAGCCCCGTCCGCCGCGCCATCAAGTTAAAAGTAAAAAATACCGGTTTTTACCGGTATTTTTTTCGTCTGTACCCTATGCCTTTTTATAAAAAATCGAGCTTTTTAGATAGTATAAACAGGACAACACAATAAAGCAGACATACGGTTTAAACCCTGAAAGACCATCTATCTCAAGCGGATTCACACCAAACGCTTATCCATTAAATCCCTATATCATCTATTCAAAATAGACATAAATACTTGCCTCCCCTTCTTACACAAAGGCCGTCTGAAAACGTCAATGCATTTTCAGACGGCCTTTTTTAGCTTATCAAGCCTGATACCTAATCATGCAGGAAGCCTTAGCATCAATCCAATGTTCGCCACCGGGCTGAACAATTTTAGACACCAGCTTATCCAAGTCGCGTAAATAATCGGTTGACTTTTGGCTGTTGATAATGACGACAACCAACAACGGCTTTTCGCCCAACCAATACCCAGCCAGTGCGCGGACATCTTTGAGTGTACCGGTTTTGAGGCGCAGGTTTTCACCGGGCTGTTTCAAGCGTGTTTTAAGCGTGCCGTCTTTACCGGCAATCGGCAGCGTACTGATAAACTCGTTTTTAAACGGGCTGAAGTAGGCTTTTTCCAACATTTGCGCCATCATTCGCGCATTGAGCCGTTCTACGCGGGACAGGCCTGAACCGTTTTCCAACACCAGCCCTTCCGTATTGATACCGGCAACCGCCAGCTCGCTTTTTACGATAGAAGCAGCCTTAGTCTGCGCCAGTTTGTAATCAGACATGTTTCCGGCAAATTTAAGGAAAACCGAACGGGCAATCAGATTATTGGAATGCTTGTTCATATCGGTGAGGATATCGGCAAGCGGTTTGGATTGATGACTCACCAACACATGCGCGTCATGAGGCGCAGCACCTGTCGTCAGGCCGTCTGAAATCGTGCCGTCTTGTTGGCGCCATTGGTTGACAAAACTTTTGCCGACAAATTCTTTCATGCTGTACATATTCAGATACAGTTCTTTGCCCAAGCAGCTTTCCGACAGCTTGCCCGATACGGTCAGCGTATTGTTTTTATAGAAAGTCTTCATGTAGTTTTTTAAAACACTGCACT
Organism: Neisseria sp. P0014.S009; assembly: GCF_051958155.1. Classification (NCBI taxonomy): domain Bacteria; kingdom Pseudomonadati; phylum Pseudomonadota; class Betaproteobacteria; order Neisseriales; family Neisseriaceae; genus Neisseria; species Neisseria sp. P0014.S009. Next base: position 77,561 of record NZ_JBQCVS010000007.1, on the reverse strand, counting down.
TCCCTTCTTTATTCTCAAGCGTCAATTTGTTTTGAATGTTCAGATTCGGCAGCGGCGGATTGGTACGGATGACCAAGCTTCCGTCTTCTTCTTTTTCAGCACGAAGCTCAACAGTTTTATACGCCAACATATTGGGATCGGGCGGCGTCATAAAGCTTTCGGCAGAATCGGAAGCAAAATCATCCGGATTCTTCACATCGCCCCACAGGCTGCGGTCGAGTATCAGATGTCCGTCAATATGGCGTATGCCCTTATCGCGCATCTGTTGCTGCATTTGCACCAGATCATGCTGGTCAAACACAGGATCGCCGCTCCCCACCCAATACACATTGCCTTTCAACGTATCGCCGTTGATCGAGCCGTTGGTTTTAAACTCGGTTTTCCAACGATAATCGCCGCCTAACATACGAAACGCGGTAAACGCCGTTACCAGCTTCATCGTCGAAGCAGGATTGCGCAATTCATCGGCACGGTGTTCGACAATCACTTTGCCGCTGTCCAATTCCTGCACATAAACAGAAATCTCATTTTCAGGAATACGCCCGAAATCCAAAGCCCATGACGGACAAACCGCCATCATCAGGCCGATTGATAGAATACTTTTCAACTTCATTGTGTTACAAAAATCTTATAAATTCTTACGAGGTACTTAGGCCGTCTGAACGTTTCAGACGGCCTTTTATTTATTTCTGATGCGCTTTCAAACGCAAAGCAAACATGACGACCCCAACGCCGACAACCAAAGCGCAACCCATCGCCAAATGGATACCGTCCAGCATTGCCTGTTGTGGCATATCTGCGCTGGAAAGTTTCTCGCCGATATTGGTCGCACCGACAAAAAACGCCGCGCCGATGGCACCGGCAATCGGGTTGATGGTGGTCAGAATCGCCGCGCCGTGCGGATTGAGCGTTTTCGGCAACGCGTTCAGACCATGGGTTTCGCCGGTTACACAAGCAGACACGGAAAGCGCCAACAGCGTAAACATCGCCGTCAGCATCATCACTTGCGTGTCAATCCGTAAAAACAGCCACAATACCGCCAACGACACCACCAGCATCACCGTGGCCGGCAAGACGACAAAGCGTCCGCCCTTTTTGTCCAACAATTTGCCGAACAAAGGTGCGGCAACCGCTTGGGCAATACTGGCGGGCATCAGGATCAGGCCGGTTGCCGTACCGGTCAGCATCAACACTTGCTGCGTGTACATCGGCACCATCAGTTCCAATCCCAAAAACAGGAATACCGCGCCGGCTAAAATCACAACGCAATATCTGAACTGTTTGTATTCAAACGCACGAAGGTTCAACAACGGCGTAGCCAAACGGAACTGCCGGTGCGCAAACCAACCCACCAGCACAACGGAAGCGGCAAAGAGCAGGATAAATTCCAGCAGCGGTATATGGGCAAAATTACTGCTCGCATAAACCAACCCGCCGAAGCCCGCAATCGACAGCACAGCTGACAACATATCGATTTTCGGACGGCTGATGTTGCTTAAATTGACCGTCAAATATTTACCCACCAGCACCATCGCCGCCAACATAAACGGCGCGGTAAAACCGAACAGCACGCGCCAATGCGTATGGTCGATGATGATACCCGACAGCGTCGGTCCCATTGCAGGCGCAGCGGTAAACATCATGGTAATCACGCCCATCGCCGTTCCGCGCTTGTTGGGCGGAAAAATCGACAATACGCCGTTAAACAGGAGCGGGACAAAAAACGCGGCAGACACTGCCTGCACCATCCGACCGACCACCAATACGCCAAACGTCGGTGCAAACGCGCAAATCAGTGAGCCAGCTAAAAACGTCGCCTGCGTAAACAGCACCATTTTGCGCGTTTCAAACCATTGAATCACGCCTGCCGTAATCGGCGTAAATGCCCCCATGACCAGCAAAAAGCCCGTTGTCAGCCATTGAACCGTGGTCTTATCGACACCAAAATCTTTCATAATCGGCGTAAGCGCGACATTCAGCAGCGTGTCGTTGAGATAGCCGAAAAATGCGCCGATGAATAAGGTGGCGACAATGGTTTTAGCAGGAAAGTCGGGGTTGTCGGCATAGTATTCGTGTGCCGTTGCGTCCTCTTGCGAATCAGAAGCGTGCATAATAATTTGAAATATCAGCGAAACCGTTATTTTAGCATAAACCATTTTGACAGGCCGTCTGAAACCTTGACCGCTTCCCCAGATAACACTAAAATTTAGAATTGTTTTCATTTTTATTATTAAACAGGAGAAAAACATGTTAAAGAAAGTCAGCATCTTGGTCGGCAGTCTGCGTAAAGGCTCGTTCGCACGAAAAGTCGCACAAAACGTCATTTCCATGTTCCCCGAAGGCTACGAAGCGCAAATCGTCGAAATCGGCCATTTGCCTTTATACAACTTCGACTACGACGATCCTACCGTTACCGACTTCCCTACTCCGTCCAGCTATACCGAGTTCCGTGAAACCATCAAAGCCTCTGCCGGCGTATTGTTCGTGACTTCCGAAAACAACCGTACCGTCCCCGCCTGCCTGAAAAACGCCATCGACATCGGCTCCAAACCCAATGCCGATGTTGCTTGGAAAAAAACACCGGCCGGTATCATCAGCCATTCCGTCGGCAAAATGGGCGGTTATAGCGCGCAAAAAAATCTGCGCCTTGCCCTTTCGTATTTCGATATGCCGTTGACCGGCCAGCCGGAAGTATTCCTCGGCAACTCGCCCACCCTGTTTGACGACAACGGCCAACTCATCGAATCAGCGCGCGGCTTTGTTCAAGGCTATATCGACCAATTGGTTGCCTTGATTGAGAAAAACCCTAAATAATCGGGATTGAAGTATACAGGCCGTCTGAAAAACGAAATTTCAGACGGCCTCTTCTTTTGCAAAAAATCAGTTTTTCGACAGTTCCTAAATTTTTACTAATTGAGTGCGGTTATAATCAATCCACCCATCCTCCGGAGAACTTCCATGCGCGTATTATTGGTTGAAGACGATGCCATGATTGCCCAAGCCGTCAGTGCCAATCTGAAAGACACCGGCTACGCTGTCGATTGGGTCAGCCGCGGTTCGGAAGTTGCCGCAGCAGTGGCGGCGCAAGCATACGATTTGCTGCTCTTGGATTTGGGTTTGCCCGGCAAAGACGGTTTGGACGTATTGGCGCAAATCCGCAACGGTGGCTGTACCGTTCCCGTCTTAATCGTGACCGCACGCGATGATTTGCACAGCCGACTCAACGGCCTAGACGGCGGCGCAGACGACTACATCGTCAAACCCTTCGACATGGCGGAACTGCAAGCCCGTATGCGCGCCGTATTGCGCCGACACGGCGGACAGGCGCAAACGCTGCTGAGCAACGGCATCATCACGCTCAACCCCTCCACCCATCAGGCGGAAGTGGTCGGGCAGGAACAGGCCATCATGCTCAGCAACAAAGAATTTGCTGTCCTCCAAGCCCTACTGCTGCGTCCGGGCATGATTCTGTCGCGCAGCGATTTGGAAGACAAAATTTACGGCTGGGGCGAAGAAGTCGAAAGCAACGCCGTTGACTTCCTGATTCACGCCTTACGCAAAAAACTCGGCAAAGAAGCGATTCAAAACGTCCGCGGGGTCGGCTGGCTGGTTGCACAAAACAACTAGGCCGTCTGAAAAACCACAACAATATCAACACACAAACCATGCAACGCCTTATCCACACCATCAAACAATCCCTGCAAGTTAAGATCAGCCTCGCCCTGATCTGTATGCTCCTACCCCTCTCCATTCTTGCAGGCATATTTTCATATTACGATACTTATCACGAGACCCAAGAGGTTCAAGACGACCTATTGCGCCAAGTCGCGAACTATCTCGACCCGAGCGATGCCGATGACGAGAATCACTCGCTCGACAACGACAACAAGATTTCCGTTCAATTTCCCAATACGCCCAACCCCATTGTCAGCCTGCCTGAGAAGATTTCAGACGGCCTACACACCATTCAGGCCGATGACGACGACGATTACTACCGCGTTTATACCCGCGACACCAAGCAAGGCCGCATTGCCGTCATGCAGGAAAGCGACTACCGCGAAGAGCTGGCCGAAATGGCCGCCGTGCAGAGCATCCTCCCCATGCTCCTCGCCCTGCCCCTGATTATCCTGCTCACCGTCTGGATTACCCACCGCGCCATGCGTTCCGTCAAAACCCTGTCCAACGATTTGGAACAGCGCAAAATCAATGACCTCTCGCCGATGGACACGCAAAACATTCCCAGCGAAATCCAAGGCTTTGTCGTCGCCATCAACAACCTGTTGCAGCGTACCGACGAAAACGTCCGCCAACAGCAACGCTTTATCGCCGATGCCGCACACGAATTGCGCAGCCCCATGACCGCCCTCTCCCTTCAGGCAGAGCGGCTCAACAATATGCAGCTGTCCGCCGAAGCGCGCGAGCAGTCCGCCCTGTTGCAACAAAGCATACAGCGCAACCGCCACCTGCTCGAGCAACTCCTTTCCCTCGCACGCGCCCAAGCACCCGAAACCCAACGCCCCAAAACCCTGATCAGCCTGCAAAACCAGTTCCGCCGCGTCTTGCAGGAACTCATGCCACTGGCGCTGGCCAAAGGTCAAGACATCGGCGTCGCCGTTGAAAACGACTGCCAAATCCACGCCGACGACACCGAAATCTACACCCTCATCAAAACCTTTACCGACAACGCCATCCGCTACACCCCAAAAGGCGGCCGCATCGATTTGGGCTTTGACGAAACCGCCGAATACCTCAACATCTGGGTGGAAGACGACGGCCCCGGCATTCCCCCAAGCGAACGCCAACGCGTAATCGACCCCTTCTACCGTATTCTCGGCACCGAACAACAAGGCACCGGCCTGGGGCTTTCCATCGCAAACACCATTGTCAAATGCCATCAAGGCCGTCTGAAACTGGCCGACAGCCGACGCTTTGACAGCGGCTTGTTGATTATTGCCGAGTTAGATAAAAAGACGCTTTAAATGATTGACCCGCTCAAATTGGTTTATCTAACTTTAAGCCGATGAATCAAAACGCTTAAAAAACCAAAGGCCGTCTGAAAATGACTTTCAGACGGCCTTTTTATATTTTAAAGCAAACCTCATTCATTCTTCACAAATACGGCTGCAAGGTTTGGCGGAGGATTTCCATATCGGTAATTTCGGTGATATTGGCTTTGCCCAAGTATTCCAAACCGACAAAACGCATGATGCCGCTGCTGACTTTTTTGTCGTGGCTCATGTGCTCGATCCATTTTTCAAATGAGAAAACAGGCGGTGCGGACGGGAGGGAGGCGGCTTCCATTAAAGCGGCAATGCGGTCGGTGTCGGCTTGTTGGGTTTTGCCCAAAATTTGCGACAAACGGGAAGCGAGGACGCAACCGGCGGCAACGGCTTCTCCGTGCAGCCATACGCCGTAGCCCATTTCAGCTTCGATGGCATGGCCGAAAGTGTGGCCGAGATTAAGCCATGCGCGGATGCCCTGCTCGGTTTCGTCTTGGGCAACAATATCGGCCTTCATTTTGCAGCAATGGTAAACGGCTTCTGCCATTTTTTCTTGGTGTTGTGCCATCAGGTCGGCCATATTTTCTTCCAACCAAGCAAAAAATTCGGCATCGCCCAATGTGCCGTATTTGATGACTTCGGCCATACCTGCGGAAAGTTCGCGTTGCGGCAGCGTTTGCAAAGCGGTCAAATCGGCCAGAACGGCTTGCGGCTGGTAGAACGCACCAATCATGTTTTTACCGAGCGGATGGTTGATGGCAGTTTTACCGCCGACCGAGGAATCGACCTGACTAAGCAATGTGGTCGGCACTTGGATAAAAGGTGCGCCACGCTGATAAGTCGCCGCGGCAAAGCCGACCATATCGCCGATCACACCGCCGCCCAAAGCGATTAAAGTGGTTTTGCGTTCGGCACGGTTTTGCATCAGGCCATCATAAATCAGGTTGAGCGTATGCCAGTTTTTATATTCTTCGCCGTCGGGAAGGATGATGCTGAAATGCGGCACGCCCAGTCTGTCTAAGGCCGTCTGAAGCTGTTTGAGGTAAAGCGGCGCAACGGTTTCGTTGGTAATGATGGCTGCTTTTTTACCTAAATAGGGCTGAAGCAGCGTATCTGCCTGCTCAATCAGTTTATGCCCGATAAAGATGGGGTATTGATGGGACGGGGTTTGGACAGTCAGTGTGTGCATAGTATTCCTTTGCAAAGCGTATTTATTCGCCTAAAGCCTGTATCAGGCGTTTGAGCGTTTTGTGACAGCTGTCGGATTCAATGACAAGATGGGCGGTTTGACGGTACAGCGTATCGCGTTGGTCATACAGCTCTTGCAGTTTGCCCAAAGGATTGGCAACTTGCAACAGCGGCCGGTTGCTGTCGTAACGAGTACGCTCCAGCAAGGTTTCGGGACTGGCATGCAGATAAACAACCGTGCCGTTTTGGCGCAAAATCTGTCTGTTTTCACTGCGCAATACGGAGCCGCCACCGGTCGATAAAACGATGTTGCGCCGGGAAGCGAGCTTCTTCAGCATATTGGTTTCACGGTTGCGGAAGCCTTCCTCCCCTTCCATCTCAAAAATGGTCGGAATGGTTACGCCCGAAGAAGTGCAGATTTCGTAGTCGCTGTCGTAAAACGGGCATTCAAACATTTGGGCAAGCTGCTTGCCCAAAGTGGTTTTGCCCGCGCCCATCAGCCCGATTAAAATTAAATTACCGTTGATTTTTTCCATGTGGGTCATTTTATACGATATGGTGGTTTCGTGGAAAAGTTCGTCGTTTTTCAGACGGCCTTTTCATCTCAGGCCGTCTGAAAACCAAAACAGGCATACCTTTGCAGATATGCCTGTTTGTCATTTTAAAAATCAGTAACGCAGATTGTTACCCACATTATCCATAATGCGCGGCGTGATGAAAATCAACAGCTCACGGCGATTTTCACGCTTGCCGCGTGATTTGAACAGATTGCCAACAACAGGAATATCGCCCAAAACAGGGACTTTGTTCACTGCATTGGTGCTTTCTTCTTCGTAAATACCGCCGACAATCAGCGTGCCGCCATCTTCAACCATGGCTTGGGTATTCAAGTGTTTGGTGTTGATACACTTGGTTGTCAGAGAATCTACGGTACAGTCGATCGGGGTATCACGATTAATCTTCACAGTCATGATGATTTGACCGTCAGGCGTAATGTTCGGCGTTACGGTCAAGCCCAAAACGGCTTTCTTGAAGGTAATCGAAGTCGCACCGCTGGAAGAAGCTTCTTGGTAAGGAATTTCCGTACCGGATTCAATTTTGGCTTCTTTACGGTCTTGTGTCAGCACGCGCGGATTGGAAATAGTTTTGCTCTTACCTTGTTCTTCAGACGCGCTGATTTCCAAACCCAATGCACCGGACGAGAACGCACGCACCAGCGCAATGCTGTTGACTGCGGCTGCGGTCGGCAGACTGACGTTCGGATCCAAAGTCCATGTGCGGTAGCCTACGTCGCCACGGTTAAATGAGGCATTGGTATTGTAGTTGGTTTGCGCATTGCTCCAGTTGCTACCCCATGCCGTACGGCCGCTCGCACCACCGGAACCGAATTTAACGCCCAAGTTGCGGAAGAAGGTATCTTCTGCCTCCACAATACGCGCTTCCACCATCACTTGACGGGTCGGAACGTCCAGTTCATCAATTAGTTTGCGGAATTTCTCAATCACGCCGCGGTTGTCGGTTACGATCAGTGTATTGGTAGCCGGATCGATTAAGGCACTGCCTCGGTTGCTCAACAGAGTGTTGCGGGTATTGGAATTATTGCTGTCGTATTCTTCCAAACGCAGAATTTTGCGGAATTCTTCCACGTTTTTGTATTTCAACTGGAAGGTTTGAGAATACAGCGGACCCAATTCGGCAATCTCTTTTTCCGCCTGCAAGAAGGCTTTGTCTTTTGCCAACAATTCATCGCGAGGCGCAATATTAATGATGTTGCCTTGACGGCGCATATCTAAATTGCGCGCCTGCATGACCAAGTCTAAAGCCTGATCCCAAGGCACATCTTTCAAGGACAGGGTCATGGTGCCTTTGACGGTATCGCTGGCAACAATATTCACGCCGGATTCTTTCGCCAAAATCTGCAAGATAGTACGAACTTCTACATCTTGGAAATCCAAAGAAATTTTACGGCCTTTGAACGATTTGTTTGCATTTTGGTTTAAGCCGCCGGATTCGGTATTGGCGGCTTTAGGCGATACTTCAAATACAAAACGACCGGAAGAAGCTTTGGTATTGATGTCCCAATTCGCATTATTGTTGCGGATAATAAGCTGGGTAGAGTTGCCGATACGTTTGAGCGTAACGTTTTGTACAGGCGTATTGAAGTCAGCCACATCCAAACTGCGTTGCGCTTGTGTCGGCAGAGTATGGTTTTTCAAGGTAACAACCACGCGGTCGCGCTGCTGTTTAATGTCCGGCTGTCCGCTGAAACCTGGGGCAGACAATTCAATAATGCCGGAATTGCGTGCGCCTTTGCGGAAATCGATATTGGCTGCTGAAACGGCTTGATAAGTCTGAGCAGCGCGCGCGGTAGACGGCGTAGCCGCACGTTCATTTGCAACAGCCGCATTGGTTTGGTCAGTAGATTCGTTTACAAATACCCAAACTTCGTTGCCGCGAATCTCAGTATTGTATTGGCTGATTTTGTTCAAACCCAAAACCACGCGTGCGCGGTCATTGTTTTGCGCCGCAGTAATTTGATTCAGCAATGGGTCGGCATATTCCAAAACAGGCTGAGGCAAACGGATATTGGTGTTGGCAAAATCCAATGCGATACGCGCCGGAGTAGATGTTACAAAACCATGAGGTGTAGTGACGTCTTTGTCGAAACGGATTTTGATGATTTTTTGGTTGTCAGGCAAAGTGGAAACGTTGATATCGGTAATATTGCCTGCAAAGGCCGTCTGAACAGCGAGGGCAACGCTGAAGCCGGCAAATAATTTTGTCATGTGCTTGGTTTTCATAATTGAGTGAGACCCCTAAATTAATTTGAATTCGAACTATCTGAGCTATTGGAAGAATCCGCCTCTTTACTGCTCAATGGCAATTCGGCCTTCCGGTACACCCAGTTGCCGTAGCTGTCTTCAATTTGCTCGGTCAAGATAATTTTATCTTCGGTAATACTTTGGATTCTGCCGTAATTCTGACCGATGTAGTTTCCGGGATAAACGGTATAAACATGGTCGTTGACCTTAATAAATCCGGAAACTTTGCCACCGCTTTGCAGCGTTCCGACAAAGGCCATATTTTCCAAACTGAAGGCTTCCAATGTTTCTTTCGGACGGTTCACATCCGGCGCATTGCCACCTTTAGGAGCAGTGTCCAAACGGCGTGAATCAAACGCATTCATGCCTTTAAAGTTCGGCGGGCTATACGGCTTAGGCAATGTAACCGTCGGCTCTTCAAACGGAATAATCTTGGATTTTGCTTCCTGACGGGTTTGTGTCATCCATTGAGTCAAATCTTCATAGCTTTGCGTACAGGCTGCCAAGGGAAGAAGACTTAAGAGTAAGATGATTTTTTTCATGATTTCCCTATTCTTTTATTTTTGCTCATTCTCGGCAGGTTTGCCTTCTTCTTGTGCCTGTTGCGCAGCCAATTCGGCAGCAATCTCTTCGGCCGGACGTGCTTTGTAAGTCGTCGCAATCGCGCTCAATGTCAACTCGCCTTTATTGCCTTTGCCTTCTTTGTCCTCACCTGCGTTCACGAGTTTTAAAGAATCTAAAGTAATAATGCGCGACAAATCGCCTACATCACGGGTAAATTGGCTGATCTGAGAGTATTTGCCTGTGATGGAAATCTGATACGGCAGTTTTTGAATTGGACCATCATTTTCAGGTTGGAGTGGTGCAACGCTGTCCAAACGCAGTCCGTTGGTTGAACCTGCCTGATGCAGCTCTTGAATCAGGTTCGGAATTTCCGCGTCGGTCGGCAGTTGTTTCAACAAAACATCAAATGCAGAACGGATTGAAGCCAACTCGGCCTTCAAATTGTTCAAACTTGCCGCCTGAATGCTTTTACGCGTAAAGGTTTCCTTCAGCTCTTCTTCTTTGGCTTCCTGCGTATTCAAGGTTTCAATCTGATCTTTAAATACGCCGACATAGCCCAAAGCCAACATACCGACAATCAATAAACCTGCCAGCAAAAGTTTTGAAGGCATATTAAGCAGGTACAGGTTTTGTACGTCCAATTGTTTCAGGTTTTTAGATGCCATTATTGAGCCTCCGGAGCAGGTTCTGCCACAGGTTCGGCCATTTCACCGCTACTTTGGGCAGTCGGTGCAGGAGCCGGCGTATTCACTTGGTTGATTGAAGATTTCAAAGTAAATTCTTGGTAGTTATCTACTTTTTTAATGCTCAACAATTCAGGCTGCAAGAAAATACCTGTACTTGGCAGGGAGCGCATCATAACGGCGATTTTATTGTCGCTGATGGCATGACCGCTGATTTTATAGCTGGTCGGGCTTTCTGCTTCCAACGCAGTCAAATAAGTATTATCGGGCGTAAGCGCATTCAAAGAATCAAGGATATAGGCCGCTTGATAGCGTTTTTCCTGCAATTCTTCCACTTTCAGCTTCTTGGCCAAGAAGGCTTCTTTTTCTTGCTGAAGTTTATCAATTTCGCCTAATTCCCTATCAAGTCTGTCGATTTCGGTTTGCAAGAAGTTGTTGCGGCCTTCTTGATTGCTGATGGCGCTGTCAATACCGAGATAAGTAGCGGCCGCCAAGCCCAAACCCACTGCAAAAGCACCAAGCATCAATATTTTGAATTGCTGCTGCTTGCGCTGTTTAATTTCTTCCCGATACGGAAGAAGGTTGATTCTGGTTAATTCGATCATGTTCTCAAAGTCCCCTTAATGCCAATCCGAACGCCAAAGTCAGTGACGGCGCATCAATTTGAAACTGCGGCAATTCTACTTTTGCACTGCGTTCCACATATGAAATCGGATGCAGATATTCTGTTGGCGTATTGGTTTGCGAGAAAATGCTTTCTGCCAAACCTGCCTGCTGCGCAGTAAAGCCGGTCAACAGAATGTGTTTGATATTATGAAAAGAATCAGTAGCTTGCGTGGTATAGTAAAATTGCAGAACACGCTGAACTTCCTGCGCAACCTGTACATTAAAACGGTCGGCAATCTGAGACTGGTAGTCGGAAGGCTTGTTTTGAGAAGCCATCATTTGTGCGGCTTTTTCTTCCGTTACCTGATAAGTACGCTGAATCAGCTGATTGAGCTGCTCAGTACTGACCGGCGTTTCTTGTTTGTAGAGGATACGGCCGTTTTGCAGAATCAGGGCATACATTTGCGTCGCATGAATGCCGAACACGGCAACTTTTTCCTCTGCCATTTCGGGAGCATGCGTATTCATCCAATAGACAAAGGCATTACGTTGCGCCAGTAAGTCCAAATCCAAAGCGGATAAAGGCAAGCCCGCATTTTCAAACATTTCAATGCGTGGCTCGACATCGTCTTTTTTGGCGGCAACAGCTAAAACATGCTGGCTTGAACCGACTTCTTCGGCTTGAAAGTCGTAGTTCATCTCTTCAATAGGCGCAAATTGGCCGACTTCCGCCTCGATAAACTCTTCCAAGTCCAAATCGGTATCACGCGGGTTGTAAATAATTTGCTCGACTGTTGCCAAATTTTGTGGCACAGCAGCAACAATATTTTTGCAAGAACTGCGTAATTGTGTGTAAGTATGTTGGATGTAAGTAGCAAGCTGATCGTAGTCTTGAATTTTGTTGCCTTTGACAATATTTTTAGGCAATTTGGTAATAACGTATTTTTCCAGCTGAATTTGGTTTAAACTACGGCCTGTCAGTTGTACCATCTTAATGGCATGTTGACTGATGTCGACGCCGATGGCAGAGCGGTTGTTCAATCCGCTAGAAGCCTTGCCTGTTTTGGTATCTTTCGTGCTTTTAAATAAGCGCATGATTTGACTTCCCTGTATCATTTAGGAGTGAGTAACTGTTTCGTTATCCGTAAAGGACTTCTTATTCTTTACACAGTATTGACTGTGGCTGATAGAAATCGTTTCCCATTTTACTTTATTTATCGCCATTAATGGCAAAATTATTACCTAGTCATGATTAAAAAGATTATAACGACCTGCATGGGTCTCTTATTAGGACTGGCTCTTTTTGGTGTAGGTCTGATTGCAATTGCAATTTTGGTAACCTATCCAAAACTGCCGTCTTTGGACTCTTTACAACACTACAAACCAAAAATGCCGCTGACGATTTATTCTTCAGACGGCCAAGTCATTGGCGTTTACGGCGAGCAACGGCGTGAATTTACCAAAATCGGCGACTTCCCGAAAATTTTGAAAGATGCCGTGATTGCCGCCGAAGACAAACGCTTCTATGACCACTGGGGCGTGGACGTTTGGGGTGTGGCGCGTGCCGCAATCGGCAACGTCATGGCCGGCGGCGTTCAATCCGGTGCCAGTACGATTACGCAACAGGTTGCCAAAAACTTCTACCTGAGCAGCGAGCGTTCGTTCACCCGTAAATTCAACGAAGCCCTGTTGGCCTACAAAATCGAGCAGTCTTTAAGCAAAGATAAGATTTTGGAGCTGTACTTCAACCAAATCTATTTGGGCCAACGTGCTTATGGTTTTGCATCTGCCGCCCAAATTTATTTCAATAAAAATGTTAATGAATTAACATTGGCCGAAGCCGCCATGTTGGCCGGCTTGCCTAAAGCACCTTCTGCCTACAACCCGATTGTGAACCCTGAGCGTGCCAAACTGCGTCAGACTTATATTCTGAACAATATGCTGGAAGAAGGCATGATCACCTTGCAGCAACGCGATCAGGCTTTGAAAGAAGAGTTGCATTACGAGCGTTTTGTACAAAACATCGATCAAAGCGCCCTGTACGTTGCCGAAATGGTACGTCAAGAGCTGTTTGAGAAATACGGCGAAGATGCCTACACTCAAGGCTTTAAGGTATATACCACTGTCGACACTGCACACCAGCGCGTGGCCACCGAAGCCCTGCGCAAAGTTCTGCGCAACTTCGACCGCGGCAGCAGCTACCGCGGTGCAGAAAACTACATCGACCTGAGCAAAAGCGACAACGTAGAAGAAACCGTCAGCCAATATCTTTCTACGCTTTACACCGTTGATAAAATGATTCCGGCGGTTGTATTGGAAGCCTCACGCAAAGGTGTACAGATTCAGTTGCCAAGCGGCCGTAAAGTCACGCTGAACAGCCACGCTTTGGGCTTTGCCGCCCGTGCCGTCAACAACGAAAAAATGGGCGAAGACCGCATCCGTCGCGGCTCCGTCATTCGCGTTAAAGGTAGCGGCGATACCTTTACCGTTGTTCAAGAGCCTTTGTTGCAAGGCGCATTGGTGTCTTTAGATGCGAAAACCGGTGCAGTCCGCGCATTGGTCGGCGGCTACGACTACCACAGTAAAACCTTCAACCGCGCGACTCAAGCCATGCGCCAACCCGGCTCGACGTTCAAACCGTTCGTTTATTCCGCCGCTTTGGCAAAAGGCATGACTGCTTCCACCATGATTAACGATGCGCCGATTTCCCTGCCGGGCAAAGGTGCAAACGGCAAAGTGTGGAACCCGAAAAATTCAGACGGCCGCTATTCCGGTTACATCACGCTGCGCCAGGCTTTGACCGCTTCGAAAAACATGGTGTCCATCCGCATCCTAATGTCTATCGGTATCGGTTACGCGCAACAATACATCCAACGCTTCGGCTTCAAGCCGTCTGAAATTCCTGCCAGCCTGTCTATGGCTTTGGGTACAGGCGAAACCACGCCGTTGCGTATTGCAGAAGGTTACAGCGTCTTTGCCAACGGCGGTTACAAAGTATCTGCCCACGTCATCGACAAAATCTACGACAGCCAAGGCCGTCTGAGAGCGCAAATGCAACCTTTGGTAGCCGGTGAGAACGCACCTCAGGCCATTGACCCGCGCAACGCCTACATCATGTACAAAATCATGCAGGACGTTGTCCGTGTCGGTACCGCACGCGGTGCAGCCGCGCTCGGCCGCTCCGACATCGCCGGTAAAACCGGTACCACCAACGACAACAAAGACGCATGGTTTGTCGGCTTCAACCCTAGCGTTGTGACTGCCGTCTATATCGGCTTTGACAAACCGCGCAGCATGGGTCGTGCAGGTTACGGTGGTACAATCGCCGTACCGGTATGGGTAGAATACATGCGCTTTGCCCTGAAAGGCACCAGCGTCAAACCGATGAAAGCCCCTGAGGGCGTGGTTTCGAACGGTGGCGAAGTGTATATGCGCGAACGCATGACCACCAGCTCCGACCTGGCCTTGGACAACAGCGGCGTTGTACCGCGCCCCGCTCAACCTGCCCGTCGCGCGGTTCCGAATGAAAACCGCCACCGCACCGAGAGCGGCAATGCGCCAGCCCGTGAAGAATTAGACGAAACCCCAGTTCTGCCAAGTAATACCGGCAACAATAACAAACAACAACTGGACTCTCTGTTCTAACAAATCAAGGCCGTCTGAAACGTTCAGACGGCCTTTTTTGAGAAAATTCAAAGCAAAACCATGATTGATTTACACTGCCATTCGACCGTTTCAGACGGCATGCTGTCTCCAACCGAAGTTGTCCGACTCGCCCGTAAAAACGGTTGCACCCTGCTCGCCCTGACCGACCACGACCACACCGGCGGACTCACCGAAGCACGTGCCGAAGCCGATACCCTCGGCCTCCCCTTCGTCAACGGCGTGGAAATATCCGTCACTTGGCGCGGCCGCACCATCCACGTTGTCGGCTTGGACTTTGACGAACACAACGAAACCCTGCAAAGCCTGCTTGCCGAAGTCCGCAAAGGCCGTCTGAAACGATTGGAAGCCATCGCCGCCAAATTGGAGAAAAAAGGCATAACAGGCGCGTATGAAGGCGCGCTGGCATTGGCCGCCAACAAAGAAATGGCCAGCCGCACCCACATTGCCGAATTCCTCATCCGCGAAGGCCATGTTAAAAACAAACAGCAGGCGTTTACCAAATATCTGGGCGACGGCAAATCCTGTTCCGTCAGACATGAATGGGCCACACTAGAAGACTGCGTAGCCGCGATTACAGGCGCGGGCGGCATGGCCATTATCGCCCACCCGATGCGCTATGAATTATCCGCCACCGCCAAACGAAACCTCTTTCAAGAATTTAAAAACCTCGGCGGCGCAGGGATTGAAGTACACAGTGGCAACTGCTGTAAAAACGACCGCCTCAACTATGCCCTGCTTGCCGACCGCTTCGACTTTCTCGCCAGCGCAGGCAGCGACTTCCACCGCCTCAACGACTTCAGCGGCGGCATACTCGGCGCCTGCCCCGACTTACCCGAACAATGCCGCCCGGTCTGGGAACACTTTAAGGCCGTCTGAATTTTTGACAGCAATTTTTCAGACGGCCCGCCAAGTATGAGACAGTTATAAACATATCACACTCTACATATTGAAACTGCCTGCCCGATACACCATAATAACCCTATAAATACCCCAAAAATAAAGGTTAACGCCATGTGCCAACTGCTCGGCATGAATTGCAACACGCCCACAGACATCATGTTTTCTTTTGAAGGCTTCCGCCGTCGCGGCGGCATTACCGACCACCACGCCGACGGCTTCGGTATCGGCTTTTTCGAAGGCAAAGGCGTGCGCTTGTTTCACGACGACAAACCCAGCGCCAACTCGCCCGTTGCCGACTTGGTGCGCGCCTACCAAATCAAATCTGAAAACGTTATCGCCCATATCCGCAAGGCCTCACAAGGCCAGACCTCATTGGCGAACACTCATCCCTTCATGCGCGAGATGTGGGGCGAATATTGGCTGTTTGCCCACAACGGCCATTTGATTGATTTTTACCCCGAGCAGGGCGAGTACTACCATGCCGTCGGCACGACCGATTCCGAACGCGCGTTCTGCTTTATTCTCAACCGCCTGCGCAGCCGCTTTGCCACCAAGCCCGAACCTGAAGTTTTGTTTGATGCCATCGCCGGCCTGACCCATGAAATCCGCCGCTATGGCTTGTTTAATTTCGTAATGTCCAACGGCGACTGCCTGTTTGCCCACGCCAGCACCTTACTGCACTACATCGTGCGCAAAGCCCCGTTTGGTAAAGCGCGTTTGCTGGACGATGATGTCATGGTCGATTTTTCAGAAGTGACCACCCCGAACGATAAAGTTTCCGTCATCGCCACCCTGCCCCTGACACGAGATGAAACCTGGTCGCAATTGGCAGTCAATGAATTGGTGATGTTTCAAGACGGCGACATTGTCCTCAGCGACCGTCCCGAGAATCCGGTTTATATGAGTGCGGAAGAAGGTTTGGAAATCGCCCGTGCCGTCGGCGTATCGGTTTAACGGTTGATTGGCTGAAAAACTCAAGGCCGTCTGAAAAGCTCAACTTCGCTCAAGTTGCCCTTTCAGATGGCCTTTTTATACTTAATCTATAGTCAAAGCCTTTACTATACGAAAATAGCGCAATCCGCTACAATAATAGGTCACAAACAATAAATTCAATTGCTTAGCGACCTTGCCGAGCGTATGACAAGGAAACCCGATGAAGTGCCCGTTTTGCCAACACCCCAACACACAAGTAACCGACTCGCGATGGCTGGAAGACACCAACAGCATCCGTCGCCGTCGCAAATGCTTGGAATGCGGACAACGCTTCAGTACTTTTGAAACCGTTGAAATGCGGATGCCGCAAGTCATCAAATCCAACGGCACACGGGTTCCCTTCAATCCGCATAAACTGCAAACCAGCCTTGAGCGCGCGCTGCACAAACGCCCTGTCACGCAAGAACAAATCGATGAAACCGTTGCCCTTATCGAGCAGCGCCTCTACCGTTTGGGCAAAAAAGAAGTCGCTTCACGCATCGTCGGCGAAATGGCGATGGAAGAGCTGGCAAAAATCGACCAAGTCGCTTATGTCCGCTTCGCGTCCGTCTATAAAAGCTTTAAAGACGTTTCCGAATTCACCCAAGTCATCGCCGAATGTAAAGCCAAATAAGGCCGTCTGAAACCATGTTTTCCGCACTTGATACCCAAATGATGCAAACCGCCCTCGAGCTGGCAAAGCTTGGGCGGTTTTCTACTTCCCCAAATCCCCGCGTCGGTTGCGTGATTGCACACGGCGCCCAAATCATCGGACAAGGTTTCCACGTCAAAGCAGGCGAGCCGCACGCTGAAGTTCACGCATTAAGGCAGGCCGGAGCGGCGGCCAAAGGCGCAACAGCCTATGTCACGCTGGAACCTTGCAGCCATTACGGCCGCACACCGCCATGCGCCGAAGCGCTGATTCATTCCGGCGTAACGCGCGTGGTCGCCGCCATGACCGACCCCAACCCGTTGGTCGCAGGCAAAGGTTTGTCCATGCTGGAAGCCGCCGGAATACGTACCGAAAGCGGTTTGTTGGAAGCTCAGGCACGCGAACTCAACCGTGGTTTTCTGTCGCGTATCGAACGTGACAGACCGTTTATCCGCCTCAAATGCGCCGCCAGTTTGGACGGCAAAACCGCCCTTTCAGACGGCCGCAGCTTTTGGATTACCGGCGAAGCGGCGCGCGAAGACGTACAAATTCTCCGTGCCGAAAGTTGCGCTGTTCTGACCAGTATCGGTACCGTACTTGCCGACAACCCAAAACTCAACGTCCGCAGTTTCCCCACCCTGCGCCAACCTGCGCGTATCGTCTTGGACAGCCAACTGCAAATCCCTTTGGACTGCCACCTCGTTACCAATACCGACAGCCCGACCGTTATCGTTACCCTTTCCTCAGACGAACAACGTTTGCAGGCTCTAAGTGCATTTGAACATATCCGCATCATCAGGCCGTCTGAACACATCAACGGCCGCATCAATCTTCTTTCACTCATGCCGCAACTGGCAGAACTTGGCTTTGGCGAAGTTCTGGTAGAAGCAGGCTCAACACTTGCTTCAGCCTTCCTGAAGGATGAATTGGTAGATGAAATCGTCCTCTACCAAGCGCCGAAACTGTTAGGTGCAGGCAAACCTCTTTTCTCCCTTCCTGAAAATCCGGCCGTCCTACTTTCAGACGGCCCTTGGCAAAGTCAATCGGTAGAAATCATCGGGAAGGACATTAAATGGGTCCTCCGGAAAAAATCCGTCTAATTGCCTCAGTTTAATAATTAAACCATTTTCAATAGAATATATATATCATTTACATTGCAATAAATGTGGTTTTTTCGTCAATATATTACAATGCTTATAACGTATTCCAATTTAAAACTTTGACTTGGGTTAACTATCCTCAAGCTGATTGTCGACAAATTTTCCTTTTTTTCATCACGAAATAATGGATTATTAAGATAAGTTAAGCCATGAAAATTTATTAAAATTTTTTATTCTAGAAGGGTTTTAAACGGCATAAACGGTAGTTTAATTTCATGAACCATGCATTTGACAAAGAGATATTTAAAATTAAAACATTTAGTTGAGTGTAATTTCTAAAAACTCAATATTCAAAAATACCTTTTTCATACCTTACAGGCCGTCTGAACGACCGTTAAACTTTTTTGATTGAGACGAATCAGATAAGTGCTTATGATTTCGTCTAATGTAATTATAAGTATGGTTTTAAGGCTTCACACGATACGGCAGCCGGCTATGGCTATGCGGTTGCAGCAAACAACTCAGGCTTCGGGAAAACACTCCCGATTTACTCATTCATTAAACGAAAGACATCATGAAAAACGTTACGATACAAAAATTTGCCGATAAGACCGCAAAAATCGGCATCGTTGGCTTAGGCTACGTCGGTTTACCACTGATGTTGCGCTATGTGGATATCGGTTACCAAGTTTTGGGTTTCGACATTGACACCAACAAAGTCGACAAGCTCAACAAAGGCGAAAGCTACATTGAGCATATCCCTTCCGACAAAATTGCCGCTGCTTCCAACAGTCTGTTTGAAGCAACGACCGACTTCTCCCGCATTGGCGAAGTAGAAGCCGTCATTTTGTGCGTACCGACTCCGCTGAACAAATACCGCGAGCCGGACATGAGCTTTGTGATTGATACTACCGATGCGGTAAAACCTTACCTGCGCGCCGGTCAAGTGCTGTCTTTAGAATCTACTACCTACCCTGGCACTACCGAAGAAGAATTGCTGCCGCGCATGGAAGAAGGCGGCTTGAAAGTCGGTCAAGACGTGTTCTTGGTTTACTCTCCTGAGCGTGAAGACCCGGGTAACCCTAACTTTGAAACCCGTACCATTCCAAAAGTCATCGGCGGCCATACCCCTGCCTGTTTGGAAGTCGGCCTTGCGCTGTACCAACCTGCCATCGATAAAGTTGTTCCAGTAAGCTCCACCAAAGCTGCCGAGCTGACCAAACTCCTGGAAAACATCCACCGCGCCGTAAACATTGGCTTGGTGAACGAGATGAAAATCGTTGCCGACAAAATGGGCATCGACATTCATGAAGTCATCAATGCCGCTGCGACCAAACCGTTCGGCTTCGTCGCTTATTACCCGGGCCCAGGCTTGGGCGGCCACTGTATCCCTATCGACCCGTTCTACCTGACTTGGAAAGCACGCGAATACGGCGTAAACACCCGCTTCATCGAGCTTGCCGGCGAAGTAAACTCCCATATGCCTGACTACGTTATCGAAAAAGTCGGCCTGGCTTTGAATGACCACAACCGTTCTATCAAAGACAGCAAAATCTTGGTATTGGGTATCGCCTACAAGAAAAATGTGGACGATATGCGTGAAAGCCCGTCTGTGGAAGTTATGGACCGCCTGCACAAACTGGGCGCAGTGGTTTCCTACTCTGACCCGCACGTTCCAGAGTTCCCACATATCCCCGGCCACCACTACTTCGACCTGAAGAGCGAAGCGCTGACCCCTGAAACTGTCGCCCAATACGACTGCGTGGTTCTGACCACCGATCACGACAAATTCGACTATGACATGATCACCGAACATGCCAAGCTGATTGTCGATACACGTGGCAAATTCCCAGTGAAAAATCCTAAAGTCATCAAAGCATAATCTTGCTTCAGACGCATCCGGCTGCCTCCGGTTTCCCCAACCGGGACGGCGGCCGGTTTCCCAAGGCCATTTGTTTTTCAGACGGCCTTGGCAAACCAGCAACGGTAACAACACATACCTTACGAAAAACGCTCAGCTCGAACTTCTGGCCGTCTGAAAACAAATAATATGAACGCGAAAAAAATCCTCGGCTACGCATTGGGCCCGCTAGGAAGCGCCGCCTTTGGCCTGCTTTCCCTGCCACTCATCTCATGGTACTTCCCTGCGGAAGACATCGGCCGTATCGTACTCTTGCAGACCATTGCCGGACTGAGCATTCTGCTCTTGGGCTTGGGACTGGACCAATCCTATATTCGCGACTATTACGCCGTTAAAGACAAGGCCGCGCTGTTCAAATCCGTTTTTTTATCGCCATTGATTCTGACGGTGGCGGTTGTGGTTTTAGTGTTACTGATAAACGCATCATGGCCGTCTGAAATCATTTTTGACATCCCCAGTGCAAATTTGGGGATTCTCTTTCTGATTTTCTTGGCCACCACGCTGATTACCCGTTTTTTAGCTCTGATTTTGCGGATGAAAGAGCAGGCATTGGCTTTTTCCGTCAGCCAGCTTGCGCCGAAATTCTTGATTTTGGTGTTGGTTTTTGCCGTGATTGCTTCCGGCTTGCCTACCAATACTACTTCGCTGGTTTTTGCCTACACCGCCGCCCAAGTACTGACCGTTGTACTGTTGATATATCAGCTGCGCCAAGACTTGCAAGCCGTTTCCCATGCAAAATGGTCGTCCGAGCTGCATCGGGACGGCCTGCGCTACGGCCTGCCGCTGGCATTCGGCAACTTGGCCTATTGGGGCCTGACTTCGATTGACCGCTTTGTCCTCAAAAACATCTCTGGCTTGGACGAGTTGGGCATTTATTCGATGGCGGTCAGCTTTGGTGCCGTCGCCCTGATTTTCCAAAGCGTGTTTTCCACCATTTGGGCGCCTTTGGTGTTCAAATGGGTAGAAGAAAACACCAATCTGGACAAAATCGGCGACATCACGCTTTCCATGACCGTCCTCATCAGCGCAATGATTTGCCTCATCGGGATTTTCTCGCCGATGGCGACCTGGATACTGCCGGAAAAATACACGCAGGTTCAATTTATCCTGCTCTCGTGTATGCTTTTCCCCCTGTTTTATACGCTGACCGAAGTCAGCGGCATCGGTTTGAACGTCGTCCGATCGACTTGGCTGATTACCGTCATCAACATCGTTGCCTTTATCGCCAATACTGCCCTGCTCTATCTGCTGGTGCCTAAATTCGGTGCAAAAGGTGCGGCTATGGCCAGCGCAACGGCTTTTTGGCTGTTTTTTATCTTTAAAACCGAATTCTCTTCACGCCTGTGGCAGCCTTTGCCGCGCCTGAAGATTTATACCAACTCAACGCTCTGCCTGATAATCTGCCTTGCCTACACTTGGCTAGGTACGCGCGACAACTATATTTGGTTTGCGCTGGCATGGGCAGTCGGACTGGGTTTCCTGTTCCTAAAATACAAACACGCATTATTTGCCGCGACCGAAAAAATCAAAGCCAAATTAAACCGTTCGGCAAAATAGCCAACCTGAGATTCACGTCTCTACGATAACAACAGAACGACTATGAAAATAAAACGTCTGAACTTATACACTTACATTCTATACATCATGCTCGCAGCCTATATGCTGGGGCCCGCGCTGTCCTTTAAGGTCGGCGTGCCGCGTATCGACAACCCGTTGACCCTGATATTTGTACTGCTTGGTTTTGTCGTATTTTTTCTGGAAAGCAAGCATATTCCGCGCAAGATTTTTGCCATGCTCTGCGCCCTGACTGCCATGTGCATCTGGCCTGCCATCCACATGGGCATTACGTCGCTGACGCCGACTCAATACATGGACATCTTGTTTTTTATGGCGGTGCCGGTTTTTTTCTACTTGTTTTACCAAGTGCTTATGCGCGCTGAAGATCCATTGGGCGTTATTCAGAAGTTTTTATTGGTCTTTGCCCTTTATGTTGCCATTCCACCATTTGTGGAATTGATTACCGGCATTCAGTTTGTCAGTGCCAGTGATGAACTGGCCATTAAAGAAGGTTCGCTCAAAGGGCTGTTTTTCAATCCCAACAACCTTGCTGCCACTGCCGTTTGCCTCGCACCCGCCATCCTATTTTTCTTTCAACTGCAAGGACGCAAACACAAAGAGAAACTACTGGGCTGGGGATTATATTTACTACTAGGTATGGCCATTTTTGTTTGCGTATCACGCACAGCTATTGCCTGCTACCTTTTGATTTCACTAATTTATATAGCTTATCGTAAAAATGGTTTTATTACCGTTATTGCCACAGGACTGCTCGCGTTAACATTATCGATGATTCCATCCCGTGTCATCGCGGAATTTTTGCTGTCGCTTAACGGCAACCCTTTTCTTGAACGTTTTTCCAGCCGCGTGTACCTTTTTCTGTTCGATTTAGACAGCGACAACTCTGTGTCCTACCGTCAGGAGATTTACAACTACTTCTGGAACAATCCGCCCCTGCTGCTGACCGGCTACGGTCCTAAAAACTTCCGCGAATATTTCGGCGGCCATTTGAGCGACAGCTTGGGCTTTGAAAACCCGCACAGCTTCATCATCGAACTGTATCTGGGTTTCGGCATAATTTCCCTGCTCGGCTTTATTGCATTTGTAGCGTTTTATTTCCTCTACACTGCCTCAAGCCGTGCACTAACCAACAAATCACGCGTACTGGCTTGGGTTGCCTTGGGCATTTTCTTGTTAGCAGGTTTTATTCCGTCCACCATTTTGCGTATGCCCTTCATCTGGCTACCCTGCCTGCTGATTTACATTTACAGCACATTTGTCGCATCCAAATTACAAAATCAGGCCGCTTACACATATAGCTATACCCCATCTAAAACAAAGGGAATATCATGAAAATCACCCTGACTACCTCCATGTCTGGCCTCGGTGGCACTGAAAACGCCACTTTCCGCCTCGGTCGCCTGCTCAAACAACGCGGACACGATATCGTATTGGCCTCTTCAGACGGCCCTTTGATTCAGGAAGCGCAAGCATTGGGCATCCGTTGGCAGCCGATTGATTTTTACCAAGGTGGTCTTTTGGGTTACGTCAAAGGCATGTTTGCCTATATGAAACTGCTGAAAAAAGAGAAGCCCGATGTGATTCACTGCCAAATGGCGCGTATCGTTCCAGCCTGTGCCATTGCAGCCAAGCTCGCTTCGCCGAAAACCAAAGTGTTCTACCACGCGCGCGGCCTTGATCCGGAAACTTATCCGAAAATCGCCAAGCTTTTCGACAAGCTGGGCGTGTACATCATCGGCAACTGCAAACACGAACGTAAAAAACTCATCCGTTACGGTTTCCCTGCCAACCGCATCACCTACACCTACAATGCCCTGCACAAAGTAGATTTCGTTCCTGAAAAAACAGTCAAAGACTATGTCCAACTGGGCACGCTTTCCCGTTTGGACACCGTCCGCGCTGTGCATCTGATGTTGGATATTTTGAAGAAAATGGTTGACCGCGGTATGCCTGTACGCCTCAACGTTGCAGGTATCGGCGAAGAAATGGACAACCTCAAAGCCCAAGCCAAACGTTTAGGCATTGAAGACAAAGTCACCTTCCTCGGCGGCGTCCGCGACTTGACCGGCTACTTCAAAGAAGTCGATATTTTGGTGAACACGCCGCATTGCGTAGGCGACCACGGAGCAGGTGTCGGCAACAATATTTTGGAAGCCGGCCTTTACGACACGCCTGTCGTGACCTACAACATGGCGGGCATTTCGGAAATGGTCATTACCGGCCAAACCGGCTACTGCATTCCTTTCGGCGACGACGAAGCATTTATCGAAGCCGTCGATACACTCATCAAGCATCCAGAGTTGCGTGGTCAAATGGGTAAAGCCCTGCACAAACACGTCGAAACCTTATGCTCCGATGACGAAATCTACCGCACCACCATGGCTGCGTACAAAATGTAAGGCCGTCTGAAACATGAACATTACCATCGTCGCCCCTTATTGCTCATTGCCGTCCGAGCCGCATTTCAACCGCTTCTGGTATCTTGCCGAGCTGTTGTCGCAGTCGCATGACGTGTTGCTGATTACCAGCAACTTCAAGCACTACGACAAATCTTTCAGACGGCCCGAAGATGCCGAGGCCGCCTCACAAGGCCGTCTGAAAGTCATGCTGTTGGAAGAAAGCGGATACAGCAAAAACGTGTCTTTAGGACGCTTGGCCAGCCATCACCACTTCGTCAAACATTTTGAAAAATGGTTGGAAAACTGCCGTCCGGGCGAACAAGACGTCGTCTTTTCCGCCTATCCGCTGATTGCCACCAACCTACTGTTGGGCAAACACAAAGCCCGTTTGGGTTACAAACTGATTGTCGATGTGCAGGACGTATGGCCGGAGTCTTTTTCCTCGGTCGTACCTTTTTTGAAAAAAGTACCGCACAACCTGCTGCCCTTTGCTTCACGCGCCAACCAAGCCTACCGCTACGCAGACGCGCTGGTTGCCGTATCGCAGACTTATCTCGACCGTGCCAAAGAAGCCAATCCGACCGTACCCGGTGAAGTCGTCTATATCGGTGCTGACTTTCCGAAACTCGATGCCGCGCCTGCCAAAGATTTTGGTGACGACAAAACCCGCTTTTTCTACTTGGGCACGCTCAGTTACAGCTATGACATGGAAACCGTGTGCAAAGGCGTTCTCAAGCTGTTGGACGCCGGCGAAAACGTCGAGTTGCACATCATGGGTGGCGGCCCTGATTTGGACAGGCTCAAACAATACGCCTGCGACAACATCAAGTTTTACGGCTACATTCCCTATGCCGAAATGATGTCGGTTGCCAAGGGCTGCGACATTGCCATCAACGCCATCCAGTCCTATTCAATGGCATCGATTACCAACAAACTCTCCGACTATATGGCTTTGCAAAAACCGATTCTGAACAGCCAGGTCAACAACGAAGTTGCCGAAGTCCTTACCCTGCTGCCGCATGCGAACTACCGTTCCGGCGATGTGGACGGTTTCGTTCAAGCCGCCAAAGATATTTTGAAGCGCAAAAGCGATCCTGTTCAGTCCGAAGAAATCGTCCGCCGTTTCAAGCGCGACGTTGCCTATCAAAAAATCGTCAACCTGATTGAAAGATTAGCTCATGAATAAATTTTTCAAACGCCTGTTTGACATTGTTGCCTCCGCTTCAGGACTGATTATCCTGTCGCCTGTGTTTTTGATTTTGGTGTACCTCATCCGCAAAAACCTAGGCTCGCCCGTATTCTTCATCCAAGAGCGGCCGGGCAAAGATGGCAAGCCGTTTAAAATGATTAAATTCCGCTCCATGCGCGATGCACTCGATAAAGACGGCAACCCACTACCGGACAGCGAACGCCTGACCGATTTCGGCAAAAAATTACGTGCCACCAGTTTGGACGAACTTCCTGAATTATGGAATGTCTTAAAAGGTGAGATGAGTCTGGTTGGCCCTCGTCCGCTGCTGATGCACTACCTGCCGTTGTACAACGACTTTCAAAACCGCCGCCACGAAATGAAACCAGGCGTGACCGGTTGGGCTCAAGTCAATGGCCGCAATGCCATTTCATGGGATGAAAAATTCGCCCACGATGTTTGGTACATCGACAACTTTAGCTTTTGGCTGGATATAAAAATTTTGTTCCTGACAGTTAAAAAAGTCTTCGTCAAAGAAGGCATCTCAGCCGAAGGGGAAGCCACCATGCCTTATTTCACGGGTAACAAAACTGATGAAAAAAAATAATATACTGATTCTGTCGGCAGGTCGCCGTGTCGAATTGGTGCAGGACTTTCAAACCGAAGCCGCACGTTTTTCAGACGGTATCGGCGTTTTTGCCACTGACCTCAACCCCCACATGTCTTCTGCCTGCCATGTTGCCGACCGCGCTTTCAGCGTGCCGCGCATCGATGTAGCCGAATACATTGACAGCATTTTCGAGCTGGCCAAACAACACGACATCGGTCTGATTGTGCCAACCATCGATACCGAGCTGCTCAAACTGGCCGAAGTACGTGACCGTTTTGAAGCTGAAGGAATACATATTGTCATTTCCGATGCAAAGTTGATTACCCTATGCCGCGACAAGCGCCTGACCTCAGGCCTATTTGCACAATACAGCATCCGTTCCCCTGAAATTTACGAACGGGACCACCTGGTTTTCCCATGTTTTACCAAGCCTTATGACGGCAGCCGTGCCATCGGTGCGAAAAAAATCAACACACCGGCTGATTTGACTGTCGACATTACCGAAGACCCGAAAATGATGTTCACCCAATACATCGATATCGAGAATACTTTCTCCGAATTTACCGTCGATATGTATTACGACCGTCAAGGCCGTCTGAAATGCGCCATTCCTCGCGAACGTTTGGAAGTGCGCACCGGCGAAGTCAGCAAAGGCGCAACCCGACGCAATGCCCTGTATGAGGAGCTGATTGAAAAAATGGCCGTATTGGAAGGCGCACGCGGCTGCATTACCGCGCAATTCTTCGTCAGCAAAACCGACAGCACAACCTACGGTGTGGAAATTAACCCGCGCTTCGGCGGCGGTTTCCCACTGACTTACGCAGCAGGCGGCAACTATCCGGGCTGGCTGATTCAAGAATATATCGGCGGCCAAGACGTCCTGTTCTCCGACGACTGGGAAAACAATTTAATCATGCTTCGTTACGATGCTAAGGTTTTGGTAAGAGAACATGATTAAGCCGGAAGAATCCGTTATCGTCTTCGATCTTGACGATACGCTTTACTCTGAGTACGACTACAAATGCTCCGGAATACAGGCAGTTGTAGGGATAATTACGTCGCTTTACCCGCAATACGATGCTGACGTACTAAATGAAATTGCAGACAATAAAAGTAAAGACTGGCTCGACAATTTGTGTCATCATTGCAAATTAAACAAACTAGAGAAACAATCACTTTTGTGGCAATATCGACTACATAGGCCTGTTATCCGACCCTATGTCGAACCGTCTTTTTTACGGAAGCTGATGCGCCCCTTTGCCGCACGCGCCCTGATTACAGACGGCCGCAGTCTGACACAGCGTTTGAAAATACAGGCCTTGGGTTTGACCGATTTGTTTGACGACATTTTGATTTCAGAAGCCATGCAATCGGAAAAACCCGACGATAAGCGTTTTGTCTTCCTGCAAAACAAATATCCGGCTGCAAAACGTTTCATCTACATCGGCGACAACATCAAAAAAGATTTTGTCGCACCCAACAAACTGGGTTGGCTCTCCATAGGCATCATGCCTAAGCCGCACAATATTCATCAAGCCGAGCCCGAGCAATACGGTCGTGAATACCAGCCCACCCTTTGGATAAACACCCTGGAAGAACTGACTACACTGACAACTTCCGCCACCGAAAAAGCAAATGCATAAGGGACATTTCTCCATGAAAATCTTATTTATGGGTCGTAAACAGGTTTCCGCCAACCTGCTTCGTTTTTTGACCAAACAAGACCATATCGAAATCGTCGGCGTCTTGACCGACAGCCATCTGCAAGGCTCGCCGACCACGGCCGCCGCACAGGAATTGGGCTTGCCCCTGTACACCTTCGATACGGCTTTGGAAGCAATGCGAGAAGGCCGTCTGAAATACGATTTGGGCTTGTCCGTCCTTTACTGGCGCAAGCTGCGTGATGAATTCCTGAGCATTCCGACTTTAGGCACGATCAACTTCCACCCTGCACTGTTGCCCGAATACAAAGGCACAGGCGGCTACAACCTGGCCATCATGGACGAACTGAACGAATGGGGCAATACCGCCCACTACGTCGATGCTTCCATCGATACCGGCGAAATCATCGAAGTGGACCGCTTCCCCATCAATGCCGAAACAGAAACCGCCCAATCGCTTGAACGCAAAACCATGCAGGCCTTGGAAGATTTCGCACGACGCATCATCACCCGCGCCATCGAGTCGAAAACCAAATTGCCGACCACGCCAAACATCGGTGGCCGCTACGTCAGCCGTGACGAGATGGAAGCCATGAAACAAATCCGCGACGGCGACAATATCGAGAAAAAAATCCGCGCCTTCTGGTTCCCTCCTTACGACGGCGCATACGTCGAAATCAACGGTCAGAAATACACCCTGATCAACCGCCAACTGCTGGAAGAAATCGCCCCCAAAGGCTCAACCAGTCTTTTTGCAGGAAAAACAAATGCTTAATACATCACTCTCCCCATGGCCAAGCTTTACTCAAGAAGAAGCCGATGCCGTTTCCAAAGTCCTGCTGTCCAACAAAGTCAACTACTGGACAGGTACGGAATGTCGCGAATTTGAAAAAGA
This sequence comes from Neisseria sp. P0014.S009, assembly GCF_051958155.1. Classification (NCBI taxonomy): domain Bacteria; kingdom Pseudomonadati; phylum Pseudomonadota; class Betaproteobacteria; order Neisseriales; family Neisseriaceae; genus Neisseria; species Neisseria sp. P0014.S009. The sequence continues at coordinate 49,155 of NZ_JBQCVS010000007.1, read as the reverse complement.
ATTTGCTGCTTTTGTCGGCACACAATACGCCGTCGCCCTTTCCAACGGTACGTTGGCTTTGGACGTAGCCCTCAAAGCAATGGGCATAGGCCAAGGCGATGATGTGATTGTCACTTCGCGCACTTTCTTGGCTTCCGCATCCTGCATCGTGACTGCCGGCGCAAATCCGGTGTTCGCCGATGTCGATTTGAACAGCCAAAATATCAGCGCCGAAACCATCAAAGCCGCTTTGACGCCAAACACTAAAGCCATCATCGTGGTTCACCTTGCCGGCATGCCTGCCGAAATGGACGACATCATGGCTTTGGCCAAAGAACATAACTTGTGGGTTATCGAAGACTGCGCCCAAGCGCACGGTGCGAAATACAAAGGCAAATCCGTCGGCTCTATCGGCCACGTCGGTGCTTGGTCGTTCTGCCAAGACAAAATCATGACCACCGGCGGCGAAGGCGGCATGGTAACCACCAACGACAAAGAGCTGTGGAGCAAAATGTGGTCGTACAAAGACCACGGCAAAAGCTACGATGCCGTGTACCACCGCGAACACGCACCCGGCTTCCGCTGGTTGCACGAAAGCTTCGGCACCAACTGGCGCATGATGGAAATGCAGGCTGTCATCGGCCGCATCCAGCTCAAACGTATGCCCGAATGGACTGCCCGCCGTCAAGCGCACGCCGCCAAACTGGCTGAAAGCTTGGGCAAATTTGCCAGCATCCGTTTGGTCGAAGTGGCCGACTACATCGAACACGCGCAATACAAGTTCTACGTTTTCGTCAAACCTGAACACCTGAAAGACGGCTGGACACGCGACCGCATCGTCAACGAACTGACCGCGCGCAAAGTCCCATGCTATCAAGGCAGCTGCTCAGAGGTGTATTTAGAAAAAGCCTTCGATGACACGCCTTGGCGTCCGAAAGAGCGTTTGAAAAACGCTGTCGAGTTGGGCGACACCAGCCTGATGTTCTTGGTGCACCCAACCCTGACCGATGAAGAAATTGCGTTCTGCAAAGAAAACATCGAAGCCGTATTGACTGAAGCCACGGCATAATCATTTTCAGACGGCCTGCAACTTTAGGCCGTCTGAAAAAATAAAACAGCCTGCTTCAAACAATCCGTACCAAGCCACATTACAACACTCAGACACAAGAAATATAAAATGAACTTGGAAACCCTGCTGGCTCTGCCGCGCAACCTTAAAAAAGCCTTCTTCGTCATCCACGATATCTTGATGATATTCGTGGCGTTTTGGTTTGCCCAAAGCCTCAAAGTGCAATATTCCGACGAATGGTTGAGTATCGCCAACTGGCTGGCTTTTGGTAGCACCGCTGTGCTGACCATCATCCTTTTCATCCGTATCGGCCTCTATCGCGCCGTCACGCGCTTCGTCAGCATCCGCGTCCTGACTGCCGCCGCATTCGGCAGTATTATTTCAGCGGTCTTGTTCTGCCTGACCACCCTGATTTTTGAACAAAAACTACACCTTGCCCTGCCCATCGTCTATTTCTTAGTTTTGGTGGTCGGCGTAACCAGCTCGCGCATGATCCTGCGTGCGATTCTGACCGACCATCACCGCAAACAGATGACCCCTGTCATCATCTACGGCGCAGGCCAATCCGGCCGCCAATTACTGGAAGCCATCAAACAGGTTAACGAATACTCGGCCATCGCCTTTGTCGATGACAACCCGAAAATCCAACGCACCGTCATCTATGACCTTGCCGTCCACAACCCCAATGAAATCCCGATGCTGATCAGCCGTTACGGCGTCCGCAAAATTCTGCTGGCGATTCCAAGTTCTACACCGGAAGAACGCAAAGACATCATCCGCCGCCTCGAAGCATACAAATGCGAAGTCCTGACCATTCCGGGCATGAAAGATTTGGTCGACGGCAAAATCAACGTCAGCTCATTGAAAAAAATCTCTGTGGTCGATTTGCTCGGCCGCGCCCCTGTGGCACCGCGCCCTGAATTAATGAGCGCCGACATCAGCGACAAAGTCGTGATGGTGACCGGCGCAGGCGGTTCTATCGGCTCCGAACTTTGCCGTCAGATTCTCAACTGCCGTCCGACCAAGCTGCTGTTGTTTGAATTGTCCGAATTTGCCCTGTACAGCATAGACAAAGAATTGCGCGAAACCCAAGCCGCGCAAGGCAGCCAAGTCGAAGTCGTGCCGCTTTTGGGTTCGGTTCAAAACAAAGAACGCCTTAGCAGCATCATGAAGGCCTATCACGTTGACACCGTTTATCATGCCGCAGCCTATAAACACGTCCCTATGGTTGAGTTCAACACCATCGAAGGCATTCAAAACAACGTGTTCGGCACACTCTGCTGCGCGCAGGCTGCCGTAGATGCGGGCGTTTCCACCTTTGTTTTGATTTCCACCGACAAAGCCGTCCGTCCGACCAACACCATGGGCGCCAGCAAACGCATGGCCGAACTTTGCCTGCAAGCGCTTGCCGCCGAGCCGGAGCAAAAAACACGCTTCTGCATGGTGCGTTTCGGCAATGTATTGGGTTCGTCCGGCTCCGTTGTCCCTGTATTTGAAAAACAAATTGCCGAAGGCGGCCCGATTACCCTGACCCACCAAGACATTACCCGCTACTTCATGACCATTCCCGAAGCGGCGCAATTGGTTATCCAAGCCGGCGCAATGGGTAAAGGCGGCGACGTATTCGTCCTCGACATGGGCGAATCCGTCAAAATCATCGACCTTGCCCGTCAAATGATTGTCCTCAGCGGCCTCAAAGTCAAAGACGAGCAACACCCCCACGGCGACATCGAAATCAAGATTACCGGCCTGCGCCCGGGCGAGAAACTTTATGAAGAACTGCTCATCGGCGACGAGGTACAAAAAACCACTCATCCCCGTATTATGACCGCCAGTGAAGTAATGCTTCCATGGACGCAATTATCTGACATACTGTCGGAACTCCATACTGCCTGCCTAAAAAGCGACCAAGACAGCCTGCGCCAGCTTCTGCTGCGTGCACCGACAGGCTTCGTACCTAAAGACGGTATCTGCGACTTGGTTTGGCAACAAAACAATAATGCCGTCTGAACATTTTCAGACGGCCCGGACACCATCCTGCAAGGACTACTACATGAAAAAAACGCTCTCCCTGCTTATTCTATTCGCACTGACTGCCTGTAACAGCACGACAGTCATTCCTGGTTCAACCATCAAAACCAGAACCAAAACCATTGTTTACACCGATACCGACACCGCAGCCGACACCAACCTCGACAGCCGCGTTGCCGTTTACCCCATCACGCCCAATCTGATTGAAAAAATGCGCAAGCCGCCTGTACTTTCCCAAGCCAACCAAGGTTTGGAGCAAAGAAAAAGTGCTTACCGCTACCGCATCGGCAGCGGCGACGTCCTCAATATCATGGTTTGGGCGCACTCCGACCTCAACTCCCCTATCCAGCAAAGCAACCCGCAAACCAACCAAGTCAGCCGCGGTGCCTGGGTAGATGAGGGCGGTTATATTACTTATCCATTGGCAGGCAAAATTCAAGCTAAAGGCAAAACTTTGGACGAATTGCAAAACACCCTGACCAGCCTTCTGAAACGCTACATTAAAAATCCTCAAGTAGCGATCAATGTTACCGAATTCCGTTCGCAACGTATTTCAGTATCCGGTGCCATCAACCAAGCAGGTCAGCTGCCGATTACCAATATCCCGATGACCATTTTGGATGCCATCAACCAAGCAGGCGGCGTCACCCAAAGTGCTGACACCCAACACATCAAATGGACGCACAACGGCGTCGACCGCACCCTCTCCCTGCAAGACATGCTGCAATACGGCGATATGTCACAAAACCACCTCCTCAGCCATGGCGACATCGTTTACGTTCCTAACAGCAGCAACAATAAAATCTACATCATGGGTGAAGTCGGCAAACAAGCCACCCTGCCGATCGGCAATCACGGCCTCAACCTGACCCAAGCGCTCGGCGAAGTCGGCGGCATGAACCAAAACTATGCTGATGCAACCGGCGTATTCGTGATCCGCCGCGCACCAGAAGATGCGGCCAAACCTATCCACATCTATCAGCTTAACCTGAAAGATGCGACTTCTTACGCGCTGGGCAGCGAATTCAAACTGCGTTCGGAAGATACCGTTTACGTTACCGCCGCCCCGGTTACCCGTTGGAACCGCGTAATGTCACAAATTACCAACTCCATCAGCAACGTCAACACCCTCGACAATACATTTAAATAAACAGTGGTTCCTGCTGTCAGACCCTTGTTTGACAGCAGGATACAAAATTACGCACAATCCAAACCAATTACATAAACGGCATACAAAAGCCGTACACACCGCACAAACGGAAAAGCAGTATCTTATAGTCTGACTCACGCTTTTTTCAGACCATAAACCGAAAACAATATCATGTACCACAACATACTCATCGTCTGCCTAGGCAACATCTGCCGCTCCCCTACAGCAGAGCGGATCATGCAGAAAAAACTACCCGGCCATCAAATCAGCAGCGCCGGCATAAAAGCACTGGCAGGGAAGGATGCCGATTTCCAAGCCATTAAAACCGCACTCAAACACGGCGTTATCGTTGCAGGCCATACGGCACGCCAGCTGACCGCCCAAATGTGCGAGCAGGCCGATTTGATTCTTGTGATGGAGCCCAGTCAAATCGATATGGTGGCCGACATCCATTCGCCGGCACGCAGCAAAACCATGCTGTTTGCCCAATGGTTACCTAAAAAAACCGTACCTGACCCATACAAACAAAGCAGCGAAATGTTTGAAGCCGTTTTTGAACAGCTCAATGCTGCCGCAGACACTTGGAAAACCAAACTAAACGGAAAAACTCAACCGGTATAAAACCGGCATGAACAAGAAAGCAAGCAATGAAAAAAACGACCTACATACCTTACAGCGCAGACAACGACGACATCGACTTCGGCCAACAGCTGCGCGTAATTTGGACAAATAAATACAAAATCCTCGCTGCCCTGCTTGCAGGCGGCGTTCTTGGCGCAGCCTTCAGCTTGGCATCCACTCCGCAATACCGTGCCGATGCCATGCTGGAAATTGAAACGCGACAAAACCAAATCCTGACCGAAATCAACAGCATCTTCAACAACCAAACCACGCCGTCTGAAGCAGAAGTCGAGCTGGTTCAATCACGCTTGGTGCTGGGTAAAACCGTCGATGACCTTCAGCTTGACCAAGAAGTCAAAGCCAAATACACACCCGTTATCGGCAGCCTGATGCACAATATCAGCGGCGACCCCGATCCTAAATTGACCGTCGGCAGCTTTACCGTACAAGACGAATGGTTCAACAAAACCTTCACGCTGACCGCCAAAAGCAACAAGGCCTATACCCTTACCCTGCCTGACAAACGCGTCGTCGAAGGCAAGGTCGGCGTGCCTCTGAAAATCAACAATCACACCATCCTCAAAATCGATCAAATATTGGCCAATCCGGGTCAAGAATTTGCGTTGACCAAGTTCTCCCGCATCAGTGCGATCGAAAATATCCAAAACAAACTGGCGGTCATCAGCAAAGGTAAAACCAGCCCCATCATCAACCTTGCCTTTACCGGCACCGACCCTAAACGTACCAGCGTCATCCTCAACAGCATTGCCGACAACTACGTTGCGCAAAACCGTGAACGCGACGTCCAAGTCGCATCCAGCGGTTTGGCCTTCATCAGCGAAGAATTGCCACGCTTGAAAGAAACCTTGCAAGACGCTGAAAACAAACTCAATGCCTACCGCCAACAATCAGGCTCCCTCGACATTCCGCTCGAGTCCAAAGGCGCATTGGAAAGCCTGACCGGCATCGAAACCCAAATTACCCTGCTCAAAACCGAAGAAGCAGGCTTAGCCGAGCTGTACACGCCGGAACACCCTTCCTATAAAGCCGTATTGGACAAACTTGCCGTTCTCGAGCGCGCTAAAAACAAAATTAATCAACAAATCGCCGAGTTGCCGAATACCCAACAAGAAGTTATCCGCCTGACCCGCGACGTAGAAACCAACCAAGCAACCTACGTCCAACTGTTGAGCAAACAACAAGAACTCAACATCATGAAAGCCAGTGCACAAGGTAATGTCCGCATCGTCGATTATGCCTATGTCCCTGAAAACCCTGTTGCCCCTCGCAAAGCCGTCATCACGCTCCTGAGCGCACTTGCCGCAGGCTCATTGACCGCTTTGTGGCTGATGATTCGTAACCGCATGAAAAACGGCATTACTTCATCCGAAGAAATCGAAAACCTCAATTTGGAAGTCGTCGCTCTTGTTCCGCACTCCAAAACCCAGCAAAAACGCGACTTCTTCAAAAGCAAATTCAAGAAAACCGGTGGCCGTTCCAACTATCTGCTGGCCAGTGAAGACCGCGCCGATACTGCCGTAGAAGCCATCCGCGCCCTGCGCACCAATATCTACTTCTCCATGCTGGACGCGCCCAACAACGTCCTCATGATTACCGGTGCCGCGCCTGAGGCAGGTAAATCCTTTATCTCCGCCAACCTCGCCACCGTAATGGCGCAGTCAGGCAAACGCGTTCTGCTTATCGATACCGATATGCGCAAAGGCTACCTCGACCGACTCTTCGGCCTTACCCCCGAGTTCGGCTTGTCTGACATCCTCAACGGCAAAGCGGCTCCGGCCAAAGCCGTACAAGAGACCAGCATTGAAAACCTCCACCTCATCAGCAGCGGCAGCTATCCTAGCAATCCGTCCGAGCTTTTGATGGACAACCGTTTCAACGAGTTGCTCGCCCACGCGCGCCAACGCTACGACTATGTCATCTTGGACACGCCGCCCGTATTGGCCGTGACCGACGCCGTCATCATCGGCCAACATGCAGGCACCGTCCTGATGATCAGCCGTTATGCGCACACGCGTGCACGAGAGCTTGAGGCCAGCGTCGAACGCCTCAAACAAAACCACATCAACATCAAAGGTGTCGTCCTCAACGGCATGAAGCGCGAAGCCAACAACAGCTACGACTACTACGCCTACGATGCCTACCATTCCGGTAACAATAAATCATAAACCGAAGCAGGCCGTCTGAACTTTCAGACGGCCTAAGGCTTTTTAAACGGCACAAAATATTTTTCACAAACGCCGCCCTTGCACCCCAAAGCCGTTTGTTTTAAAGTAAGCCCCGTTCCCATATGGAAGAGAAACATGAAAATTACCGTCATCGGCGCAGGTTCGTGGGGTACAGCTCTCGCGTTGCACTTTGCGCACCACAACAATGAAGTTGCCCTTTGGACACGCAATCCCGACCAAATCCGCACCCTGCAAGCAGATCGCGAAAACAAACGCGGCCTGCCCGGCTTCCCTTTCCCTGAGTCCCTGACCGTTCACGCCGATTTGGGCGAAGCGCTGAAAGACAGCCAACTTGCCCTGATCGTTACCTCCGTAGCCGGCCTCAGAAGCAGCGCCGAGCTGCTCAAACAGCATAACGCCGCCGATATTCCCGTTCTTGCAGCCTGCAAAGGTTTTGAACAAGATACCGGCCTTTTGACTTTCCAAGTACTGAAAGAAGTCCTGCCTAACAATAAAAAAATCGGCGTTCTCTCAGGTCCGAGCTTTGCCCAAGAACTTGCAGCCCAACTGCCTTGCGCCGTCGTGTTTGCTTCCGAAAACAAAGACTGGGTGGAGGAAACCACTGCCCAACTGAACACCAACGTAATGCGTCTGTACGGCAGCACCGACGTCATCGGCGTCGCTGTGGGCGGTGCCGTTAAAAACGTCATGGCGATTGCCACTGGCCTTTCAGACGGCCTCGAATACGGCCTCAACGCACGCGCAGCCTTAGTAACACGCGGCCTTGCCGAAATCACCCGCCTTGCCATCGCCATGGGCGCACAACCCAAAACCATGATGGGTTTGGCAGGCATCGGCGACCTTATCCTGACCTGTACCGGCGCACTCTCGCGCAACCGCCGCGTCGGCCTCGGCCTCGCAGAAGGCAAAGAGTTGCATCAAGTGCTTGTCGAAATCGGCCACGTTTCCGAAGGCGTCAGCACCATTGAAGAAGTCTTCAATACCGCCGCCAAATACCAAATCGATATGCCCATCACTCAAACCCTGCTGCAACTCATCCGCAAAGAAATGACCCCGCAGCAAGTCGTTGAACGACTGATGGAACGAAGCGCACGCTTCGAATAAACTGTCGCGCCGTCTGCCATTCAGACGGCCTGACGCACAATATGGCGGCCATCAGGCCGTCTGAAGGGAAACACATGAACCAATCACTGAACAATCTGGAAATCAACGTTTACCAACTTGTCCAAAAATTTGAAACGCTGGTTTCAGAAAACCGCCGTCTCAACGAAGAAATCGACAGACTCAAACTCGAGCAAGAGCAACAAAAACGCCAACACGACGCTGCCATTGACGAACTCAGCGAAGCCTTGCTGGTTCAAGTCGGCAAACTCAAAGAAGACCTGCAAAGCAAAATTGACAACCTGACCGTCGAAAAAGAAAACTACCGCAACACACTGGCCCAAAGTGCAGACCAAATCCGCAGCCTCATTGCCCGATTGCCCCAAGAAACACAACAATAAAAGGATGCCCCGTGAGTATCGAACAAGTCAATCTCGACATCATGAATGTCAACTTCACCATCAACACGCCGAGTGAAGAAAAAGCCACCCTCCTACAAGCCGTTGAAATGCTCAACAAAAAAAGTGACGCGATTAAAGAAAGCGGCCGCATCGTCGGCACGGACAAAATCGTCGTCATGGCAGCCCTCAACGTCGTACACGACCTCTTGAAAACCACCCTCAACGACGATTTGGCAATCGGTGAATTTGAGCGTAAAATAACCGACATGAACAACGCGTGCCAAAAAGCACTAGCGCGCTTGGAGCAAAACTAATTTCCCCTTTTCCCTGCGGTGTTCGCGAAGGCATATATTCCTTTGAACCAATACGTTCGCTTTAGGTTGCCGGGAGTTGTAGTGGGCGCGAGCGTCCGTTTATCGGACGCACCCGAAACTACCCGAGGTGACCGCCTTGTCAGCAAGGTTCAAGCGGATTCAGCCTAAACGGCACTCGTGGGGATTCCCTAAAAAAAGCCATACCGACAGGTGTGGCTTTTCCCTTTCTAAGTAAAGACTTTCGTAAAGATTTCCGGCCGTCTGAAAAAACCACATATTCATGCATCAAACACACTCAATTAAGATTGACAAAAGCCAATCTCCTCTTTAAAATCCATAACTTTCTATATATATCTGGATTCCAACCATGAAAACCTTCTCTGCAAAACCCCATGAGGTGAAGCGCGAATGGTTCGTCATTGACGCAGAAGACAAAGTTCTGGGTCGTGTCGCAGCCGAAGTCGCACACCGTCTGCGCGGCAAACACAAACCCGAATACACCCCTCACGTTGATACTGGCGACTACATCATCGTCATCAACGCAGACAAACTGCGCGTGACCGGTGCTAAATTCGAAGACAAAAAATACTTCCGTCACTCTGGTTTCCCAGGCGGCATCTACGAGCGTACTTTCCGCGAAATGCAAGAGCAATTCCCAGGCCGCGCTTTGGAACAAGCCGTAAAAGGCATGCTGCCTAAAGGTCCTCTGGGCTACGCTATGATCAAAAAACTGAAAGTGTACGCCGGCGCCGAACATGGCCACGCTGCACAACAACCTAAAGTTTTGGAACTGAAATAATAAGGACACGACATGAACGGTAAATACTACTACGGCACAGGCCGCCGCAAAAGTTCAGTGGCTCGTGTATTCTTGACTAAAGGTACCGGCCAAATCATCGTAAACGGCCGTCCCGTTGACGAATTCTTCGCACGTGAAACCAGCCGCATGGTTGTACGTCAACCTCTGGTTCTGACTGAAAATGCCGAATCTTTCGACATCAAAGTTAACGTAACCGGTGGTGGCGAAACCGGTCAATCCGGCGCTATCCGTCACGGTATTACCCGCGCCCTGATCGACTTCGATGCAGCCCTGAAACCAGCCCTGTCTCAAGCAGGCTTCGTTACTCGCGATGCTCGTGAAGTTGAACGTAAAAAACCAGGTTTGCGCAAAGCACGTCGCGCAAAACAATTCTCCAAACGTTAATACGTTTTCAGAATCGAATCAAAAAGCCTTGCTCTGCAAGGCTTTTTTCATATATAAAACAATAATCCAATATCCCCGCAATATATGATGAAAACCCTGCTCCACTATGCCAAATCATTGCTTCAGGCTGTGATTATCTTCATCTTCTTATCCCTGATTGTCGACTGGGTGCGCAAGCCTGACCAACCCTTGCAGTCGGCAGCACAAACCATCACTTTAACCGATGGGCAAACCACTTCCCTCCAATCCTTCAGCCAAAATCGGGTTGCCGTTGTTTATTTTTGGGGCAGCTGGTGTCGTATTTGTTCATACACATCATCAACCATAGAAAAGCTGCACCAAGACAATATCCCAACACTGGGCGTAGCCTTACGCTCCGGAAGTGACGCGGACATTGCCCACCATATGCAACAAAACAATCTATCCTTTCCAAACTTCAACGATTCAGACGGCCTGATGGCTCAAAAATGGAACATAGCCGTCACTCCGACCATTATCATATTAAAAGATGGCAAAATGATTCATCACACATCCGGACTTTCCAGTTATATCGGCTTAAAAATCAGAATTTACTTGGCAAATATCTTCAGCTAAATTCATTGAAAATCCACTAAAAATAGAGAATCTAAAGAATAATTTCACCTGAATATATTCAACCAATTCCATTTCATAAATAAATAAACTATCTCTTTCCCAATAACATATGATTTTGTTGAGATTATAAAGAAAATAGACTAAGATATAACCATAAGAACAATTGGAAACATTATTATCAAAACAAACTGTTAGAGATCTTCATCTAATATTGTGGCAGTGATGCTTTTGTTCCCATGACCCGGCTGCCGACGGTAGCCTTAAAACAGCAATATTCGCCTTTATCAATCTACCTCACGCTTCAACGGTTTGATTTTTGATAACACCGGAGACTTAGTAATGCCCAACCAATCTAAACATGCATCTATCAATATCGGTCTGATTCAGGCACGGGAAGCATTGATGACCCAATTCCGCCCTATTCTGAACCAAGCCAATATTACTGACCAGCAATGGCGTATCATCCGGCTCTTAGCGGAAAACGGCACACTCGACTTTCAAGATTTGGCCAATCAGGCCTGCATCCTCCGTCCCAGCCTGACCGGCATTCTGACCCGCTTGGAAAAAGCAGGTTTGGCCGTGCGCCTGAAGCCTTCCAACGACCAACGCCGTGTTTACTTGAAACTGACGCCCGAAGGCGAGAAACTCTATGAGTCCACTGGCGCATTGGTTGACGAGCGCTATGACGCAATTGAAAAAGTCCTTACCAAAGAAAAAATGGCACAACTCAAAGAACTCTTGGCAGAGCTGGCAAAAATCGAACAGGCATTAAAATAAAGCGAGCCGGATGACAGATTCAACACACACATTCAAGAGTTCTTTCCGAGATGCCATGGCCTCCTGTGCCGCCGGTGTGCACGTTATCACGACAGACGGCGAAGCGGGACGCTATGGCATTACCATGACTGCCGTAACTGCCGTTACCGATGAGCCGCCGACGGTCATGCTGTGCATCAACCGCCAATCCGCCATCATTCCCATCCTGCAAGGCAACCGTGATTTGTGTATCAACACACTCAACGACGGCCAGCAGGATGTCGCCGAACACTTTGCCGGACTGACCGACCTCTCGCCCGAAGAACGCTTCGAATACCATATTTGGCACAGGGGGCAAACCGGACAGCTCGAAGTCGAAGGCGCGCTGGCGCACCTGCACGGCAGCATTGTCGATCAACGCGAAATCGGCACGCATTACGTCTTTTTCGTTCAGATCAACGAAATCCGCAATACCGACACACAGGCACCGGCATTGCTGTATTTCCGTAGGCAATTCAAATCTTTGGCATAAATAAAGGTCTCAGGCCGTCTGAAACATCGGTTTCATTTTTTCAGACGGCCTGAGACCTTTTCTGTTTCACACATTATAGGCACACCCATGAAAGCAATGATACTGGCCGCCGGTCGCGGCGAACGCATGCGCCCCCTGACCGACCACACGCCCAAACCCTTACTCGAAGTAGCAGGCACGCCGCTTATCGGCTGGCACTTACGCCGCCTGCAACAGGCCGGTTTCACTGAAATCGTCATCAACCATGCCTGGCTTGGCCAACAAATCGAAGATACCTTGAAAGACGGTTCAGACTACGGAGTGCGCATTGCCTATTCTCCAGAGCGCGCCGGAGGCCTGGAAACCGCCGGTGGCATTGCCACTGCCCTGCCTCTTTTGGGCGACGAACCATTTTTGGTCGTCAATGGCGATGTATTGACCGACATTGATTTCCAAGCTGCACGACTGGCTGCCCAGCGTATGCAGGAACACAACCTTCTCGCCCATTTATGGCTGGTGGACAATCCGCCCCATCATCCCGAAGGCGACTTCGGCCTGCTTTCAGACGGCCTGGTATCCGCTTCATCCACAGACGGCCAAGCCCTGACTTTCAGCGGTGTGGGCGTTTATCATCCCGCACTTTTCAAAGATACCCCGGCGCATCAGGCTGCCAAACTTGCCCCTCTGTTGCGTCAGGCCATGAGCCAAAACCAAATCAGCGGCGAACACCACAACGGCCTTTGGTTGGATGTCGGCACAGTCGAACGCCTGCAAGAAGCCGATCGTATCGCCCAAAGCTGGTAAAACAAAAGAGACGTATCCGATACATCCCTTGCAATATCAAAGGCCGTCTGAAAATATTGGGCAACCCATTTTTCAGACGGCCTCAATCTATCATCAAGCTTTAGCCAATTTCTTTTCTTTCTTCATTCCCAACAAGCCATTGACGATCATCACGCACAATCCCGACCAAATCAGGCCATAGCCGATCAATGCGCCTTTTTGTACCGGCTCGCCCAGCCACACAATCGACACGATAAAGAGCAATACAGGCTCCAAATAGCTCAACATGCCGAACACCGCCACCGGCAGCAACTGATTTGCCTTCAAATTCAAATGCATGGATATTGCACTATTGAAGCCCAGCAACACGATAAAAAAGATTAAAACCGGTTTGGCCGCAATCATCGCCGGCGTATCCGTTGCCAGCAAAATATACGCCAACGCAAACGGCGTAATCATCATCAAATCAAAGGTCAGCCCGATTAAGGAAGGCACGCCCAGCTTGCGACGTAGCAGATAATAAAACGGATAAGTACCGAACACCCATACAGTCGTCCACGAAAACGCGCCCGACCGCACCAATTCACATGCCACGCCTGCACACGCCAAGATTACCGCCACCCTCTGTAACCGGTTCAAACGCTCTTTAAACCAAATCCGTCCGCCCAGCATCATTGCCAAAGGAAACAGGAAATAACCCATGGCAATGTTTACCCCTTCCCCATTGACCGGCCCCCAGACAAACAGCCACAACTGGCTGGCAAATATCGGCGTCGGCAATACAATCAGCAGCCATCGTTTCCAATCCCGGCCGACGCCATAAGCAAAACGCGTTGCCGCCTGCCAACCGTTGACCATCGTCATCAGCACGCACAAAGCCGACAGCATGGCGACTATGCGCCAGGCAAACACCTCCGTCCCCGTCATCGGCCGCATCCACATACCATACAGAAACAGCATGGAAAACAACAAATTGGACGCTATCGCAGCCAGCAAACCTTTGGATAAATTCGTCATTTCAGACGGCCTTTTGCAATCAATCAAAGTTAATATTGTAGAAAAAACGGATGAAAAAATTACTCATCTTTTTGAATGAAGTTTTACCGCAAACATCCGTTTCATTAAAGGCCGTCTGAAAACCCTGTCTTCAGGTTTTCAGACGGCCTTTCATTGCATCGAAGCAGTCTAATACATCAGCCCTGCTTCACAATATCCGACAGCGGCCAGCGCGGCTTGACATTGAATGCGCCGACAGCCTGACGCTCGGCAAGACGCATCGCGCCGGCAAAGGCAATCATTGCGCCGTTGTCGGTGCAATATGCCATCAGCGGGAAATAAACATTGATTTTTTCTTCCTGCGGCTTTGGTTTGCCTTTTTCAGACGGCATTTTAACGGTTAAGCGCGAAAATTCATCACGCAGTTTCCAGTTTGCACCCACACCGCCGGCAACCACCAAAGTTCTAAAGCCAGTATCCAACAACGCTTTTTTGGCTTTGGCCGCTAATACGTCAACCACCGCATCTTGGAAAGCGCGGCAAATATCGTTACGTGTTTGTTCCGGAATTTCATCGCTGCCGGTTTCGGCGCGGACTTTTTCGACAGCGGTTAAAACAGCGGTTTTCAAACCGGAAAAGCTCATCTGCAAATCGTGCGAATGGAGCATGGGGCGTGGGAATGTGAAGGCATCAGGCGTGCCGAGTTTGGCCAACTCGGATAATTTGGCACCGCCGGGATAAGGCAGGCCCAAAAGCTTGGCCGTTTTGTCGAACGCCTCGCCTGCCGCATCATCCACGCTTTCACCCAGCAAGGTGTAATCACCGATACCGCGTACAGCCATAAATTGCGTATGTCCGCCCGACACCAGCAAAGCGACAAATGGAAATTCAGGCTTATCGTCTGCCAATAAAGGCGAGAGCAAATGGCCTTCAAGATGGTGAACGGGGATAACGGGCTTGCCGATGGCAAATGCCAAGGCGTTGGCGAAGCCTGAACCGGCCAGCAATGCACCTCCCAAACCCGGGCCTTGCGTAAAGGCAACTGCGTCAATATCGGCATAGCCTACGCCTGCTTCCTTCAAGCAACCTTGCGTCAACGGCACGACACGGCGGATATGGTCGCGGCTGGCCAATTCGGGGACAACGCCGCCGTATTCGGCGTGCATCGCCATTTGTGTGTGCAAATGATGCGCCAGCAGGCCGCGCTCGGTATCGTAGAGCGCAACGCCAGTTTCGTCGCAAGATGATTCAATTCCTAATACCAACATGGTTTGAGGCCGTCTGAAAAAATGATTAAAAACGATTCAGACGGCGTTTTCTCCGAAAACGGAAAAAGGCCGTCTGAAATAAAGTGTGGGATAAGCTGCTTACAAAGTGCCGTAAGAATGCAGGCCGCTTAAGAACATATTCACGCCGATAAAGGCAAAGGCGGTAATGACCAGGCCGATAACCGCCCACCAAGCCAACACTTTGCCGCGCCAGCCTGCCACCAGCCGCAAATGCAACCAGATAGCGTAATTCAGCCAAACGATGAATGCCCAAGTTTCTTTCGGGTCCCAGCTCCAATAGCGGCCCCACGCATCGGCCGCCCACAATGCGCCGAGAATGGTGGCAATCGTGAAGAACAAGAAACCGACGGCAATCGCTTTGTACATAACTTCTTCAATGACTTGCGAGTGCGGCAGCCATGATTTTTTGCCCGCATCTTCTTTTCGGAGTGCCAGCAATTCGGCAATACCCAGCATGGCGGCGATACAGAATGCGCCGTAGCCGATAAAGTTGGCCGGAACGTGGATTTTCATCCACCAAGACTGCAAAGCAGGAATCAGCGGCTGAATGGCATGAGCCTCGCGTGAAACGCTGTACCATAAGACAAATCCGACCACAATTGCCATAAAGCTGAAGACAAAGCCACCCAGTTTTTGTACGGCAAAACGGCCTTCGTAATAGAGGTACATCAGTGCCGTAATGACCAAGAACAAGATGAATACTTCGTAAAGGTTGGAAACCGGAATATGGCCGGCATCGGGACGCAGCAGATAGCTTTCATGCCAGCGCACCAGCAAACCGACAAAGCCCGCCATCGCGGAAACCCACGCAAACACGGTACCCATTCCCAAAAGTGTATTGGACGGCACATTTTTGCGCACCGCCGCTATTGCGCCGACGATATAGGCAAACAAGGCAAAGAACACAAACGCGCATTGCCACATAATCGCCGACTGGCTGCTTAACAGGTATTTGAGCAGGAAGCCGTCTGCGTGTTTGATGTCGCCGCCATACAAATCAACGGCTAAATACGCCAAGCACACGCCCAAAGGGATAAACCAGCGCATCGGTTTGAAAAACCAACCCAGAAAAACGGCAATACCGGCACTCGCCCACAAAATCACCATTTCGTAGATGTCCATGTTCAGACCGGCTTGGGTTTGGGCAATAAACGCACCGATGGCAATCAGCAGTGCGAATGCCCAGTCGAAGAGGTTGAGGTTTCGGATAAATGATTTGTGTGTCAGAAGCTCATGCTCGGGCAAGGCCTGATGTTCGTTATTCATGGTTCAAATCCTTGGCAAGCTGCTGCAATTGCCGTGTGTGTTGCGGAAATTCTTTCTGCAAGTCGCGTTCGTTGCGGCTGGAAGACATGGCAAAACGGATACGGCCGTCTGAAAACAGTAGCCAAGCGCGTTTTTCACGAATATAGAACATAAACACCGTACCCAACACCAGCAATACCGAACCCAGATATACCAAGAATGCGCCCGGCGAACGGGTCATCTGCAATCCGGAAGAGCGCACTTCGGAATAGCTGTCCAATTGCAGCAGCATCGGCGCGGGATATTCGGTCAAACCGGTGTACGCGTCCATTGCATGCAGCAGGAATCGGTTGCGTTTTTCATCTTGCGGCCAAGCCGGCAGGTTGTATGTACTGATCGTGTCTTCCAAAGCGGCATTCATCACGCCATAGAGCATCTCGTAGAAATAGCCCTGCATTTTTTCCTGCTGATCTTTGGGAATGTTGGTGGTAACAAACTCGTCCAAAGCCAAATAGCCGCCTTTGGCAAAAATCGACAAAGTATTTTCCGCCGCCGCCATGAATTGCTCGTGGATTTCGGCGGGTGCGCCTTTGACAGCGTTGGCAACGGTTTTACGGCGTGCCGCGTCGTCTTTCAAATATTGGCGCAAAGCCATAAAGGTATCGATTTTACCGTTTTTATCCATTGGAATGCGCAACCAGCGGTATTGCTGCGCCAAGCCGCTGCGTGTGCCGGTAATGAAGAAATAGTCTTCATCTTGTTTTACCGGCAACATATAGTTTTTATATTCGACCGCCTGCCCTGCTTTGTCGCGGATGCGGTAAACGATAGATGGGCCAATATTGGTGTATTTTTTGCCTTCCTGACGGACGGAGCGAACATCATTGATGGCGGATTTCAGGTTTTGCTCTTTTTCAGACGGCTCGCTCATGTCTTCGACGTTCATCGAAGTAAACTGGTCGAATTCCAATTTATAAGAAGCCTTGCCCAAATCCAGCGGAAACTCGCGCATGGAAGTTGCTTTGAGCTTGACCGGAGTACGGTCGGCATCAGCCAGATTCCACGCTTTAAACGTCAAGTCCGAGCCGCCGTCGGCGAAACTTGCCTGATAAACCGTAATACCGTGCAACGTCAAAGGATGGTTGACGCGGATGGTATGTTCGCTGACTTTGCCGGTCGCCTTGTCCGTTACTTCCAAGTCGCTGGCAAAATCACGCGGCATACCAGTATCGTAAAAGTCGATATGGAATTTCTTTAATTTGACCGAAAACGGCAGGTCTTGCACCAGCATGCCGTTATCCGCATTCAGAAATACCACGTCCGCGCTCTGACCTTCCGAAATATTGACATTGCCCCTAAACGACAAATTAGACGTACCCAACACGCTTTCGGGCTTAAAGTCTTTGGCGTAAACCGCCGTATTGTCCGGCACGACCCGGCCGGTAAGCATACCGATTTTCAGCAGGATATTGCTGTCTATCAAACCGCCCAAACAAATCACAATCAGCGCAGCATGGGCAAAAATATAGCCCCATTTGTTCATCGCGCCTTTTTTCGCCGCCACCAAAACCGAACCGTCTTCACGCGTAACGGTTTTGCAACCGTAGCCCTGCACTTCCAAATATCGTTGTGCGACTTCGGGCGTCACCTGTCCGTCTAAAACGATGGAATGGCGCATTGCCGCCAGCGATTTTTCCTTCGCGTTTTCACGGAAGGATCGAATCTCGCGCAAAAACGGCGGAACATTGCGAATCAGGCACAATCCGGTGGAAATCACCAAAAACATCATGATGACAACGAACCACGCCGAGGCATACACGTCGTACAGGCCCAACAAGCCGAAAATCTGCGACCAAAACGGGCCGAATTTAACCAAATAATCGACTTGTGGCTGGTTTTGCTGCAAGACCGTACCGATAATCGAAGCCACGCCCAACAGGCTGAGCAGGGCAACGGCAAAACGCATGGAGCTGAAAAAGGCAAACCATGGTCTACGGATAAGTGGGACGGATGATGAAGATTTACTCATGTCTCAAATGTCGGCTTGGGGCAACCCGATTGATGGAACGGACTGCTATGACGTGTGATGCGAAAGGAAGAATATTGCATATTGTAGTCAAAATCTTGCTGTCGCTATTTGAAAAAACCAATCAGGCTTATCGGCCTATATTGGCTAAGGCCGTCTGAAGGGTTTTCAGACGGCCTGTATCAATAAACTCGTTTCAGAACGAAATTTAGTGCAAACCTTGAATGAAGTTGGCTACTGCGTTCAACTCTTCTTCGCTCAGGCGGTTGGCAATATCGGCCATGATAGCGTTTTTACGTTGGCCGGATTGGTAAGCTTTCATTTGCTCGACAACGTAAGCTTTGTGTTGGCCGCCCAAACGAGGATAGGCTTGGATTTCAGTACCGCCGCCCGGGATACCTGCGCCGCTAGGGCCGTGGCAAGACATACATGCCGGCAGTTTTTTAGCGCTCAGGCCGCCGCGATAGATTTTCGCGCCCAGCTCTGGGTTTTCTTTAGGATTGGCTTCGCCCGGTTTGCCTTGTTGTTTGGCATAGTAGGCGGCAGCGTCGCGGATGTCTTGTTCGGACAAGTTCATCACCATCGGTTTCATCACGCCGGCAGCACCGTGGGTACGGGTACCGTCTTTGATGGCCATGGTTTGACCGTAGGTGTAGGCCGCAGCCTGACCTGCCAGTTTAGGATAAGTTGCGATACCGCTGTTACCATCGGCTGCGTGACACGCCGCACAGATAGTAGTCGCTACCTGTTTGCCTTTTTCAGCATCTGCTTTAGGGGCAGCGGAAACCGCACCGGCAGCCAATACCAAGGCCAATAAAGTCAATCGTTTCATGGAGTGCTCCTGATTACAGCATTGCGTACCGCGTCAATGCCTTTTTTATACTCAAATACCGGGGAATTTTCCCGATTAAAACCGATAATTCTATAAACGTGCTATTCTATACCAAGTTTACATTAAATTACTACTCAAATTACCAAACTGCTGCAACATAAATGCCCGATACAAATTATGATGTTGCAGTTTTGTTTCCATGCAAGGAAATACTGATGAACCTTTTTCAAAACGCCAAATTCTTTACAACGGTCAACCATTTGAAAGACCTGCCCGACACGCCGGCCGAGATTGCCTTTGTTGGCCGAAGCAATGCCGGCAAATCTAGCGCCATCAATACTTTAACTAATCATGTGCGCCTTGCCTATGTTTCCAAAACACCGGGCCGCACCCAACACATCAATTTCTTTGAACTGGAAAACGGCAATTTCATGGTCGATTTGCCCGGCTACGGCTACGCGCAAGTACCGGAGGCCATCCGTGCGCACTGGGTCAAACTCTTGGGCGACTACCTGCAACAACGCCGCCAACTGATCGGCCTGATTTTGATTATGGACTCGCGCCATCCGCTCAAGGCTTTAGACATTCAGATGCTGGACTTCTTCCACATCACCGGCCGTCCTGTGCATATCCTGCTGTCAAAAGCAGACAAGCTGTCTAAAAACGACCAGATTAAAACTTTGGCAGCGGTAAAAAAATCACTCAAACCCTACACTGAGCGTCAAAAAATCAGCGTTCAACTGTTCTCCAGCCTGAAAAAACAAGGCATGGACGAAGTCAATCAGGTGGTCGGTTCATGGTTTGACGCGCATCGCGAAGAAATCAAGAATCTTGCAGGCGAAGCATCGCCTGAATGATTGTAAAACAAGGCGGAATAAGATAAGTTGACCAACCGCAAATCTTATTCCGTCATTTGTTTTTCTATAATGCCGTTTTCTATCTGACTTTCAAAGGGTATGTATACGCATACTTTTTTTATTGCGTTTTTTTATTTTCTTATCGCAAACTAAAAACAACGACGCATCAGTGAAAAATCTTAAAAAGCATGGTCTTATTCAACTAAACCTTTTTCAGACGGCCTTTACCTCATCTTCGCCATCTACCCACCCTGCTTCTTTCAATTTCCGCTGTTGCGCGTCATAGCGTGCTTTTTCCACCCAATACATTGTCTGAATACAGGCATCGCCGCACTCGCTGCTGCAACACTCCCACGACTCGGGGCGGACAGGTTCGTCTAAAAGCGGCTCGCCCAAGATAGCTTCGGCTTTATTCTTCAGGGTCGTATCCATCGGCGATTTCCAAGCGCGCACCGTCAAACTCAATCACTTCGCCGCCGCGTATTTTGGCGGTTTTACGGGTTTCGGTTTCGCCGTTGCGCAACACCAGCCCTTCGGCAATAAACGCTTTTGCCTGTCCGCCACTTTCGGCAAGACCGGCCAGTTTCAACAGGTCGCATAAAGCGATGTATTCGTTGTCTTCAAGATAGACTGTTGCTTCCATCATTTAATCCTTTTCAATAATGGCGATATTTTAACATGGCCGTCTGAAAGAAAGCCCCATTCTGTTTTATTTGCTTTATCCAACCCCATTACATTTGGTTTTCAGACGGCCTTTAGCTGCCAACCCTGCTACAATACACCTTTTATTGTTCACGCCGATTTTGCCATGACCGAGCCGACCTACATCCCCCTGCGCCTGCATACCGAATTCTCGATTACCGACGGTATGGTGCGGATTAAAAAACTGATTGCCAAAGCGCAGGAATACGGTTTGCCTGCTTTGGGCATCAGCGATTTGATGAACGAATTCGGCTTGGTGAAATTCTATAAAGCCTGCCGCGGCGCAGGGATTAAGCCGATCGGTGCAGCGGACGTGTGGATAGGCAATCCGAATGCACCTGACAAGCCGTTTCGCGCCATGCTGATTATCCGCAACGATGCGGGCTATCTACGCTTGAGCGAGCTTTTGACGGAGGCCTATGTCGGCAAAGACCGCAATATCCATCATGCGGAACTCAATCCCGAATGGCTGGAAAACGGCGACAACCGCGGCTTGATTTGTTTGAGCGGCGCGCATTACGGCGAAGTGGGCGTGAATCTCTTAAACGGTAATGAAGACGCAGCGCGTGCGGCGGCGTTGAAATATGCGGCATGGTTTCCTGATGCGTTTTATTTAGAGCTGCAACGCCTGCCCGAACGCCCCGAATGGGAAGCCTGCGTTTCGGGCAGCGTGAAGCTGGCGGAGGAACTGGGTTTGCCGGTAGTGGCAACGCATCCGACCCAGTTTATGAGCAGCGACGATTTCAATGCACACGAGGCGCGGGTATGTATCGCAGGCGGCTGGGTATTGACGGATAAAAAACGTCCGCGCGATTTCACGCCGAGCCAGTTTTTCATTCCGCCGGAAACCATGGCCGAACGTTTCGCCGATTTGCCCGAAGCCTTGGAAAACACGGTGGAAATTGCCAAACGCTGCAATCTGCACATCACATTGGGCAAAAACTTCCTGCCGCTCTTCCCTACTCCGGACGGCCTGTCGCTGGACGATTATTTGGTGAAGCTGTCCAACGAGGGTTTGCAGGAACGCATGATTCAGCTTTATCCCGACGAGGCGGAACGGGCGGCGAAAATGCCTGAATATCAGGAACGTTTGGATTTTGAGCTGAACATCATTATCCAGATGAAATTCCCCGGCTATTTCCTTATCGTACAAGACTTTATCAACTGGGCGAAAACACACGGCTGTCCGGTAGGGCCGGGCCGTGGTTCGGGTGCAGGCTCGCTGGTGGCGTATTCATTGAAGATTACCGACCTTGATCCGCTCAAATACGCCCTGCTGTTCGAGCGTTTCTTAAACCCCGAACGCGTTTCCATGCCTGACTTCGACGTGGACTTCTGTCAGGCAAACCGCGGCCGCGTGATTGAATATGTGCGCGAGAAATACGGCGCGGAAGCGGTCAGCCAGATTGTGACTTTCGGCACGATGTCGTCCAAAGCAGTAATCCGCGACGTGGGGCGCGTGCTGGAGCTGCCGTTTATGCTGTGCGACAAACTGTCCAAGCTGATTCCGTTGGAAGCCAACAAACCCCTGAGTTTGGAAAAAGCCATGGAGGCCGAGCCGCAGATTCAGGAATTAATCGAAGCAGAAGAAGCGGACGAACTCATTACGCTGGCGAAAAAACTGGAAGACCTGACGCGCGGTTTGGGTATGCACGCGGGCGGCGTGTTGATTGCGCCGGGCAAGATTTCCGATTACAGCCCCGTGTATCAGGCGGACGAATCCGCCTCGCCCGTATCCATGTACGACAAAGGCGACGTGGAAGACGTGGGTCTGGTGAAATTCGACTTTTTGGGTCTGCGCAACCTGACCATTATCGAAATGGCGCAGAACAACATCAAAAACACCACCGGCGATATTGTCGATGTCGGCAAAATCCCGCTTGATGACCAAGCCGCCTACCAAATCTTCCGCGATGCAAACACCACCGCCGTCTTCCAGTTCGAGTCGACCGGCATGAAAAAAATGCTGAAAACGGCGCACACCACCAAGTTTGAAGAACTCATCGCCTTCGTGTCGCTCTACCGACCCGGCCCGATGGACAACATCCCCGACTTCGTCGCGCGTATGAAAGGCCAAGAATTCCAATATATCCACCCGCTGCTCGAAGGCATCCTTGCGCCGACCTACGGGATTATGGTGTATCAGGAACAAGTGATGCAGGCGGCGCAGATTATCGGCGGCTACTCGCTCGGCGGCGCGGACTTGCTGCGCCGCGCCATGGGTAAGAAAAAGCCCGAAGAAATGGTGAAACACCGAGAAATCTTCGCCGAAGGCGCGGCAAAACAAGGCATTTCGCGCGAAAAATCCGACGAAATCTTCAACTACATGGAAAAATTCGCCGGCTACGGTTTCAACAAATCCCACGCCGCCGCCTACGCCCTGATTTCCTACCAGACCGCATGGCTCAAGGCGCACTACCCCGCCGAATTTATGGCGGCGACCATGTCGTCTGAATTGGACAACACCGACCAGCTCAAGCATTTCTACGACGACTGCCGCGCCAACGGTATCGAGTTCCTGCCGCCCGACATCAACGAATCCGACTACCGCTTCACGCCGTATCCGAACATGAAAATCCGCTACGCACTCGGCGCGATTAAAGGCACGGGCGAAGCCGCCGTCGAATCCATCATCGCCGCTCGGCAAAGCGGCGGCAAGTTTACCGGCCTGTTGGACTTCTGTGAGCGCGTCGGCAAAGAACACATGAACCGCCGCACCCTCGAAGCCCTGATACGCGGCGGCGCGTTCGACAGCATCGAACCCAACCGCGCCATGCTCTTGGCGAACATCGACCTCGCCATGAACAACGCCGACCAAAAAGCCGCCAACGCCAATCAGGGCGGGCTGTTTGACATGATGGAAGACGCCATCGATCCGGTGCAGCTCATCGATGCGCCCATGTGGAGCGAATCAGAAAAACTCGCCGAAGAAAAAACCGTCATCGGCTTTTATCTGTCCGGCCACCCCTTCGGCCCGTATGCCCAAGAAGTCCGCCAAATCGCCCCGACCAAATTAGGCCGTCTGAAACCGCAAGACAGCGTGCGCCTCGCCGGGTTCGTGACCGCCGTGCGCACCATGATGGGCAAACGCGGCAAAATCGCCTTCGTCAGCCTTGAAGATTTGAGCGGGCTGGTGGAAATCATGGTCAGCGGCCACACGCTGGAAAACTGCGCCGACTACCTCAAATCCGACCAAGTGCTGATTATCGAATCCAAAGTCAGCCGCGACGACTACGGCGGCGGCGACGGACTGCGCATCAT
This sequence comes from Neisseria sp. P0014.S009, assembly GCF_051958155.1. Classification (NCBI taxonomy): domain Bacteria; kingdom Pseudomonadati; phylum Pseudomonadota; class Betaproteobacteria; order Neisseriales; family Neisseriaceae; genus Neisseria; species Neisseria sp. P0014.S009. The sequence goes on along the minus strand of NZ_JBQCVS010000007.1, from coordinate 25,226 downwards.
GGCAAACCAAGTCATGACCCTGCAAATGGCGCGCGAACGCTACGCCCGCAGCCTCAGCCTCGCCCTCACCCCCGGCCACGACATCGCACACCTCGCCGCCATCCTTACCGCCCACCGCCTGCCCGACACGTCGCACATCCCACTGCAACTGTCGTACAGCAACGGCAAAGCATCAGGCAAATTGAAAATTGCACCCAAATGGATGGTAACGCCAAGCACCGCCTTGTTTGACGAACTGGAAACATTGCTCGGCAGCAGGGCAGTTCGTGTGAATTGGTAAAACTAAAGGCCGTCTGAAACAACGACGGAAAGCTGCTGCTTAAACTGCATCGCCAATAAGATGCAAAGCTGTACCTTTGTTTTTCAGACGACGTTTTTGATAAACCATTCAAAGACGTCGTCTGAAAATACAAAACAACACCGCATTACAACTCAATCATCACTTACATATCATGAGCACATACCCCGAAGATCCCGACAGCTTCATCCTGTACGATGAAAGGCCCGATCCCTTCGACAACCGCAGAGTCAGCCGTACACGTTTTGCCGCAGTAAACCTGCCTATTTTGCTGGGCATAGGTGTAGTGTCCGCACTATTGCTGTGGATAAACCAATCATGCTTGGAACAATGCAGCCTCAGCCGACAGGTCGGAGGCGCCGTGTATGTCTTTGCCATCGCCCTTTACGGCCTACTGCACTATCAAAGCACTTGGCTGGAAAAGCGGTGCAATGATGCCGAAAAAGGGCATTATCCGGCAATATGGATGTTCAGAATCAGCATCGTACTTGCCGCCATCAGCCTGATATTTCCGGTATTTACATGGCCTATGGTAGCGAGCGGACTGCTTCAATTCATCTACGGCATGATATTGCCGTCCAACCCTCTGCCCAATCTTATGGGTTACCCAAAAGCCAACTCAACAACCCTGCAAATCTGAAGGAAAGATAACCCACAACAAAGGGGAGCGACAATGCCGAAACAATGCCAAGCACCCAGTAAATACATTGGTTCAGTACAGTTTTTGAGGAGGTAAGCCGCAGCAGTTTGAAATACAAGGAGAACCAGGCGGATGACAAGGCAATAATCAGTAAAAAGCTGACGAGGGAGAAGGAACCGGAGAAAGCGTATTCCAGCATTGTCCCTATCGCGGCATAAAGCATGCCTGCGCCTAGCGCCCATTTCCAGATGGGATAAAGCCTATCGGGGAAATTCAGTGTTCCGGAGGCTTGGAGCCTGCCGAATACCAATACAAATATGATGTCAAACATAATAATGGCTGTTTTAGTGTAGGGTACGACAATATATATGAAAAAGGGGGTGAAAATACACCCCCTTTTCCTACAGATGCCCCATATCAAAGGCCGTCTGAAAAACAGTTTTATTTAACGATTTCAACCGGACCGTGGTCGTCGCAGTGATCGCCGTGTTGGTGATGCAGACGGCCGTTGACGATGTAGTCGACGTGATCGCCGTGCGGTACGGCTTCGTGGCCGCAACCTTCGCCGTGAACGTGGCCGTGGCAGGTGTCAACCGGGTGGCAGCCGTCAGGGTTGGTTTCATTGACGCTCAGTGCATGCTCGTCGTAGTGGCCGTTGTGCTCATGGTGCAGGTGGCCGTCGTGTAGATAATCGACGTGGCCTTCATGTTTGATGGCAGTGTGGCCGCAGTTTGCGCCGTGGACGTGGTCATGATGTTCGTGGGTTTTACAGGTCATTTTTTCTCTCCTAATGTTCAGTGAATAGCAATCTTTCGCGATTGATTTTTTATCTTATCTTTTTTTGATGCAAACGTAAAAAATTTTACAGTTATTAATATATTGTTACGATATATCATCTATTGATATATCAGACTATTTTGTTTTTCAGACGGCCTTTTATTCATCATTCATTTATTTTCAGCGAGAACTTAAAACCCTTCCGATAATTCAAAATATCGAATTTTTCAGCCGTAACGGGTAACATGGAAACAAAGAGATGGGTTCTTCAAACAAACAGGTACTGCAATGGGAAAACAAGCCAGACTTTATATGGTTCGCAGCACGCAAGGTGCGCTTTATGATGTATTTTTTGAACGCGGTGTGGTGGCGTTGGCCTGGCCTATGCTGGCCGAAGCGGCGGCCAAGGGTTTTGGCCGTGAGGAACTGACGGATATTTACCGTTCAGCCGTGCCGGATGTGAAGTTGAGAACAGCGCAATCGGGTGCGGCTCAGATGTGGCGGTTTGTCAACGAATTGGCCGATGGAGATGCCGTATTGACCTACTCGCCTGCCCTGCGCCGTTATCGGGTCGGCAGGATTACGGGCGGCGCGGTACATTGTCCGCAATGGGACGATGAAAAAATGTCGCTGGTGCGGCCGGTTGAGTGGCTGGGCGAAGTGTGCCGTGATGATTTGAGTGCGGCGGCGCAACGGGCTTTAGGCAGTGTGGCAACTTTGTTTGCGGTATCGGAATCGTGTGCGGCAGAAATTTTTGAACGCGTGGGTTTTCAGACGACCTAAAAAGGGAAAGGAAACAGGATTATGTGGAACACCATGCATGAATGGCTGAACGCTTTGCCTGTCAGTGAAGAAATCATTAAATCGGCATTGATGTCGGTATTGATGATTGTGGCCGTCATTGCCGGGCGCAGCATTTTGCTCTCGGCGCATTTTCGCAGCCATCCGGATTTGAGCATTGAAAACAAACGCCGCTCGCTGGTGTTCAGCCGCAACGTGACCATGCTGCTGATCCTGCTCGGGCTGGCGATGATTTGGGCGGCGCAGATTCAAACTTTGGCCTTGTCGATGTTTGCAGTTGCCGCGGCGATTGTAGTGGCAACCAAAGAGCTGATTATGTGTTTGTCCGGCAGCATCCTGCGCTCGGTAACCAAACAATACTCCATCGGCGACTACATCGAAATCAACGGCCTGCGTGGACGGGTGGTCGATATCAATATGCTGAACACCCTGATGATGCAAATCGGCCCCAACCCTTTAATCGGCCAGCTTTCCGGCAAAACGCTCTCGTTTCCCAACAGCCTGCTTCTGAGCCACACCGTGCGCCGCGACAATATTTTGGGCAATTATGTGATTCATACGGTGGAAATCCCCGTGCCGATTCATTTGGATTCGGACGAAATCATAGGCCGTCTGAAAGCCGTTCTTGAGCCGTTGTGCGCGGCCTATGTTCCCGTTATCCAACAATATTTGGAAAACGTTCAAGCACAAAAACTCTTTATTACCCCCGCCGCCCAGCCGCGCGTGTCCCGCGTGCCGCATGATGACAAGGTGTACCACATCATCGTACGCTTCGCCTCCCCCGTTTCCAAACGGCTAGAAATACAACAGGCCGTCTTAGACGAATTTTTGCGCACGCAATACCGACTGATCAACCAAACAAAATAGTACGGTTTGTTTATTGATACAATCAAATCCCTTACAATAATGAAGTTCACAATCAACAATAAGGAAAAGTCATGTTGCCCGAATCAGCCCTTGCCGAAATGTATCCCGTCATTATGACCCCCAGCCATGACGGCAAATATTTCCACAACTACACCCTCTCACTTCTGAACATCGTCCACACCAACGCCTCGCACGGCCTGCCGCTTCAAGTGATGATGCAGCGCGGCGAAAGCCTGATTACGCGCGCACGCAACAACTGCGTGGCCACATTCTTAGAAAACAAAGAATGGACGCATTTATTCTGGATTGACTCCGACATCGGCTTCTCTCCCGACTCATTCTACCGCCTGCTCTTGGCAGACAAAGACGTTGTGGCAGGCATTTACCCGCTCAAACGCGAGAATTGGCCTGAAGAAGGCGTTCCGGCCGGCACGACCCAAGCCGACTTCGAGCGCATGTACACTTCTTATACCGTCAACACCAACGAAAAAGACGAAAACGGTGAAATCGTCCTGAAAGTCGATGAAGACGGCTTTATGAAAGTCCATGACGCGCCAACCGGCTTTATGGTTATCAAGCGCAGCGTATTTGAAAAAATGATGGCAGCCTACCCCGAGTTGAACTACATCTCCGACAGTGACTACAACAGAGAAGACAAAGGCCTGCACTACCGCTTCTTCGACTGCATGGTTGATCCGGAAAGCAAACGCTACCTGTCCGAAGATTACACCTTCTGCCACCTCTGGCATCAAATCGGCGGCGAAGTGTACGTCGATGTACAATCCAACCTGACCCACCAAGGTGCAAAAGTGTATCGCGGCTCGTTTGCCGAATCCCTGCAAACCAATGTTGCCAATGCAGTATTTGCCCCGAAAGGCACACCGATGCGCCTCGAGCTGGCTGCGCCATTGCACGCCAATCCGCGCGGCGCAGAATAAGATTGGCCGACAAGTAGGCAGGACACTTTAATTCTGCCTGTCTGCCACCATATAACGCCTATCGTTTTCTTTTCAGACGGCCACAAGGCCGTCTGAATCCATCTTATTCAGGAGAAACCATATGAGCGACAACGTCCTGCTCCACTTGGGCGAAGAACCCCGTTTCGACCAAATCAAAACCGAAGACATCAAACCCGCCCTGCAAACCGCCATTGCCGAAGCGCGCGAACAAATCGCCGCCATCAAAGCGCAAACGTACACCGACTGGGCAAACACCGTCGAAAAACTGACCGACATTACCGAACGAGTCGGCCGCATTTGGAGCGTGGTTTCCCATCTCAACTCCGTCGTCGATACGCCCGAGCTGCGTGCCGTATACAACGAATTGATGCCTGAAATCACCATTTTCTTCACCGAAATCGGTCAAGACATCGAGTTGTACAACCGCTTCAAAATCATCAAAAATTCTGCCGAATTTGACACCCTCTCCCCGGCGCAGCAAACCAAGCTCAACCACGACTTGCGCGACTTCGTCCTCAGCGGTGCCGAATTACCGCCCGAACAGCAGGCAGAATTGGCGCAACTGCAAACCGAAGGCGCGCAACTGGGTGCCAAATTCGCACAAAACATCCAAGACGCGACCGACGCTTTCGGCATTTACTTTGACGATGCCGCGCCGCTTGCCGGCATCCCCGAAGACTCCATCGCCATGTTTGCCGCCGCCGCGCAAAGCGAAGGCAAAACAGGCTACAAAATCGGCCTGCAGATTCCGCACTACCTCGCCGTTATCCAATACGCTGACAACCGCGAACTGCGCGAACAAATCTACCGCGCCTACGTTACCCGCGCCAGCGAATTGTCTGACGAAGGCAAATTCGACAACACGGCAAACGTCGAACAAACGCTTGCAAACGCGCTGAAAACCGCCAAACTGCTCGGCTTCAAAAACTACGCCGAGCTGTCGCTGGCAACCAAAATGGCGGATACGCCCGAACAGGTTCTGAATTTCCTGCACGACCTTGCCCGCCGCGCCAAACCATTTGCCGAAAAAGACTTTGCCGAAATCAAAGCCTTTGCACGCGAGAGCCTGAATATCGAAGATCCGCAATCTTGGGATTTGAGCTACGCCGCCGAAAAACTGCGCCAAGCCAAATACGCCTTCAGCGAAACCGAAGTGAAAAAATACTTCCCTATCAGCAAAGTATTGGCAGGCCTGTTTGCCCAAATCAAAAAACTCTACGGCATTGAGCTGGCTGAAAAAACCGTCCCCGTTTGGCACAAAGACGTGCGCTATTTCGAGCTGAAACAAGACGGCCAAACCATCGGCGGCGTTTACATGGACTTGTACGCACGCGAAGGCAAACGCGGCGGCGCATGGATGGATGGCTACAAAAGCCGCCGCCGTTTCGCCGACGGTACGCTGCAACTGCCGACTGCTTACCTCGTCTGCAACTTCACCCCGCCGGTTGGCGACAAAGAAGCGCGTTTGAGCCACGACGAAATCATCACCCTCTTCCATGAAACCGGCCACGGCCTGCACCACTTGTTGACCCAAGTTGACGAAGTGGGCGTATCCGGCATCAACGGCGTCGAATGGGACGCGGTCGAGCTGCCCAGCCAATTCATGGAAAACTTCGTTTGGGAATACGACGTATTGGCGCAAATGTCCTCGCACGAAGAAACCGGCGCGGTATTGCCGAAAGAGCTGTTCGACAAAATGCACGCGGCTAAAAACTTCCAACGCGGTATGTTCCTCGTCCGTCAAATGGAATTTGCCCTCTTCGACATGGAAATCTACCATCAGGAAGATGAAGGCCGTCTGAAAGAATGGCCGCAAATCTTGGACAAAGTGCGTCAAGAAGTCGCCGTGACCCAACCGCCGGCATACAACCGCTTCGCCTTGAGCTTCAGCCACATCTTCGCCGGCGGCTACTCCGCAGGCTATTACAGCTACGCATGGGCGGAAGTTTTGAGTGCAGACGCTTACGCCGCTTTTGAAGAAAGCGACGATGTTGCCGAAACCGGCCGCCGCTTCTGGAAAGAAATACTGGCCGTCGGCGGTTCGCGCAGCGCAGCAGAATCCTTCAAAGCCTTCCGCGGCCGCGAACCAAGCCTGGATGCCCTGCTCCGCCACAGCGGTTTCGACAACGCAGTTTGATTTGAAAATCCGCCGTTTTAATTGCTGATTCAACGCTAAAGGCCATCTGAAATGTTTCAGACGGCCTTTCGGTTGGCACAATTAATGAGGAACAATAAATACGTCCAATCTCTAACAATTTTTTCGGAAGAAACTGAAGTCCGTATTTCAAACCCCAATCTCCCCCTGCCCATCGCTAAAATTAGTTTTTGCCCTTTTTATCGCCTGCTGCCAAACGCATATTGATAAATTCCATCATCAAATCTTTTTTCGTCCAGAAAAAGGTTTTCATTTTTTCCAAAGAATAGATTTTCCGAATCATCGCCGGCAATCCTGCATGAACGATGGCCGCGACTTCGCCATTGGTTGTTTCGTTGTCCATGGCGGCTTTGAGGTTTAGATTGCGCGTATTCAGGTAGTTGCTAAGCTCTTTTCTGACGCTGTTGCTGATTTCGAATTGTTTCATGTTTTCCGTCCATAATGTTTTTATAATTAAATAGCATAGAATTCTAACAAGTTTTTTGCATTGTGCATATCCCAACTTGCATATTATTGCAGAATTTACAATTTGGCTTTTGGGTAAAATCATGCCTGCAACACATTGTTGCGGCGCACCCTGTCGGATTGTTTTGACTATTTTGTTTCGGCTTGGGCCGCATTGCGGATAAAATAACGGTTTTAGGTGTTGAGGCCGTCTGAAATGTATTTGTGGTTTAAGCTGTTGCACATATTTTTTGTGATTTCTTGGTTTGCAGGACTGTTTTATCTGCCGCGGATTTATGTGAATCTGGCGCAATTGGAACCCGGCAGCGCGGAATATGTACGGCTGACGGATATGTCGCGGCGGCTGTACCGCTTTATGTCGCCTTTGGGCTGGGGAACGCTGATATTCGGCGCGGCCATCGGCTTTGTCAACAATTGGTGGGGCAACGGCTGGCTAGCGGTTAAATTATTGTGCGGCCTGCTGCTCTTGGCCTACCAGCTTTATTGCGGCCTGTTGCTGCGCCGTTTTCAAAACGGCAGCAATGTGTACTCGCACCGCTGGTATCGGGTATTCAACGAACTCCCCGTTTTGATGATGGTGGCCGCGCTTTATATGGTGGTTTTCAAGCCGTTTTGATCTTCAGACGGCCTGTTTGATAAATAAGGAAAGAATTCATGACGGTTGAAATCGAACGCCGCTTTTTGCTGGCGGATGACAGTTGGCGCGAAGCGGCAGGCGAGCCGCTGGTATTGCAACAGGGCTATTTGAGCGTGGAAAAAGAGCGCACCATCCGCGTGCGGATTATCGGTTCGCAAGCCTGGCTGACCCTGAAAGGCTATATTTCCGATATGACGCGCAGCGAGTTTGAATACGAAATCCCGCTGGCTCACGCGCAGGCGATGATGGCGGATATGTGCCCGTTTAAAATGGAAAAATACCGCTATCGGGTCGAATTTGAAGGCTTTGTGTATGAAATAGACGAATATTTCGGCGACAATGCGCCATTGATTGTGGCGGAAATCGAATTGCCGTCTGAAGATACCGAGTTCCCCAAACCGTCTTGGTTGGGCAAGGAAATCACGTCAGACGGTAAGTTCACCAATGCGTATTTGAGCAAACATCCGTATTCGTCTTGGACGGAATAACGAGTACAACCCACATACAAAAAAGGCATGTATCGCACATGCCTTTTTTCTTTTCAGACGGCCTGATTTGCCTTACCGATATTTGAATTAAGCTGCTTTCGACATACTGTTTCAAATATCGGGCAAGCCCGTGTGTTTTATCCGTGGAACCTTACGCCGGACGGCAGGCAACCATGTAGTTGACCTCGGTCGAGTCACACAAAGAATAACGGCCGCTCAACAAATTGTAGGTCATGCCCTTGCTGCCGACGGTATCCAATCCGGCTTGGCGGCACATACGTGCGAGTTCTGCCGGCGTGATGAATTTTTTCCAGTCATGCGTGCCTTTGGGAACGAATTTCAACAGATATTCCGCACCGACAATCAGATGCAGATAAGATTTGGGATTGCGGTTGATGGTGGAGAAAAACACCATGCCGTCTGGTTTGACCAGTTTCGCACAGGCTTGAACGATGGCGGCCGGATCAGGAACGTGTTCCATCATTTCCATACACGTTACCACGTCAAAACTGTGCGGCTGCTCGGCGGCGAGATCTTCGACACGGATGCAGCGGTAATCGATATTGGCAACATGTTGAGCGGCCGCATGGGCAGCGGCGGTTTGCAGGGATTTTTCTGCCATATCGATGCCGGTCACGTGTTCTGCGCCACGTTTGGCCATGCTTTCCGACAAAATACCGCCGCCGCAGCCTACATCCAGCACGCGTTTGCCTGCCAATCCGGCATAGCCGTCGATATAGTCGAGGCGCAAGGGGTTGATGTCATGCAGGGGCTTGAATTCGCCATTTTTATCCCACCATTTGTCGGCGATTTGGCTGAACTTGGCGATTTCGCCGGCATCTACGTTGTCGTGTTGATTGCTCATGGTTATGCTCCTGCATAAAATAATTCGCCTGATTTTAGCCGATTGTGCTTCAAAATAAAATGTTTCAGACGGCCTTTGCCCGTTTATCGGCCCTATTTCAACTTTCATCCGCCTGCCCATAAAAAACGCACCTTGTGGTAAGGTGCGTTTCAATCGGTGCGATTTAGAATTTAGCGCCAGATTCGTTGGCCATGTAGTCAACTGCGGCTTTCACTTCGTCGTCGCTTAAGCTGCCGTTGCCGCCTTTGGCAGGCATGGAATTGAAGCCTTCGAGGGCGTGTTTGTGCAAGGTGTCTTTGCCTTGTTTAATGCGAGGCGCCCAGTCTTCTTTTTTGCCTACGGCAGGAGCGCCGGGAATCAAGCCGCCGTGGCATGCTTTACAGTTCGCTTCAAAAACGGCTTTGCCGTCCACTTTGGCGGATTCGGCAGGCTTGGCTTCAGCGGCAGGCGCTTCGGCTTTCTCTTCGGGTTTGGCGGCTTCTTCAGGTTTCGCAGCTTCCTCCGCTTTGCTGGCGGCGGCTTCAACCTTATCGGCAGCTTCTTGAGCGGCAGATGCAGTCGCATCGGCAGCAGAAGCGGCTTCGTTTTTCACTTCAGATGCAACGGCTTGAGCAGTCTCTTGTGTCTCCTGTTTAGCCTCTTGGGAACAAGCTGTCAAACCAGCCATCATCATTATGGCAATCAGTAATTTGTTCATGTTCTGTCTTTCCTTAATTTTATTTAAATCACTGTTTTATATAAACAGCTTAAAAATTCTAGCACAGAAACTAATCCGTTCGAACTAGACTATAATAAATATTGGCATAAATCAGATTTTGTCACAAAAACAGGAAAAACATATTGACACCACACCTCTACTCAGATAGAAATCCACGCCCATTTGTCATTTGGCGTGATAATTTTCATTTTATTGTTCAATCAGTTATACTCTTAAATCTTAATGTTTCTTTTTAAATTCAATTTTTTACAAACTTTCCAGATAATACCATAAGCATTAAACCGCCTCTTATCCTAAAAAGGCCGTCTGAACCCCAATCAGGTTTCAGACGGCCTTTTTGAATCATGTTAATAAACATTTGCCGTTTGCCTATGCGAAAGACGCCAGCAGATTTACTTGTTTATGTAGTTATCCATATCCCGACTACAATTTAATCCATTGCCGCCATTAGTCTTTTGCCAATGTTTCAGCTTCCGCCCACAATCCCCGCTTCTGCTCTGCCGTCAATTTCTTAATGCCGATTTCCCGTTTTAACGCTTCACTTTTGCTCAGGCCGTCTGAAACAATGCGCATCTCGACAGGCTTGTTCAACCGCGTGTATTTCGCGCCTTTTCCTGACAAGTGCGCCGCAAATCGTTCTTGCGGACGGTTGCTGATGCCGCAATAAAACGCGCCGTTTTCGCACAAAATCAGGTAAACGCTCCAATTGTCCGCGTTCATAAATCCCCCTCTTTGGCAAAACTCTCGGTAAAAATGCGCACGGCAGCCTCGGTTTTGGCAGACTGCACACGATAAGGCGTTACCAAATAAAGGCTGACCGGTGGTAATGTCCATTCAGGCAAAACCGCTTTCAGACGGCCTTGTACAATTTTCTCCCTCACTTCGCCGCCCACTTGTAAAGACAAACCGAAACCACTTTCGGTCAGACTACACACGGCGGCAAGATGCGTACAGGCAATGCTGTCGGCGATATCGAGAAAATAGCTTTCGCCGCCATGTTGCAAGGTCGTGCGGACAGGTAAAAAATGCAGCCAGCGGTGTGCATGAAGCTGAGAGGGATGGGTAATGGGCGGATACCGGTCGAGATAATCGGGTGCGGCGCAAATGATGTACGGCCAAGTCGCGAGATGGCGCGCAACCAAGTTGGGATCGTCCAAAGCCCGGTCGCCGCCGCGTATGGCGATGTCAGTCTGATTGTGTTGCAGGTCGTCCAAAGTATCGCTGAAATTAAGGACAGGACGGATTTTTGGGAACTCGGTTTGCAATCGCGAAAAGGCCGTCTGAAAAGCGCGGGAGCCGATGACCGTAGAAGTCAGGGAAATGCGCAATTCGCCGACGGGTTCGGTTTTCAGATTATCGATAACGGTACGCGTATCGGCAAGGGTGGCAGCGAGACGGCGGCAGTATTCGCCCAAAGCGCGGCCTGCATCGGTAGGCGCAAGGCTGCGCGTACTGCGGTTTAACAGCTTGATGCCGTGCAGGGTTTCGAGGCGGTTGATGTGCTGGCTGACGGCAGACGGCGTCATGCCCAGCGCGGCCGCAGTGGCGTTCATACTGCCGTGTTCGAGGACGGTAGCGAAAACAAGCAGGGGTTTAATGTCTTGCATTTCGACTAATTATGTAGTTCAGCTTCACAATAATAACAGTAAATCAGGGATTATCAAGCGTTTCAGACGGCCTTACAATGCACTCATCTAATCAATCACATCCCAACAAGGAGTAAAACATGAAAATCGCAGTGATTGGTGCAACAGCTTATGTCGGCAACGCAAGCAAAGTTTTCCAAGTGCAAAATATTGTCGTCGTCTCCACATACGAATAAAATCTGTCGGCAATTTATATCAAAATTACAAAAATATTTTGAACAAAGTGAAGGAACTGTACCAGAGTAGTAAGGAGCCCATCCTGAAAAGATGTAGATCATAAATTGCATATTGTGAGCAACAATCCGCTCCGCTACCGATCTTTTCTCACGCAAGCGCTGATGGTTAAGATGATCTGAAAGCATCTCTCTAATTTTTCAGACGGCCTCAATTTTCCCTGTACTCTATTTCAAGGAGTTTTCATGACACCTCAAACTGTCTTAGATTTCTGGTTTACCGAAGAAAACCACCCTTTCCAATTTGCCCGCAACAATGGATTCGATGCCCAAATTCGCGCTCAATTTTTCGATATCTGGCAGCAGGCAGCTCGCGGCGAACTTTCACACTGGCGCGATACTCTGCAAGGCAGGCTCGCCGAAATCATTATTCTTGACCAATTCTCGCGCAATCTGTTCCGCGACAGCCCTCAAGCGTTTGCCCAAGATACTGCTGCACTCATTCTTGCCCAAGAAGCCGTTCGCCAACCCGGCTTCGCCGACCTCCTTCCGCATGAACGCCATTTCATGCTGATGCCGTTGATGCACAGCGAAAGCCAAGTTATCCATGAACAAGCCGTACCGCTGTTTGAACGCTATACCAATGAAAACGCATTGGCCTTTGAAATCAAACACAAAGTCATCATCGACCACTTCGGACGCTATCCGCACCGTAACGCCGTATTGGGGCGTAAAACCACGGAAGAAGAAGCAGAATTTCTGAAGCAGGAAGGTTCATCATTTTAATTCCATCAAAGTCAAAGGCCGTCTGAAACCGAAATCAAGGTTTTCAGACGGCCTGCATCATCGTGAAATCACTATATAATACCGTCTATTAAATTCCAGATACGAGCCAACCATGTCCGCAACCCAACCCACCATCGCCGCCATCGCCACCGCACCCGGACGCGGCGGCGTCGGTGTGATCCGTCTTTCCGGCAAAAACCTGCTGCCTTTGGCGCAAACCCTCAGCGGCGGCAAAACGCCCAAACCGCGTACCGCGCTTTACACCGACTTTCTCGGCGGCGACGGACAGCCGATAGACAACGGCATCCTGCTCTACTTCGCCGCCCCCGCCAGCTTTACCGGCGAAGACGTGATTGAATTGCAGGGACACGGCGGCCCCGTCGTGATGGATATGCTGCTTTCGCGCTGCCTCGAACTGGGCACTCGTATGGCGGAGCCGGGCGAATTTACCAAACGCGCCTTCCTCAACAACAAACTCGACCTTGCCCAAGCCGAAAGCGTCGCCGACCTCATCGACGCCTCCAGCAAGTCCGCCGCACGCATGGCGTTGCGTTCGCTCAAAGGCGCGTTTTCCCAACACATACACGAGCTGGTGGACGACCTTATTACTTTGCGGATGCTGGTCGAAGCCACGTTAGACTTCCCCGAAGAAGACATCGACTTTCTCGAAGCCGCCGACGCGCGCGGCAAGCTCCAAGCCCTGCAAGGCCGTCTGAAAACCGTCCTCGCCAGCGCGGAACAAGGCGCAATTTTGCGCGAAGGCATGAACGTCGTCCTCGTCGGCGCGCCCAACGTCGGCAAATCCAGCCTGCTCAATGCCTTGGCTGGCGACGACATCGCCATTGTAACCGACATCGCCGGTACCACCCGCGACACCGTGCGCGAACAAATCACCCTCGACGGCGTGCCCGTCCACATCATCGACACCGCCGGCCTGCGCGAAACCGACGACGTGGTCGAACAAATCGGTATCGAGCGCAGCCGCAAAGCCGTTTCCGAAGCCGATGTCGCCCTGATTCTGATTGACCCGCGCGAAGGCGTGAACGCCAAAACCCAAGCCATTTTGAACAGCCTGCCCGAAGGTTTGAAAAAAATCGAAATCCACAACAAAGCCGACCTGACCGGCGAACCCGTCGCCGTCCGTTCAGACGGCCTCGCTCAAACCGGCGCGGAAAGCGTCATTAGCCTGTCAGCCAAAACCGGCGCCGGCCTCGATTTGCTCAAACACGCGCTGTTGCAGGAAGTCGGCTGGCAGGGCGAAAGTGAAAGCCTGTTCCTCGCCCGCAGCCGCCACCTCAACGCTTTGCACGAAGCCGAAGCCGAGCTGGAAAATGCCGCCCTCTGCAACAACAACCAAATCGAGCTTTTCGCCGAACACCTGCGCCTCGCCCAAAACGCCTGCAGCGAAATCACCGGCGAATTTACCGCCGACGATTTGCTGGGCGTGATTTTCTCGCGCTTCTGTATCGGCAAATAAAACGGTTTGCCATCAAATACAAAGGCCGTCTGAATGTTCAGACGGCCTTTTTTATCACCAAAACAAGCTTAATTTCACTTGCGTTTATTTATTGGCAGCTTCTGCCATATTTTTTGCGATTTTGGTCGCACCAACTGTCAAACCGGACATGCCGATCAAAGAAGCTGCGGCCAATTTAATTAATGTTTTCATTTTAACTCTTTTCTGTGTATTTAAGGGTGTGTTGTGTATTTTTTATTTGGCGGCATCAGCCATATTGTGGGCGATATTGGTTGCGCCGACGGTCAGGCCGGACATACCGATTAAAGAGGCTGCTGCCAGTTTGATTAAAGTTTTCATTGTTTATCTCACTTTCTTGTCTGTCGGCCGAAAAACGGCCTAAGTTGCGTTTTCTGAAGTATTGTAATTAATTCGTTTATGATTGAATTATTTGTGTACTACCGTTTCGATATTACGGGAGATGCCGATGGCAGAAGCTGATATTCCGGACATACCGATTAAAGAAGCGGCAGCAAGCGTTATTAAATTTCCCATTTTAAGTAGTCCTTTTTCATAGATACAAAATGTTATTTAACAACATACACATTTTTTCGTCGGCATCTGCGCTGCAAACAGGACGAATCATACCGTGTTAATTGTTAATTAATACAACTTTTCTGTAAAGAAAAAATACTAAAAACATACATAACAAAGATTTTAGTTAATTTATATTTTGTTTTGAAAATGACACCGATGTCTTTCTCAATGACACCGATGTCTTAATTACATACACACTACAAACGTATCTTGTTGCGCCCATAAAATCCCTCCTTTTTTGTTGTAAAATCGCACTCTAAATTAAATATATTTTTAAATTCAAAATGTTATAGATCTATCTTTTTCACAACCTAAATGTTCAATTAGTCAAAACCAATACCTTTGATAGCTTCTTTTAAAGAAAACACACGTTTCTAGTACATATCCGACCATAAAATGCGCTGCAAATATATGATATAGTGAAACATTCTGCGTATTGACTATTTCCAGCATGAACAACACCCTAATCCTGACCGGCGCGGCCGCATTTTTTATCGGCGCGCTGTTTGCTTGGCTGATAACACGCTACCAAGCCCAAAGCCGACACTTTATTGTTTTGCAAGAATTGGCCGAAAGTCGCCGCCTACATGAGTTTGCCGAACAGGTGCAGGCTCAAACTGCGGCGGATTTGGCGCAAAGCCGCCATACCGTGCAGGAATTGCAAGACGAATTGCAGGAGACAGGCAACCGCTTTGCCGCAGCCGAAAAACAGATTGCCTATCTGCAAGATTGCGAGGCCGAAGCCGAAGCTTTAAAACACGAATGTGCAAAATGGCAGCAAAGTGCGCAAAACCTGCAAATCAACAACGAACGCCTAAACACTCAGCTGGTTCAAGAACAAGCATTGAGTGCAGATAAAAATACGCTTTTGCAACAACAGGAAGCGGAAAAAGGCCGTCTGAAACAAGACTACGACACGCTTTTGGAGCAAAACCATGCGCTGCAAGTCCAAAACGAACGCCTCTCCACACAACTGACGCAAGAAAAAGCCAATATCGACGACAAAAACAGCCTTTTACAACAGCAAGAAACCGAAAAAGGCCGTCTGAAACAAGAATACGCCGCCCTTTTAGAGCAAAACCACGCGCTTCAAGTCCAAAACGAGCGCCTCAACACCCAATCGGAAAAAGACCGTCAGGCTGCCGAAGAAAAACTAGCTCTATTGGCGGACGCGCGTAAAAACCTGAGCGACCAGTTCCAAAACCTCGCCAACACTATTTTGGAAGAGAAAAGCCGCCGCTTTACCGAACAAAACCACGACCATCTCCAGCAACTGCTCAATCCGCTCAACGAACGCATCCACGGCTTCAGCGAGCTGGTTCAGCAGACTTATGAAAAAGAAGCCAAAGAGCGCTTGACCATCGAAAACGAGCTCAAACGCCTGCAAACACTCAACACCCAGCTCCACCACGATGCCAAAGCGCTGACCACTGCGCTGACCGGCACGCAAAACAAAACCCAAGGCAACTGGGGCGAGATGATTTTGGAAAGCGTATTGGAAAATTCCGGTCTGCAAAAAGGCCGCGAATACATCGTTCAAGCTTCCAGCGTCCGCCACGAAGCAGACGGCACCCAGCGCCGCCTCCAGCCCGACGTCCTCATCAATCTGCCCGACAACAAACAAATCGTCATCGACTCCAAAGTATCGCTGACCGCCTACGTCCGCTATACGCAAAGCACCGGCGCAGAAGCAGAACGCGAGCTTGCCAACCACGTCGCTAGCATCCGCGCCCATATCAAAAGCTTGGCAGCAAAAGACTACACCGACCTTGAGGGTGTCAAGACGCTGGATTTCATCTTTATGTTCGTCCCTGTCGAACCGGCCTACCTCCTCGCCCTGCAACACGATCCGAACCTCTTCCAAGAGTGTTTCGACAAACGCATCATGCTGACCGGCCCCAGCACCCTGCTCGCCACCCTGCGCACCGTTGCCAACATCTGGCGCAACGAGCAGCAAAACCAAAACGCGCTGGCCATTGCCGAGGCAGGCAGCAAACTCTATGACAAATTTGTCGGCTTTGTCGAAAGCATGGATGGCATCAATAAAGCGCTTAGTCAGGCTCAATCCCAGTTTCAGACGGCCTATGGCCGCTTGGTTTCCGGTAGGGGCAACCTCATCAGCAGCACCGAAAAACTACGCAAATTGGGCATCAAAGCCAGCAAACAGCTGCAACGCGATTTATTAGAAAAAGCTATGTCGGAAAACGAAGACCACGCCGCCTTACCGACCGCACAAGACCAAGAAAATGACTGACAAAATTTAAAACATTGCAAATAAAGGGAATTTAACCAATGAGCAACATCACCATCGTCCTTGCCGCCGATACCGGCTACGCCGAGCAGGTTCATACCCTAATGAAGTCCGTCTGTACGCACAATACAGGTGTCAATTTCTACCTTATGCACAACACCTTCAGGAAGGAATGGATCAACTATACCAACCAAAAACTCGCCGCCAGCGGCAGCCGTCTGAATGATGTCAAAATCGAAATGGACTTCAGCCAATATCGCCGCCTGTCCCATATTTCGGATGCCGCATTTTTCCGCCTGATGATGCAGCACCTGCCCGTCGACCGCGCCCTTTATCTCGACAGCGATATGGTGGTTACCCAATCCCTGCACGATTTATTCAACCTCGATATGCGCGGCTATCCCGTCGCCGCCGTACAAGATTCCTATCTCGCCCGTACCGATTGGAACCATCCGACCGGCCTGCATACCACGCCCTATTTCAATTCCGGTATGCTGCTGGCTGATTTGGGTCAATGGCGCAAACACAATATCGCAGCGCAACTGCTGCAAACCGCCGCCACCATTGATAAAACCGTCCCCTACGGCGACCAATGCTTTCTAAACACCGTATTTCAAGAAAACTGGCTGCAATTGGAAGAATCTTGGAATTACCAAACCGGCGCCAGAAGATTTTTCCAAACATACGACCTTGACGAAATGTTCCCTCTGCCGGATACCACCCCGCCCATCATCCACTACACCTCACGCGCCAAACCGTGGTTGTGCGATTACGGCAAGATTCCTTTTGAAGAAATCTATTGGCAATACTATTGCGCCGACTGGCCGGAAACGTAGTCTCAGACAGGGAATACTCTTCCCTTGCCTCAATTGACCTTAAAACAACCCATCATCAAAAACAAAGGCCGTCTGAAATCGTTTCAGACGGCCTTTAAGCCATAAAAAAACAGGCAGAACATTCTACCTGTTTTGTGTTCAAACCCGACCATAAAGCAGGCTTTGCACCCACCCTCAGTCAGCGTTATCGTTATCCGATTAGATACCGCGCAACAATTCGTTCACGCTGGTTTTCGCACGGGTTTGCGCGTCCACACGTTTGACGATAACCGCGCAGTAGAGGCTGTGGCTGCCGTCTTTGGAAGGCATGCTGCCGGATACAACAACCGAACCTGCCGGTACGCGGCCTTGATAGATTTCGCCGGTAGTACGGTCAAGGATTTTGGTGGATTGACCGATGAATACGCCCATAGAAATCACGCTGCCTTCTTCGACAATCACGCCCTCAACGATTTCAGAACGCGCACCGATAAAGCAGTTGTCTTCAATAATGGTCGGGCTGGCTTGCAGAGGCTCGAGTACGCCGCCGATGCCGACGCCGCCGCTCAAGTGCACGTTTTTACCGATTTGCGCGCAAGAGCCGACAGTCGCCCAAGTATCGACCATCGCACCTTCGTCAACGTATGCGCCGATGTTGACATAAGAAGGCATCAACACGACATTTTTCGCCACAAAGCTGCCGCGGCGGGCAATCGCACCCGGAACTGCACGGAAACCTGCGCTGCGGAATTCGTCTTCAGACCAATCGGCAAATTTAGTCGGCACTTTGTCGAAGTATTTGTTCACACCGTCGTTGAGGATTTCATTGTCCTGAATGCGGAAAGACAGCAATACGGCTTTTTTCGCCCATTCGTTGACTTTCCATTCGCCCACACCCAAACGCTCGGCAACGCGCAGTTTGCCGGAGTCGAGTTGATGAATGGTTTCCAAAACCGCTTCACGCACTTCGGGAGTAACGGTATTCGGATTGATTTCGGCACGGTTTTCAAAAGCCGTTTCAATGATGTTTTGCAAAGACATGTTGATTCCTTCAAGAGATCAGGGCCGTCTGAAACCTATTCAGGCCACCCTATTACAAATATTTAACTCGTTATTTTGCCATGTAAAAGCGATTTCGTCAGCTATTAACATGATGAGCGCCGAGCATTACACGACCGGATTTCGGTTAAGCCAAGATTTTCAGACGGCCTATCCAAGAAAGTTGAATCGCATTTATTTTCTAACTAATTTTCCAGCTACGATATACAGACTATCGCTTCTGCCGACACGCCGTGCCGATAAATCAATCTTTGCCACCAATCTTTTGCAGCAGATTTTCAGCCACCACGCCGCATTCGATATTCCGCTTTAACGGTTTCGCATTCAAATCCTTCAAGGCCGTCTGAAAGTCGGCAAAATCCATCAACTGTGAACCGAAACGGCGCATATGTTCGGTATCCTGCTGACAGTCTATCAGCGCAACGCCCAAATCCGCCAAAAACGGGACGGCGCAGGCAAACGCAATCTTGGACGCATCGGGACGCAAGGCAAACATCGATTCGCCATAAAACACGCAGCCGATTTGCACGCCGTAAAACCCGCCTGCCAACTGCATTTCGCCTTGCTCATCCGGCAGCCAGCATTCAAACGAATGCGCATGCCCCTGATGGTGCAGCTTCAAATAGGCCGTCTGAAACGCAGGTTCTATCCACGTTCCGTCCTGTTCCGGACGCGGCACATTGGCGCAATGGGCAATCACTTTTTCAAAACAGCGGTTGACCGTTACCCGATACGGCTTGTGACGCAAAGTTTTGGCGAGCGAACGGCCTATATGCAGGCTTTCCGGCACAATCACGGCCCGCGGCGCAACCGCATACCAGAAAAACCAACCGTCGCGGCTAAACCACGGAAAAATCCCCTGCACATACGCCGACAGCAGCCGCCCCGTATCCAAATCACCGCTGACACCAACCAAGCCGTCGCATTCTGCCAAAGCGTAAGACGGGTCGGGGAAACAATAATCCTGTGGCGCAAGAAAAGGAATCTTCATCGTAAAGCCCATAAAGTTTCAGACGGCCTCAGGCTGAAAATGCCCAAGGCCGTCTGAAAAATCAACATACAAACTGATTAACGTTTGGTTTTGGTTTGGCATTCGCCACATACGCCGTACATATACAGCGCGTGATCGACAATGCGGTAGCCGTTTTCTTCGGCAATTTTGTCTTGCAGCGCTTCGATTTCCGGATTGTGGAATTCGGTTACTTCGCCGCATTTCACGCAGACGATGTGGTCGTGGTGATCGCCTTTGTCCAATTCGTAAACCGCTTTGCCGGTTTCAAAATGGTGGCGTTGCAAAATGCCGGCCTGTTCAAATTGGGTCAGCACACGGTAAATCGTCGCCACGCCGATTTCCACACCCTCTTCCAACAGGATACGGTACACATCTTCCGCACTCAAATGCTCCTCGGCATGAGTCTCGAACAAGTCCAAAATTTTCAAACGTGGACCCGTAACTTTCAAACCGCTGTCTTTCAATTGCGCAATGTTGCTGAATTTTTCCATAATATTCAATATCCCTGTAAGGTAATAACCGTTATAATACGCACTTTCCGCCCGTTTGCCCACTATTGGACCGTTAAAGGGCGACAATCTGCCGCCGGTCTTGCAATTGAAAATCGGCGAAAAGAAAAATTAAGAAGATGATTATCGTTTGCTTTTTAAAAATATTCAAGCGATGATAAACATCTTTCCCGAAATGACACAGAAAGGTAAGCCCGTGAATAAAGCCTTATGCCTTGCCATCGCCGCTATTTTAGGTCTGGCCTCATGCAGTGCCGAGCGCGTATCCAACTTTCCATCCTACAAACTCAAAATCATTCAAGGTAACGAGCTCAATCCCCGCGCCGTGGTTTCCCTGCGCCAAGGTATGACCCGCGACCAAGTCCAACTGCTGCTCGGCACGCCGCTCCTGCGCGACGCCTTCCATGCCGACCGCTGGGATTACACTTTCAACACCAGCCGCAACGGCATCATCAAAGAACAAAGCAACCTGACCCTGTACTTTGAAAACGACGTCCTTGCACGAGCCGAAGGCGATGCCATTCAGAAATCCATCGAAGCGGTTCAAGCTGGACAAAACGTCGTTCCAACTACCGAAACCAACGCGAAATAAGGAAGCCCCATGAGCGCATTGAAAATCGCCATTGCCGGCGTCAACGGCCGCATGGGTCGTGTTTTGGTTGAAGCGGTCAACAACCATCCCGATGCCGTCCTCTCCGGCGCACTCGAGCATTCCGGTTCGGAAGTATTGGGTTTGGATGCAGGCTTCGCCTCCGGCCTCAAAACCGGCGTTGCCATTTCAGACGACGTGGATGCCGTACTGGCTCAAAGCGATGTCCTCATCGACTTTACCCGCCCCGAGCCAACCCTGAAACACCTACAAAAATGCGTGGAAAAAGGCGTCAACATCATCATCGGCACGACCGGTTTTGATGATGCAGGCAAAGCCGCCATCCAAGCCGCAGGCGAAAAAATAGGCGTTGTTTTCGCCGCCAACTTCAGCGTCGGCGTCAACCTGACCTTCCATATCCTCGACACCGTCGCCCGCGTGTTAAACGAAGGCTACGACATCGAAATCATCGAAGGCCACCACCGCCACAAAGTCGATGCCCCAAGCGGTACCGCATTGCGTATGGGCGAAGTCATTGCCGACGCCCTCGGCCGCGACCTCAAAGAATGCGCCGTTTACGGCCGCGAAGGCCATACCGGCCCGCGCGATCCGTCCACCATCGGTTTTGCCACCGTCCGCGCAGGCGACATCGTCGGCGACCACACCGCCCTCTTCGCCACCGACGGCGAGCGCGTGGAAATCACCCACAAGGCCAGCAGCCGCATGACCTTTGCCGCCGGTGCCGTACGCGCCGCAGTTTGGGCAAACGGCAAAAAAGGCCTGTACGATATGCAAGACGTACTGGGTTTGAAAAACCGATAAACCCGCATCATCAGGTTTCATACCTTACAAGGCCGTCTGAAAGCACAACGTCGATTTTCAGACGGCCTTATTAACAAAGAAAGCCCCACCATGTCCTATCAACAAATCACCATCAACGTCAACGATGCCGTCGCCGAACGCCTTGCCGACGCGCTGATGGAACACGGCGCATTGTCCGCCGCCATTGAAGATGCCTACGCCGGTACAGAAAACGAGCAGGCCATTTTCGGCGAGCCGGGCATGCCGACCGAACAAATCTGGCAACAAAGCAAAGTCATCGCCCTTTTCGGCGAAAGCGACGATGCCGCTTCCATTATCGAAGCCGCCGCGCAGGAATGCGGTTTGAACGATTTGAAATACACCGGCGAAATCCTTGAAGATCAAGACTGGGTACGCCTGACCCAAGCGCAATTCGACCCGATTCAAATTTCCGACCGCCTGTGGATTACCCCGTCTTGGCACGAAGCACCCAACGGCAACGCCGTCAACCTGCAACTCGACCCGGGCCTTGCCTTCGGCACAGGCAGCCACCCGACCACACGCCTCTGCCTCAAATGGCTGGACACGCAGCTCAAAGGCGGTGAAAGCGTATTGGACTACGGCTGCGGCTCAGGCATTTTGGCCATTGCCGCCCTCAAACTCGGCGCAGGCTCCGCCATCGGCGTAGACATTGACGAACAAGCCATCCGCGCCAGCAAAGACAATGCCGCACAAAACAACGTCGACGCGCAGTTCTACCTGCCGGACGGCCTGCCGCAAGGTCAATTTGATGTCGTTGTCGCCAACATTCTGGCCAACCCGCTGCGTATGCTCGGCGAAATGCTTGCCGCGCGTACCAAACAAGGCGGCCGTATTGTCTTGTCCGGCCTTTTGGACGAACAAGTCGAAGAACTCAGCGGCATTTACAGTCAATGGTTCAACATCGAGCCTGCCGAAATCGAAGAAGGCTGGGCGCGATTGAGCGGCGTCAAACGCTAAACCTGTTTTCCGATACAAAGGCCGTCTGAAATTTAATCTTTCAGACGGCCTTTTTGCACTTAAAACGCTGAATATTCCAGCAAAATCAGGTATAATTGCCTATTATTTTGACCTTTCGGAACACATCCGCCGCGCCCGTTTGACATTTCATTGTGCGTACGGAAAAATTCCTTGAAATTCAGCAAGAAAAGACCATGACTGACCAAAAACACGAAGAATACGGCGCCGACAGCATACAAGTGCTAGAAGGCTTGGAAGCGGTACGCAAACGCCCCGGTATGTATATCGGCGACACGCAGGACGGCAGCGGCCTGCACCACATGGTGTTCGAGGTGCTCGACAACGCCATTGACGAAGCGCTCGCCGGACATTGCGACAAAATCACCGTAACCATCCATGCCGACAATTCCGTCAGCGTGGCCGACAACGGCCGCGGCATGCCGACCGGCATCCACCCGAAAGAAGGCCGCTCCGCCGCCGAAGTCATCATGACCGTCTTGCACGCGGGCGGCAAATTCGACAACAACAGCTACAAAATCTCCGGCGGCCTGCACGGCGTGGGCGTCTCCGTCGTCAACGCGCTGTCCGACTGGGTAACGCTGACCATCTACCGCGACGGCAAAGAACACTTCGTCCGCTTCGTACGCGGCGAAACCGAAGAGCCGTTGAAGGTTGTCGGCGATTCCGACAAAAAAGGCACGACCGTACGCTTCCTCGCCAGCAGCGAAACCTTCGGCAACGTCGAATACAGCTTCGACACCCTTGCCAAACGTATCCGCGAACTCTCCTTCCTGAATAACGGCGTAGACATCGAGCTGATCGACGAACGCGACGGCAGACATGAAAGCTTCGCCCTCTCTGGCGGCGTGGCCGGCTTCGTGCAATACATGAACCGTAAAAAAACGCCGTTGCACGAAAAAATCTTCTACGCGTTCGGCGAAAAAGACGGCATGAGCGTCGAATGCGCGATGCAATGGAACGACAGCTACCAAGAAAGCGTGCAATGTTTTACCAACAACATTCCGCAACGTGATGGCGGTACTCACCTGACCGCATTACGCCAAGTGATGACTCGTACCATCAACAACTATATCGAAGCCAACGAAGTGGCTAAAAAAGCCAAAGTGGAAACCGCCGGCGACGATATGCGCGAAGGCCTGACCTGCGTTTTGTCCGTCAAACTGCCCGATCCGAAATTCTCATCGCAAACCAAAGACAAACTGGTTTCCAGCGAAATCGGCCCCGTTGTCAATGAAGTCATCAACCAAGCCCTGACCGACTTCCTTGAAGAAAACCCGACCGAAGCCAAAATTATCACCAGCAAAATCGTCGATGCCGCCCGCGCGCGCGAAGCCGCACGAAAAGCCCGCGAAATTACCCGCCGCAAAGGCGTGATGGACGGCTTGGGCCTGCCGGGTAAACTTGCCGACTGCCAAGAAAAAGACCCTGCCCTGTCCGAACTCTACCTCGTCGAGGGCGACTCCGCAGGCGGTTCCGCCATGCAGGGCCGCGACCGCAAATTTCAAGCGATTTTGCCGCTCAAAGGTAAGATTTTGAACGTCGAAAAAGCACGTTTTGAAAAAATGCTGGCCAGCCAAGAAGTCGCCACGCTGATTACCGCTTTGGGCGCAGGCATCGGCAAAGAAGAATTCAATGCCGAAAAACTGCGCTACCACCGCATCATCATCATGACCGATGCCGACGTGGACGGCGCGCACATCCGCACCCTGCTCCTGACCTTCTTCTACCGCCAAATGCCCGAGCTGGTCGAACGCGGCTACATCTACATCGCCCAGCCGCCTTTGTACAAAGCCAAATACGGCAAACAAGAGCGCTATCTCAAAGACGAATTGGAAAAAGACCAATGGCTACTCGGTTTGGCCTTGGAAAAAGCCAAAATCGTTTCAGACGGCCGTACCATCGAAGGCGAAGAGCTTGCCAATACCGCCAAACAATTCCTGTTGGCCAAAACCGTCATCGAGCAAGAAAGCCGCATCATTGACGAACTCGTCCTGCATGCCATGCTGCACGCTTCACCGGTCGATCTCAGCACGGCAGAAAGTGCAGACCGCGCCGTTGCCGAATTGAGCGGCCTCTTGGACGAAAAAGAAGTCGCACTCGAACGCATCGAAGGCCACGAAGGACACCAGTTCATCAAAATCACACGCAAACTGCACGGCAATGTGATGGTGAGCTACCTCGAGCCTAAGTTCCTCAACAGCAAAGCCTACCAAACCCTTACCCAAACCGCCGCCGCACTCAAAGGCATGGTCGGCAAAGGGGCAAAGCTCTGCAAAGGCGACAACGAATACGACATTGACAGCTTTGAAGGCGCTTTGGACATCTTAATGAGCGTTGCCCAAAAAGGCATGTCCATCCAACGATACAAAGGCTTGGGCGAGATGAACCCGGAACAACTTTGGGAAACCACGATGGATCCTACCGTCCGCCGCCTCCTGAAAGTCCGCATCGAAGACGCCATCGCCGCCGACGAAGTGTTCGTAACCCTGATGGGCGACGAAGTCGAACCGCGCCGCGCCTTCATCGAAAACAACGCCCTGCTGGCGCAAAACATCGACGCCTAAGCATGAGAAGATAAAAGGCCGTCTGAAAAACGATTTTCAGACGGCCTGAGACCTTTGCAAAATTCCTTTTCCCCGATGGCCGAAACCTAAATAAAGATTTTCGGCTGTTTTTATTTCAAATATCCATTGATTCTACTCAAATACCCCCTTAATCCCCCCTTGGATACCTGATTAATCAGGTATCCGGCCGCCTTTTAGGCAGCAACAGGCACACTTAGCCTGTTAGCCGCTTTCAAAAGGTTCAAACACATTGCCTTCAGATGGCTTTGCGCACTCAC
>NZ_JBQCVS010000006.1:0-133200 GCF_051958155.1 Neisseria sp. P0014.S009 | reverse complement strand
CGCAACTTGCCGCGCTTAATGGCAAGACGGCTGCGGAAAACATAATTCGGCATGGCTTACAGCTCCCAGGCTGTGAGATTTACCAAAAAAGTGCCCCCGCCAATTGTATTGATATACATAAATCTGTCCTCGCTATCGTCTAAATTGTCGTAAACCATTCCCATCGGAATAACGTCAAACGAGGGCATGGATTCGCCAATTTTCATAAAACCGGGAAACA
Organism: Neisseria sp. P0014.S009; assembly: GCF_051958155.1. Taxonomy (NCBI): domain Bacteria; kingdom Pseudomonadati; phylum Pseudomonadota; class Betaproteobacteria; order Neisseriales; family Neisseriaceae; genus Neisseria; species Neisseria sp. P0014.S009. The sequence goes on along the minus strand of NZ_JBQCVS010000006.1, from coordinate 132,980 downwards.
ATCCGCGAAGCGCATATCTGCCACCCCCAATTGGTTCTTGCAGATAAATATCATCCGCTATAAAACCACCTGTAATCGGATTAGGATAGCTACCATAATCACCGTATCCTTTGCTGATAAATTTAAGAGTAGAAGCTATATCTCCCTTATAATCACGCATCGGCACCGCAAAAATAACAACTTCACTGCCTGTGCCATAAACAAAATTTTCATCTACATCGGATACATATCCAAGCAGGGTATTCGCGTCATCAGCCACGGCAAGACTGGAGAAATTGCCAAAAATAAAAAACGAGCAATAATCCTGCCATAAAATAATTAAAGTAAATGCGCGCTCATTGCCGACCACAACCCATTGGATCTTATCCCGGCTATCGTTGTTTTTTTGTAGATGAAATTGTAAAATCCACTGTCGTTTTTAACCTTTTGTTTGACTTTCCCCGCCTTTGCCGATGTTGGTTCCAAAAGACCGCATAAATCAACGTATCTTGCACGGTCTCCATATTTTGAGTCATCTACCCCCAGCCACCACTTTGTCGCCTTCGGGTGCGTACTGCGGAAACAGGCTTCTTGCGCCTTTTCAAACGCCATTTCCCAGCCCAACCCGTCCTTGCGCTTATTGCCCTCGCCATAACCAGTAACCAGGCAGGCTTTTAAAATCGTTTTAATGCTGCCTGCCGCCGATTTAACCTGCGGCGCACCCTCGTCATCCCAGCGGTAAACCTTTACCGGCACACGTTGCGTATCAAACATTTCAGACGGCCTTTCTTTTTACTTCAATGGTTTAAAACCCCATTAAAACAAAAGCCCCGAAAATCGGGGCTTGGCATAGTTGCACTCACTTGCTTGTTTCTATTTTGTTTTTCAGCGGAAATAAGTAATTTTCGCCTGATTTCCGCTTGCATCGACGGAGCAGCTAAATTGCGCACGCAACATAGCTCCGAAACTGTTTTGCGAATCGACATATCCGCTTATTTCAAACGTCCCATCGGCATTTTCACGTCGTTGCCACCCTCCGAAATCAGCCGAAGAAGGCGATTTTAAAATACCCGTTACCGCGCTTTCGCAGGCTGATTGCGCCTGATATACGCTCGGCCTGGATGACGTACCGCTGTTTTTGAATGTAAACCAAAGCATCGGGATGGAAACCAGAATCCCGGTGCCAATCAATTTCAAGAAATCAGACCCTCCGCTTTTTTTATTTTTCTGTCTGAGCTTTTCTCTTTCTTTCGCTTTTTCGCTTTCTTCTTTGGCAAGATCGGGGTTTTCGGCATGGAGGATTTTATCGTATTCCGCCTTTGTCGCCGGATTCAGCAAATACTCGCGACACCATCTTATCTCATCCAATTCAAGTTTCTGTCGCTCCGCAGTACGCCTCAAAGCCCGTTTAATCTCTTCTTCCGTTGCAGATGACATAATACCAAGAAGTTTGTAATAGTTTTCCATCTAATTCTCCATATTTATTTTAAATAATGTATTCTAAAACAAACGGCATAAAAAAGAAACAAACGGTATAAAGGCCGTCTGAAAGTCCTATTCAGACGGCCTTATATAAGATTGCTCTATTCGTTTTAGGAAATTTTTCCAAGTTCATTTCCAATAACTCGGAAATTGAGTAATGCGTTTTCATGCTGCTGCCTCTTTATATAAATAAGCGTAACGGGGTCGGATGCGCCGCCCGTTTTTTGTCCACCGTTCAGGCCACAACTCATACAACGGCTTGCCCAATACTTCCGCTATCGCCATCTCGCCGGCAGTCGATGGCTTTCTCAAAGCCTGACGCACTGTGCTTTCGCCTATGCCTGCCATCGCAGCCACATCGGCAAGCGTCAGCCCCTTCATCTTAATTTCCGCCCGTATTAGTTCTGGGTGCATAAATACTCCTTAATATATGTAGCGTGGGTGTTTACCCACGAAATCAAATTAAAACCGTTTAATCGGTCGTCCGAACCGTTTCAGACGACCTGTTAAACAGTCTCCTTCCTGACGGGTCGAATACCCGTCATTTTTTTGGCTATTTCCAAATTGTTAAAGAACACTGCAAAATCGGTTATACTGTTTTAAAGTTGCCGTTTCGCTGTTTTTAAAATTATATAACTTGGAAATTATGTCGCAACTAAATTTCCATGCTTTTCTACTTTGTTTTAACAAGCGATTGTTTTAAACATGAAAATAATTTCTAAGATTTTTCTATGTTTTTGATTGGAGCATGGAAATGAAAGAGCCAAAATTCAGCATCTCTGAAATTCAGAATTTGATTACCCAGTTGAATCTAATAAGCCTGCCGAATACAACACGCGCCATTCAATACAGGGCAGAAAGAGAACATTGGGAATATGAAGAAGCACCTTCACAAGGTGGGAAGAAAGGTGTTAAAAGAATCTACCCTCTTCCTCCTTACGTTATTGATGAATTGGAACAAAAAGGCTTGCTCCATTTGATAGATGGCGCGGAAACAGACACACCGCTTGAAGTCCGCAACACTCAACCCGATGTAGCGCATATCGAAAATATAGATTACGCAGACTGGGCGGTACGTCAGGATACGCGCGACATCGTACCCGTCCGCTATTACAAAGAAGTCTTCGCAAGCGCAGGCAGCGGTGCAATACCGTGGGATACCGACCCCGAAGCCATGTGGTTCCGAACCGCCTTCTTCAAACACCTGCAGCTCTCCCCCGCAGACTGCTTCTGTACCCGTATCGACGGGGACAGCATGTTCCTAACCCTAATCGACCAAGGCACCGTCCTATGGCAAACCGCCACGCGCTACACCCGGGAAGGAATCTACCTGTTTCGACAACAAGACGAACTCCGAGTCAAACGCCTGCAACGCCTGACCGCCGATACACTCAACATCATCAGCGACAACCCAAATAAATCCATCTACCCGACAACCCAACTAACCCTGTCCGCCTCCACCTCCGCCGACTTCCAAATCCTCGGCAAATACCTCTGGAGCTGCGGCATATCAAAATAAACAGATTCCCGATAATTCCCATGACAAAAAAAGCGCGAAACTGACAATAAACTGTCAGCTTTCGCGCTTTTTTCGCAATTCTAAAATTTTCCCCAATTTTTTAAATATCTTCATGTTTTCAATAATTTCTGCCTTTTTTTCTCGTTATATATCTATGACAAAACTAACACCACCCCACAGTCCAACGGGCATCTTTGTCCTTACTCGGTGTGTTTTGGCCGCTGACTTGTCCTTCTTCATCGACTTCTATGGCCTGACGCTGTTTGCTGCCGGCGGTCTGAATAATGGTGGCGTCAATGACGGCGGCGGATGCTTTCTCTACTTTTAGGTTTTTTTCGGTCAGTTGGCGGTTAATCAGTTCCAATAATTCGGACAGGGTGTCGTCTTGCGCCAGCCAGTTGCGGTAGCGGCATAAGGTGCTGTAATCGGGGATGCTCAGTTCGTCGAAACGGCAAAACAGGTTGAAGTCGATGCGGGTAATGAGGCTGTGTTCGAGCTCGGGATCGGAGAGGCTGTGCCATTGTCCGAGCAGAACGGCTTTGAACATGGATAACAGGGGATAGGCGGGACGGCCGCGGTGGTCTCGGAGGTAACGGGTTCTTTGACGATTCAGGTACTGTTCGATCGGCTGCCAATCAATCACCTGATCCAACTTCAATAGTGGGAAACGGTCGATGTGCTTGGCGATCATGGCTTGCGCGGTTTGTTGAAAGAAGGTGCTCATGGAAAATCCCCTAAATGTCTTGGTGGGAATTTAGGGGATTTTGGGGAATTTTGCAAAGGTCTCGGGCCGTCTGAAAACTTGAAGGAAGCGGCCGTCTGTTAAATATGCGATAATGCGGAAGATTTCATGGGTGTGGTAGAAACATGGTTGAGACTGTCCGGTGGGAATCATGCCGGACAACGATGGAATCGGTTTGCTTGAAACGCCCGCTTTGCGGGTTTTTTTATGGGAAGGAATGGTTATGCCTAATCCGCTTTATCGGCAACATATTATTTCAATTTCAGATTTGACGACGGAGCAGCTCGAATTGCTGCTTCAGACGGCCTTGAAGTTGAAAAAGCAGCCTCGTGAAGATTTGCTTGAAGGCAAGTTGATTGGTTCGTGCTTTTTTGAACCGTCCACCCGTACGCGTTTGTCTTTTGAAACGGCGGTACAGCGTTTGGGTGGGAAAGTTATCGGTTTTTCCGATGGCGCGAATACCAGTGCGAAAAAGGGTGAAACGCTTGCGGATACTGCGAGGATTATTTCCAGCTATACGGATGCGATTATTCAGCGACACCCGAAAGACGGTGCGGCCCGTGTGGCGGCCGAGTTTTCGAGCGTACCTGTGATTAATGCCGGCGATGGTACCAATCAACATCCGAGCCAGACGCTTTTAGATTTGGTAACGATTTATGAAACACAAGGTAGTTTGAGCAATTTGAAAATTGCTATGGCCGGTGATTTGAAATATGGCCGTACGGTACACTCATTGTGTCAGGCATTGAAGCGTTGGGGTTGTGAGTTTGCATTTGTATCCCCTCCCAGCTTGGCGATGCCGGACTATATCACTGAAGAGCTGGAGGAGGCCGGTTGCCCTTACCAAGTTTTGTCCAGTTTGGAAGAAGCGGTCGAATGGGCGGATATTTTGTACATGACCCGCGTTCAGCGCGAACGTTTTGATGAGCAGGAATTTGCCAAAATTCAGGGTAAATTCAATCTTGATGCGCCGATGTTAGCAAACGCTAAACCCAATTTGCGCGTCTTGCATCCTTTACCGAGGGTAGATGAAATTCATCCGAATGTGGATAAAACACCTCATGCCTATTATTTTGAACAGGCAACCAACGGCGTGTATGCACGGATGGCGATTTTGTCTTTGGTATTGAACGAAGAAGTTTAAGGAGCGAAAGATGGAAAACTCAAAACTCAGCGTGGAAGCGATTGAACAAGGTACGGTCATTGACCATATTCCTGCCGGTAAAGGCTTGGCCATTTTAAGGCAGTTTAAGTTGCTGCATTATGGTAGTGCGGTTACGGTCGGCTTTAATTTGCCCAGCAAAACGCAGGGAAGCAAAGACATTATCAAAGTCAGCGGCGTATGGTTGGATGCCAATGCGGCCAACCGTTTGGCTTTATTTGCCCCTGAAGCAGTGGTAAACAAAATTGATCAGTTTAAAGTGATCGACAAACAGCATTTGTCATTGCCGGACGAGATTTCGGAAGTATTCCGCTGCCCGAATACCAATTGTGCCAGTCATGGAGAGCCGGTCATCAGCCGTTTTTATGTCCGCTCACATCATGGGCAGACGCGTTTGAAATGTCATTATTGCGAGAAAACCTTCTCGCGTGATTCGGTTGCTGAAGCCTGATAAAAATCTCAGGCCGTCTGAAAACACAGCTGTGCGGTTTGAGTTGTCTGCTTGATACATCAGTTTCATAAAAAGCAAGATATTAAGCAAATTGCGTTAAAATTACGTTAAAATAATGCCTTCCGGGTTGATGACATCATTTGCTCAAAAGGCATTATTTTTTATAACACGACACGAAATGTAGGAAAACTTATGCACTCATCCATACAAAGCCGGTTTGCCCCAATTTTATACGTCTTGATTTTCTTTGCCGGATTTTTGGCAGCACAAGTTTGGTTTAATCAGCAAGCCTATTTGACCAACCTTCCCCTTTTGGTCACTGCCATTTCTGCCGTTGCATTGGTTTGGTTGATCTGGGCTGTCGTCTCTGCGCGATCCAAAGCAAAAAGCAAGATGTTGCACCGTGAGCAGCTGATTCAAAAAGAAAGCATTCATCCTGTTTTGCATGCGACGTTGCAGCGTTCTGACGGTCAAACAGATTTATTGGTTTTGGTTGTCCGCAATAGCGGTAAGGGCTTGGCGAAGAATGTGCGTTTTAAGGCAGAGCCTTTGCCTGATCACTTGCCGAGCAAGCTGGTTGCCGATGCAGTTATGCAGTTGGAAATGTTTTCCGGCGGTGTAGATATGCTGGCATCGGGCGAATTGTATGGCGGCGTGTTTGCAAGCATGTTTGCGCTGGCTGCCGAATTGCCGGATCAGACATTTGGCGGCGTGTTGAAACTGAAGGCCACTTATGAAAATGCCTTTGGCGATCAATGCACTTCTGAAAGCATTTTGGATTTGAGCATACTGAATTTCAATTTGTCAGAAATTAAATCCAGTGGCGAGCAAAAGCCCCGCAAGAAATTGTTGTATTGATATTTAAAATATGCAGGCCGTCTGAAACCGAAATACTTGTTTTCAGACGGCCTGTTGTTATTTTTCAAATGATTTTTGAAGAAAAAGAGGCGTATCGGGTATAATAATCAAAGAATTCGAAACGGATTGTCAGGATCGGCAAGCCGTCTCATCATTGTCGTATTTCAAAACCTTACTGATATTTTTTCAATAATCTGTTGCTATGTATCGGAACTTTTTCTGATGTTGGCACTGGCGAAATATTCCTTCAGCCATTTACTCTTAGGAAGCTGCTTATGTTAGTGTGTAATCCTTATGAAGTTGTGATCCATGGTACGACCAGCAAAGGCAAGATTTTCCGACCAAGCGACTGGGCGGAGCGCCTGTGCGGTATTTTGTCTTCCTTTACTAAAGACAACCGCCTTTCCTATTCGAATTGGGTGCGCCCGATTTTGGTGGACAATGTCCGTTGTGTGGCAGTCGATAAAAAACTGGAAGAAGACAATCCGCAAATGTTCCGTTTCTTGATGGACTTTGCAGCGGATAATGATTTGCGCGTGATTGACTGCAAAGCCTTGCTCAAAGAGCAAGAGAGCAAACAACAGGGCGAAGTGCCGGTCGAACGCGTTTTGTTGGCGCAGGCGATTGAAGAAAAACATGCTGCCGAGCGTGCCGAAGCGGCCAATGCGCAGCCTGAGCCCCAAGCTGCCGCGCCTGTGGTCGGCGTATTGCGTGAAATTCCGCCGGAAGAAACTGCGACCGCTTTTGCGGCATTAAGCATTTTGCGTTCTTCTTTGACCGATATTCACCGTTTTGTCGAACAAATCAACGAGCATCAGCGCAAAACCGGCTACCGCCTGCTGGGCATTTTTGAAGAAGGCAAACAAAATGCCGTAGCCGTATGCGGTTTCCATGCTGCGTACAATTTGGCCAGCGGTTACCATATCCATATTGACGACATCGTAACCATGCCTCAATGCCGCCAAAAAGGCTATGCTTCACGCTTGTTGGAAGAAGTACGCAAAATCGGTGCGGAAACGGGCGCGACCAAAATCCATCTGAATGTCCATGTGAACCATGACCGTGCAGGGGCGCATCGTCTCTACTTCAAAAACGGATTTGAAATTTGTGCGTACCATTTCCGTTGCGACCCGAAATAATTTTTGTGGAAAGAGAGAAATCAATGTTGAAGATTTTGACCGCGGCTGTTTTGACACTGAGCTTGGCGGCCTGCGCATCAGGCAGCGGAGGCAGCTCGCAAATGTATGGTGAGATTAAGGCCGGTGTAGAAACCAGCCATCAACGTTGAGATATACAATGACAAGGCCGTCTGAAATAGGTTTTTCTGTTTCAGACGGCCTTTCTGCAGCTTGATTAGAGGGTAGCGGAGGTATCGTCGGTGGCAACAGTCCGATGCAGGCGATACCAATTGTACAGGCGCAAGATGCACAAGAAAGCGATGATGGGCATGCAGACTGCGGTAACCAGATAACGCGGGTTGCTGAAGTTTAAAACGTTGTGCCCGGAAAGCAGCGACAAAGCGGCATGCAACCATTCCCACAAAGACGAAATGCTGAATGCCAAAACAGCCAACAGGCCGAGAGTTCGGAAAATGCCGATGGGCAGGATTTGTCGGCGCAATACGGCGCGGTTGAGTTGGAACAAAACAATCAAACCGAAGCCGATGATGCAGACCATGCCGCCGTTGGCGACGATTTGCAGGCTGTTGAAGGCGATGTCGGGCGTAACGGAAAGCGTGCCGGACTGGTTGGATGCAGTTTGTTGCAAGTTTAAGCCTTGCATTACATTCAGGACGAAACCGTATATCAGGTCGGCCAAAACGATGCCGATGGGTAGCGGAGTCAAAAAACGTTTCATGGATCAGTTGAGTATTCTATTAGTATGAGGGAGGCCGTCTGAAAATCAAAAATGACGACGTGAGAGTGTATTGTATCCGATAGAAAAGTAGGTTAATGCAAAAATAAATTTAGTTTAAGTCAGAAAATTATGTAATTTTACGCCAACATTATTGCATTAAGAGTACAATCTTCTTCATTATCAAACGTGGAATCAACAGGAAAGGACGTTTATATGAGCCAATTGCAACGTGATTTAACCCGTATCAGCCACAATACCAAAATTGTCGCCACATTGGGTCCGGGCAGCAACAATGTACAATTGTTGGAAGACATGATCCGTGTCGGCGGCCTTAATGTCGTCCGTTTCAATTTCAGCCACGGTACGCCGGAGTTTCATGAAGAAAATGCCCGTATCGTACGCGAAGCCGCGAAACGTGCGGGTCAGGAAATCGCTATTCTTGCCGACTTGCAAGGGCCTAAAATCCGTGTGGGCAAAATTGCAGGCGGCAGCATCGAGCTGAATAAGGGTGAAACCTTGATTTTGGATGCCACACTTGAAGGCGAAGGCACACGTGAAGCGGTGGGTTTGGACTACCGTGATTTGCCGAATGACGTCGCTGCCGACGATGTTTTGTGGCTGGACGACGGCCTGTTGACGTTGACCGTTGAAGCGGTTGAAGGAAGTAAGATTATTACAAGGGTAGAAAACAGCCATGTGCTGAAAAGTAACAAAGGTATCAATAAACGCGGCGGCGGCCTGTCTGCCGGTGCATTGACCGAGAAAGACTTCCGCGACCTGAAAACCGCGATTGCTATTGGTTGTGACTACCTCGCCATCAGCTTTGTAAAATCCGCCGAAGATTTGCACATTGCACGCGCCAAAGTCGAAGAAGAAATGAAAGGCAGTACAGCCGTACGCCCCGGTTTGGTTTCCAAAATCGAGCGCGTAGAAGCCATTGAAAATCTGGACGAAATCATCCTCGCCAGCGACGGTATTATGGTTGCCCGCGGCGACTTGGCAGTGGAAGTCGGCCATGCCGCCGTACCCGCACTGCAAAAACGCATGATCCGCCGCGCCCGTGAGTTGCGCCGCTTCAGCATTACCGCAACTCAAATGATGGAATCCATGATTACCAACCCCGTACCGACCCGCGCGGAAGTCAGTGACGTGGCCAACGCGGTATTGGACGGTACCGATGCGGTGATGTGTTCCGCCGAAACCGCCGTCGGCGCGTATCCGTTTGAAACTGTCAGCCAAATGGCGATTATTTGTGCGGCTGCGGAAAAAGAACAAGATTCGCTCAACGGTGTTGCCGAACAGGTCGAGTATCCCGAAGCCGTCAGCACCAACTTGGCGATTGCAGGCGGTGCGGTCAGCGTAGCGCGAGCAGTTCACGCCAAAGCCATCGTTGCCCTGACTGAAAGCGGTTCGACCGCCTTCGAAGTCAGCCGCCACAACATCACCCTGCCGATTTTTGCCCTGACGCCGAGTGTTTCAGCGCAACGCCGCATGGCGATGTACCGCGGTGTACGTCCGTTGATTTTGGCAACCAGTACCGATCACGATACCGCGCTGAACGAAGTGGAAGCCATGCTGGTAGAACACAAAATCCTCCAAAGCGGCGACCAATACATCATCACCAGCGGTTCGCAAATGCGCGAATCCGGTTCGACCAATACGCTGGAAGTGTTGCAGGTCAAATAATTGCAGTGATCCGATGATTGGAAAAGCAGGCTGTTTTAGCCTGCTTTTTTTGTGTAAAAAAAGAAAAGATTAGGCAAAAATAATGATGTAGTATAGAATTGAGTGCCTATACTAAATCAATAAAGGACGTTTCAGACGGCCTTTTTCTTTGTCCGCTACTTTCACGGTAAACCAAAATGATTCATTTCAATCTGAAAAAAACAGCATTTATTTTAAGCGCAGCACTGTTATCTACCGCCGTCCAAGCTTCCGGCTACCACTTCGGCACACAATCCGTTAACGCACAAGGCACGGCCAACGCCGCCGCCGCCGAAGCCGCCGATGCCTCAACCATTTTCTACAATCCGGCCGGTTTGAGCAAAATCGACAGCAGCCAAATTTCTGTCAACGCCAATATCGTTTTCCCAAGCATTCACTATGAGGCGGAATCTGCAAAACACTTCCGCACGGGTGCCGATGTCAGCGGCTCGACCAGTGGCAAAATTACCGAAACCACCATTGCTCCGCACATCTATGGCGCGTACAAAGCCAGCGACGATGTAACTTTGGGTTTGGGCGTGTACGTTCCTTTTGGCTCTGCAACCGAATACGAAAAAGATTCCGTCTTGCGCCACAACATCAACAAACTGGGTTTGACCACCATAGCCATCGAGCCAGTAGTCGCATGGAAACTGAATGAGCAACACGCCGTCGGTGCCGGTTTGATTGCCCAATATTCCAAAGCCGAATTGCGCAAATACTCCGACTGGGACGCTTCCGGCGCCATCAGCCAATTGGCCAGCGGCTTGGCTTCCCGTCAAGCAGGGCGTCCAGTTGCTGTCGATGCGACCGGCAAAGCTGACGGTCATGCCGATGTAAAAGGCCACGATTGGGGCTTCGGTTATCAACTGGCGTGGATGTGGGACATCAACGAGCGCGCGCGCGTGGGTGTGAACTATCGTTCCAAAGTATCGCATACGCTGAAAGGCACTGCCGATTGGGAAGCGGACGGCGCATATGCAAAACGCGCTTGGGATTTGGGTGCAATGGCTGCACGCGGTTATGTGCCGAACGAAAAAGCCAGCGTAAAAATCGTAACGCCTGAGTCTTTGTCTGTTCACGGTATGTACCGTGCTACCGACAAAACCAATTTGTTCGGCGATGTGACTTGGACGCGCCACAGCCGCTTCAACAAAGCGGAGCTGGTGTTTGAAAACACCAAAAAAGTTGTCAACGGCCAATCCGACCGTACTGTCATTACACCTAACTGGCGCAACACTTATAAAGTCGCATTCGGCGGCTCTTACCAAGTTACCGAACCATTGCAACTGCGTGCCGGTATCGCTTTCGACAAATCACCGGTTAAAAGCGCCGAAGACCGCATGAACAGCCTGCCTGACGGCAACCGTATCTGGTTCTCCGTCGGCGCTAAATATCAACTGGGTAAAAACCATGTTATCGATGCGGCGTACAGCCATATCCACATCAATGACACGGTTTACCGCACCGGCAAAGCCAGCGGCAACGACGTGGACAGCCGTGGTACATCCTCTGCCCGTTTTAAAAACAAAGCGGATATCTTGGGCTTGCAATACACTTACAAATTCAAATAATCGGATTTGAGTTGTAGATAAAAAGGCCGTCTGAAGATTTCAGACGGCCTTTTTGATTGGAAGGAACAGATGGAACAATCAACAGGCAATAAATGGCGTATTGGGCTTTTCATATTTCTGATTTGAATGGCAGAGCAGAAAGACAAATGGAAAAGGGGATAGCCAATAAATAGCTGAAGACATGAAATATTGTTTGCGCTTTAAACAACGCGTTACCAAATTTATTTATGGGCGGAAATCAAAAGGCCGTCTGAAAAACAGGTTTTCAGACGGCCTTTGTTTGCCGGATGGCTGCTAAGAAAGCCCAATCAGCTGCGGACTTCCAGTTCGATTTCTCTTTCCTGTTCGTCTTCAGCCGGTTTATCCATGGTTTTTTCATCAGCCATATTGTCCAAATCGCGGCCGGGTTCGGAGGCGGTATCGCCGATGGAAACGCTGTTCAGGCTTTCCAAAATAATGGCTGAGGCCAGATGGTCGGATGTGCGGTACACCATTGCCAAGCCGATTTCTTCCGCCGGAATGGAAACCAATTCAACCGTATCTTTGTCTTTCGGCTTGCGAATCAGGTTGTTGGACAGATTGACACGGACTTGGCGGCCGCGTTTGTAGAGGCTGACCACAGTGCCTTTGTCCAAGCCGTCGAGTTCGCCTTTATCCAAAGTAATGGTTTGGAACTGGCCTGCTTCGCCCACGCCGTCGAAGATGGAAACGACTTTGGCCTGAATCGGACGGGTAGGGGCGTGAGGCATAACATTGAAGCTGTCGAGGCCTTCTGGCAGTTTCAGCAGATAGTCGTCTTTGCGGATTTCGGAAACCGCTTCTTCGATAACCAAAGGTTGCGCAGATTGGGTGCGCAGCTTCATAGCTTTGTTGACTTGGGTGTAATACTCGTTGCTTTTGAGTTTTTCGTCAGAAGCGCGGGTACGGTGTTCCAATGCGGAGTCGGTGTAAGGCAGCGTGTTGGCGATGCCGCTGAACACGACTTCTTGACCGAGGAATTTGCCGGTTTCCGGATCAGTGATGTTTTTATTGACGCGGTAGGTCAGGTAGCGGCCGGGCTCGGTCAGGCCGTATGCGTACACGCGGTTGCCTTGCGTGTAGAGGACGCGGTTGTCGGGGCCCGCAATCAGGCGCGGCGCGTTGGCGGTTTCTTCCGGAGCGATAATCTGCGGATGTTTCATGAACATGCGGTAGAGATTGACGTTGACGGTCGGAATGCCGTAGCCGGAAGTTTCGCGTACGCGCGGATGCAGTTTGATCACGGGAATGCCGTCTGAACGGGTTTGGGCGTGTTCAAAACCCAGGCGCGGCTGGCCGTTGACGTAGCGTAAAACCAACACCTGACCCGGATAGATCAGGTGCGGATTGCGGATGGCGTTGCGGTTGGCGCCCCAAAGGCGGTTCCATTGCCACGGGCTGTACAGATATTTGCCGGAAATACCCCACAAGGTATCGCCGTTTTTAACGACGTAGCGTTGCGGCGCATTGGGGCGGATTTTTAAAGAAGCTGCCTGAGTGTGGGCAGAAATAGCCATGCCTGCTATGCAAAGCAGGGTTATAATACGTTGTTGCATAACCGTTCCCCTTGAAATCGATTCGGTTTGTCTTCAGATGATAAACAGAGAAGGCTGGAGTTTGCGAAACTGCCGCCCATTCATCAATACGATAACGAACGGCCTCCGTCGCGCTATCTTAACATTTTTCGGCGTTATTTTAGCATTGAATGTTGCTGTCATGACAGGAGATTGTGGCGGCGGAAACCAAATCTGTATGAAAATCACACATCAGTTTTATAAAATGAGAATATTATGGCTTTACTGAACATCCTCCAATACCCTGACGAGCGTTTGCACACGGTCGCCAAACCTGTTGAAAAAATCGACGAGCGCATCCAAAAATTGGTTGCCGATATGTTTGAAACCATGTACGAAGCACGCGGTATCGGCTTGGCGGCCACTCAGGTCGACGTACACGAGCGCATCGTCGTGATGGATTTGACCGAAGACCGCAGCGAGCCGCGCGTGTTCATCAATCCAGTCATTGTCGAAAAAGATGGCGAGACGACTTATGAAGAAGGCTGCCTGTCCGTGCCGGGCATTTACGATACCGTAACCCGTGCCGAGCGCGTCAAAGTTGAAGCCTTGAACGAAAAAGGCGAGAAATTCACACTGGAAGCAGACGGCCTGCTGGCAATCTGCGTGCAGCACGAATTGGACCACCTGATGGGCATCGTGTTTGTCGAACACCTGTCGCAGCTGAAACAAGGCCGAATTAAAACCAAACTGAAAAAACGTCAGAAACACACCATCTGACCTACGCATCGCTTAAAGGCCGTCTGAAAAGACAAAACAGAAGGCAGACTTCGGTTTTCAATCTTTCAGACGGCCTTTTCAGCTGAAATAGTTTGCCCAACGCGCCATTCAAACCATTTCCACAAGGACACAATATGAAAGTCATCTTTGCCGGTACGCCCGATTTTGCCGCCGCCGCCTTGAAAGCCATCGCCGCCGCAGGTTTTGAAATTCCGCTGGTGTTGACCCAGCCCGACCGCCCCAAAGGCCGCGGCATGCAGTTGACCGCATCGCCAGTCAAACAGGCTGCCTTGGAATTGGGTTTGACCGTGGCGCAGCCGGAAAAGTTGCGCAATAACGCCGAAGCCCTGCAAATGCTCAAAGATACGGGCGCGGATGTGATGGTGGTGGCCGCGTATGGCTTGATTTTGCCGCAGGATGTGTTGGATACGCCCAAACACGGCTGCCTCAATATCCACGCATCGCTGTTGCCCCGTTGGCGCGGTGCGGCACCGATTCAACGTGCGATTGAAGCCGGCGACGCCGAAACCGGCGTGTGCATCATGCAGATGGACATCGGCTTGGACACCGGCGCAGTGGTCAGCGAACACCGCTACGCCATTCAACCTACGGATACTGCCAACGAAGTGCATGACGCGCTGATGGGTTTGGGTGCCGAAGCGATTGTTGCCGACTTACAGCGTCTGCAGGCGGAAGGCCGTCTGAACGCGGTCAAACAGCCTGAAGAAGGTGTTACCTATGCTCAAAAATTGAGTAAAGAAGAGGCGCGTATCGATTGGAATGAAAGCGCGGCTGTGATTGAGCGAAAAATCCGTGCTTTCAACCCCGTACCTGCCGCGTGGGTCGAGTATCAAGGCAAACCGATGAAAATCTGGTGTGCCGAAGTCGTGGCCAAACAGGGTAAGGCAGGCGAGGTGTTGGCCTGCACTTCAGACGGTTTGCTGGTGGCGTGCGGTGAAAATGCGCTGAATATTACCGAATTGCAGCCTTCCGGCAGCAAACGCATGAGCATACAGGCATTTGCGGCAGGCCGGACGATTGAAGTCGGAACGGTTTTGTAACAGGCTGGAAACCAACGTAGAGGAAAGAAAACAATGGCTGTTTTTGAAGTGGTCGAGGGCGATATTACCCGATTGGCAGTCGATGCGATTGTCAATGCCGCCAATTCATCGCTGTTGGGTGGTGGCGGCGTGGACGGTGCAATACACCGCGCCGCAGGCAAAGAGCTGCTGGACGAGTGCCGCACTTTGGGCGGTTGCCGCACAGGCGAAGCCAAAATAACCCAAGGCTATCGTTTGCCTGCGCGTTTTGTCATCCACACGGTCGGGCCGGTATGGTTTGGCGGACACCAAAATGAAGAGGCCAAATTGGCACAATCCTACGCCAATTCCTTGCTGCTTGCCCAGAAACACGATCTCCACAGCATCGCCTTTCCGTGCATCAGCACCGGTGTGTACCGCTTCCCGGCCGAAGCCGCCGCGCGTATCGCTTTGGAGAGTTTGAAACAAACTCTGCCGCAATGTCTGGCAGTGGAAAAAATCATCTTTTGCTGTTTTTCCAAAACAGATGCCGAATATTATCGGGCATTGCTGGCTGCCGAACAGGCCGTCTGAAATCCTCCGAATACTTGAAATCAAATATGAATCAGAAAGCAAAAATATGAGTATGTCCCTCGCCCAAAAATTGGCCGCCGACAGCGTTGCCGCAGTTGCCGAAGGGCGCAATCTTCAGGATGTCTTGGCGGAAATCCGCGCGGCGCATCCGCAGCTGACGGCGCAGGAAAACGGCGCGTTGCAGGATATTGCCTACGGTTGCCAACGTTATTTGGGCAGTTTGAAGCACATGCTTGGTCAAATGCTGAAGAAGCCGATTGACAATCCGCAGCTAGAAAGCCTGCTTTTGGCGGCGATGTACCAACTGCATTACACGCGCAATGCGCCTCATGCCGTGGTCAATGAAGCGGTGGAAAGCATTGCCAAAATCGGCCGCGGCCAGTTCCGCTCGTTTGCCAATGCGATTTTGCGCCGCTTTTTGCGTGAACGCGACAAGCTCGCGGCTTCCTGCAAAAAAGACGATGTGGCGAAACACAATTTGCCGCTGTGGTGGGTGGCTTACTTGAAAAACCATTATCCGAAACATTGGCACAACATTACTACCGCGTTGCAATCGCATCCGCCGATGACTTTGCGCGTCAACCGCCGACACGGCAATGCCGAAAGTTATTTGGAAAAACTGGCTGCGGAAGGTATTCCGGCTAGGGCTTTGGACGAATACGCCGTGATGTTGGAAGAAGCCGTACCGGTAAGCCGCCTGCCCGGTTTTTCAGACGGCCTGGTGTCGGTGCAGGATTTTGGTGCGCAACGTGCTGCCTATTTGTTGAATCCGAAAGACGGCGAACGCATCCTCGATGCCTGTGCGGCGCCGGGCGGTAAGACAGGCCATATCTTGGAACTGGCAGATTGTCATGTTACCGCTTTGGATATAGACGAGGGCCGTCTGAACAGGGTGAAGAGCAATCTTGACCGTTTAGGCTTTCAAAAGGCCTCTTTGACTTGTGCCGATGCGCAGGACTTGACAGCGTGGTATGATGGCAAGGCCTTTGACGCTGTCTTGGCCGATGTGCCGTGTACCGCTTCGGGCGTGGCGCGCCGCAATCCCGACGTCAAATGGCTGCGCCGGCCGACCGATGCCGTCAAAACCGCACGCCAACAGGAAGCATTATTAGACGCGCTGTGGCAGACCCTGACGAAAAACGGCAGGATGTTGCTGGCTACCTGCTCGGTCTTTGTCGAAGAAAACGACGGTCAGTTGCAAAAATTCCTTAACCGCCATGCCGATGCCGAGTTGATTGAATCGCATGTGCTCTTACCGAACAAACATCAAGATGGCTTTTATTACGCGCTTATTAAAAAGCAGTAAAACGCTGATTGTACCGTTCTTGCTTGCCGTGTCGCTGAATGCGGCAGGCGAGGGCATCAGTGCGACCCGTGCCGAGGCAAAGCTGACCCATGCCGGACAGCTTTCCGTCAGCAGCCGTTTCCGCACCGACCTGCCCGACCAGCTTAAAGAAGCACTTAAACAGGGCGTCCCCCTGCATTTCAATTTGAGTTGGCAGCTGTCAGCGCCGTCTATGTCGTCTTATAAATTCAAGTTCGACCAGCTGCTCAACAACGACAGCACGATTCAATATAAATTATCCTTCCATCCGCTGACCAACCGCTATCGCGTTACCGTCGGTACGTTTTCTACCGAGTACGACACGCTTGAAACTGCCTTGCGCGCAGTGGGTGCGGTCGCAAATTGGAAGGTTTTGTCCAAGGGCGCGCTGAGTGATGTGGCCGCCAAAGACACGAAGGCTGAAATCCGCCTGCTGCTGACAACCGCCAAGCTGCCCAAACCGTTCCAAATCAATGCCCTGACTTCTAAAAACTGGCATTTGGATTCCGGTTGGAAATCCTTGTCGGTCGTGCAGGAGTAAACCATGCGCCGCTTTCTTCTGATTGCCGCCGTATTCGCCGTTGTTTTGTTGTACGGTCTGACTGTTGCAACGGGCAGCAGCAACGTATTGTCCGATTATTTCTGGTGGATTGTCGCCTTGTGCGGTTTGCTGTTGCTGGTGTTGGCAGCGGTGTTGGTGCGCTATGTCGTGCTTTTGATGCGCGACAACAGCAAAAGCGTGTTCGGTTCGCAGATTGCGCGTCGGCTGTCGGGGATGTTTACTTTGGTTGCCGTATTGCCGGGCGTGTTTTTGTTCGGTATTTCCGCCCAGTTTATTAACGGTACGATTAATTCTTGGTTTGGCAACGATACCCATGAGGCTCTAGAGCGCAGCTTAAACTTGAGCAAATCCGCGCTGAACTTGGCGGTAGACAACGCTGTCAGCAACGCCACGCCGGTGCAGATCGACTTAATCAGCGCCGCTTCGCTGGACGGCAACTTAGGGCAAGCGCTGGCAAAATCCGCGCTTACTGCCGACTTTGCCCAGCTGGCGCTTTATAACGCGACTACCCATAAAGCCGAGAAAAGCATCAATCCCTTGAAACTAAATCAACCTGAGCTTAACAAAGAAGGATGGGAGCAACTGGAGCAGACCGGCTCGGTGCGCAGCTTGGAAAACATCGGCGGCGTGCTGTATGCTCAGGGTTGGATGCTGATCGGTACGCATAAAAATCAGGATTATGCGTTGTTTTTCCGTCAGCCGATTCCGAAAGATGTTGCCCAAGATGCGACGCTGATTGAAGCGGCTCGTGCCAAATACGCCGAGCTGAGTTATACCAAAAAAGGCCTGCAAACCTTTTTCCTGTCCACGCTGTTGGTTGCAACATTGTTGGCCATCTTTTTGGCGCTGGTTATGGCTTTGTATTTTGCCCGCCGTTTTGTGGCACCGGTGTTGTCGTTGGCAGAGGGTGCGCGGGCGGTGGCTCAGGGTGACTTCAGCCAGACCCGGCCGGTATTCCGCAATGACGAGTTCGGTCGTTTGACCCAATTGTTCAACCACATGACTGAGCAATTATCGATTGCTAAAGAGGCAGACGAGCGCAACCGTTTGCGCGAAGAAGCCGCGCGCCATTATTTGGAATGCGTGTTGGAAAG
The DNA here is from genome assembly GCF_051958155.1 of Neisseria sp. P0014.S009. Classification (NCBI taxonomy): domain Bacteria; kingdom Pseudomonadati; phylum Pseudomonadota; class Betaproteobacteria; order Neisseriales; family Neisseriaceae; genus Neisseria; species Neisseria sp. P0014.S009. The sequence continues at coordinate 114,747 of NZ_JBQCVS010000006.1, read as the reverse complement.
TTTGACCACAGGCGTGATTACTTTGGATGCTGACGGCCGTCTGAAAACCTTTAACAAGGCCGCCGAACAGATTTTGGGCGTTTCGCTGGTGTCTTTGTGGGGCAGCAACTGGCATCAATGGCACGGCAAATCGCCGCAGCAAACCCTGTTGGCCGATGTGTTTGCCGCCATCAATGAAACCGCCGACAGCGACAAACCCGTCCAAGTCGAATACGCCGCGCCCGATGATGCCCGAATCTTGTTGGGTAAGGCCACCATCCTGCCGGAAGACAACGATAACGGCGTGGTGATGGTGATTGATGACATTACCGTCTTGATGCGGGCGCAAAAAGAGGCCGCATGGGGTGAAGTGGCGAAACGTTTGGCGCACGAAATCCGCAATCCGCTCACACCTATCCAGCTTTCCGCCGAGAGATTGGCATGGAAATTGCATGATAAACTTGATGAACAAGACGCCCAAATCCTCAGCCGTTCAACCGATACCATCGTCAAACAGGTTGCCGCGCTGAAAGAAATGGTCGAAGCGTTCCGCAATTATGCGCGTGCGCCGTCGCTGAATTTAGAAAAACAAGATTTAAACGGTTTGGTGTCGGAAGTGTTGGTATTATATGAGGCCGGCGCGTGCAAGTTTAATGCACGGCTCAACACGGAAGCCCTGCCGATTGTTGCCGATACGACGGCGATACGCCAAGTGTTGCATAACCTATTTAAGAATGCCGCAGAAGCGGCAGAGTCGGACGAAGCGCCGCAAGTAAACGTCGAAACAGGGCGCGAAGGCGGACAGGTTTTCCTGACCGTCTGCAACAATGGTAAAAGTTTCAGCAAAGAAATGCTGCACAATGCTTTTGAGCCGTACGTTACCGACAAACCGACAGGAACGGGGCTGGGTTTGCCCGTTGTGAAAAAAATTATCGAGGAGCATGGCGGCCGTATCAGCTTGAGCAATCAGAACAGCGGCGGTGCGTGTGTCAAAATAGCTTTACCGGAAATGGCAGAAACTTATGCGAAGCAGTGATATTTTGATTGTAGATGATGAAGTAGGCATCCGCGACCTGCTCTCCGAAATCCTTCAAGATGAAGGCTATACCGTCACTTTGGCTGAAAATGCCGAAGAAGCGCGCCAATTGCGTTATCAAACGCGTCCGGCCATGGTGTTGCTGGACATTTGGATGCCCGATTGCGACGGCATCACTTTGTTGAAAGAGTGGGCGAAAAACGGCCAACTCAATATGCCTGTGGTGATGATGAGCGGTCATGCCAGCATTGACACCGCGGTTGAGGCCACTAAAATCGGCGCGCTCGATTTTCTGGAAAAACCGATTGCCCTGCAAAAACTCTTGTCTGCAGTAGAACGCGCCTTGAAACATGGCGAAGTTCAGACGGCCTCCGGCATGACTTTGGACAAACTGGGCAACAGTTCCGTCATTCAAGAAATGAACGGCAGTATTGAAGCGGCCGCCAAACACAACCGCCCGCTGTTGTTGGCCGGTGAGGCGGGCTCGCCGTTTGAAATTGTCGCCCGCTATCTGCATAAAAGCGGTACGCCTTGGGTGGCAACCGACCGTGTCGAACACATTGTCGATACGCCGATGGAGCTGTTGCAAAAGGCATCAGGCGGCATTTTGTATGTCGGCGATATTGCTCGTTACAGCAAAAATATCCAAAACGGCATTGCTTTCTTGCTTGAAAAAGCCGACCGCTACAATGTCCGTGTGATTGCTTCATGCGGCTTTAAACGCGGTGAGAGCGCTGATGACGTCGTTGCCGGCCGACTGGCGGAGCTGTTGAAAGAGTGCATCAATGTTCCTTCTTTGCGCAGTCAACCAGACGATATCGTCTTTTTAATCAACCGCATCATGACCGATTTGGCCGAAAGTCAAAAAATCCAGCCGGTAAAATTCAGCGATAGCGCGTTGGTGGTTTTGCGCCAATACGATTGGCCGGGCAATTACGACCAGCTTGCCGAAACGGTGAAAAACATCATGTTGGAATCGGACGGCAAAGAAGTGGACGAGCAGGCCGTTGCTGTGGCTTTGGGTCAGAAGGAAAACGCGACGGCGACAGAAATCATCGGCGGCTTCAATTTCAATATGCCTTTGCGTGAATTGAGGGAAGAAGTCGAGCGCCGCTACTTTGAGTACCACATCGCCCAAGAAGGCCAAAATATGAGCCGCGTGGCGCAAAAGGTTGGTTTGGAGCGTACGCACCTTTACCGCAAACTCAAACAACTCGGTATCAGTGTATCGCGCCGTAACGCCGACAAATCCGAAGAATAAGCGCAATATCGGTTCAAACACAAAAGAGGCCGTCTGAAAGCCATCAGGTTTTTCAGACGGCATCGTCATTTGACGGTTTGCTTGGGTAACTCAAACTTTATCAAAATAATGATATGGCTCGGCATTGTTGTTTTGCCTTTTGGGCAGACAAAAGTTTTATACCAATAAAATTTTCAGACGGCCTTGATTTACTTTAGGCCGTCTGAAAAAACATTACGAAAAGGGAACAGATTGATGACGGAAAACGAGCGTTTTGCTTGGTTGCAACTGGCATTTACGCCCTATATCGGCGCAGAAAGTTTTTTGGTGCTGTTGCAACAATTCGGTAGCGCACAAGCTGCCTTGAATGCGCCGGCAGACAAAATTGCCGCGTTGGTGCGCCATAAACAGGCAGCCGAGTCATGGCGTAATGCGGACAAACGGGCTTTGGCGCAGCAGTCTGCCGAAGCCGCTTTAAAATGGGAAATGCAGGACGGTTGCCGTCTGTTGCTGCTGCAAGATGATGATTTCCCCGAAATGCTGACACAAGGTATTACCGCGCCGCCGGTTTTGTTTTTACGCGGCAATGCAGAGTTGTTGCACACACCTTCTGCCGCGATTGTCGGTAGCCGCCATGCCACGCCGCAGGCAATGCGGATTGCCAAAGATTTCGGCAGGGCGTTGAGCGAAAAAGGCATTCCCGTCGTATCGGGTATGGCTTCGGGTATCGATACCGCCACCCATCAGGGGGCATTGCAGGCAGATGGTGGCACCATCGCCGTCTGGGGAACCGGTATAGACCGCATTTATCCGCCGTCCAATAAAAACCTTGCTTATGAAATTGCTGAAAAAGGATTGATTGTCAGCGAGTTCCCTTTAGACACGCGTCCGTTTGCAGGCAACTTTCCGCGCCGCAACCGTTTGATTGCCGCATTGTCGCAGCTGACATTGGTGGTTGAGGCGGCATTGGAATCCGGCTCATTGATTACTGCCAAGCTAGCGGCGGAGATGGGGCGCGAAGTGATGGCAGTGCCCGGTTCGATAGACAATCCTCATAGCAAAGGCTGCCACAAGCTGATTAAAGACGGGGCAAAATTGGTTGAATGTTTGGACGATATTCTCCATGAGTGTCCGCAGCTATTGCAAAATACGCATGTTCCATCATATTCTATAAATAAGACGGTCAAACCGAAAAACGATCAAACCGAACGGCTGCAACCAAAAACAATAGCGGATGAACCGCAAAGGCCGTCTGAAAACCTATCTGCCGCCCCATCAACAAGCGCTTTATTGGAAGCAATGGGTTACGACCCGATACATCCCGATATTTTGGCGCAACAAACCAATACGGCAGCAGCAGACGTGTACGCACAGCTTTTGGAATACGAACTTGACGGTATCGTTGCCGCCTTGCCGGGCGGCCGTTATCAGCGTGTCAAAGCATAAATTATCTATATTTATAAAGGGATTTGTGATGAAAGGGTATGTCATCAATTTAGATAGACAGCCGGAAAGGCTGGAACATTTTTACGCCCAACCAGGAAGTAAAATTTTTCAAAAAGTCTCTGCAGTTGATAGGAAGGTTTTAGATCTTATCGGCAATAAAGAATTCTTTTTTGATGTCGCCACCTTTACTCGCATGATACCCCGAGGACCGACGATGGGAGAAATAGCCTGTACGCTTTCCCATATCAAATGTTGGCAACTTATTGCGATGGACGATACTATCGAGGAAGACGATTTTTGTCTTATTGCCGAAGATGATATTACCTTATTACCTAATGCAGGCAAAGAATCAACAGTGTTTCAAGATGTGGTTGTGGATATTGCTAAAGCTTTAGAAAATTTTCCGGTTGAGTTAGTCAAACTGCAAATGTTGGCCTATCGGGAAGGTGATTTGTTTGAAGTAGGCAAAAATATTGCGTTAAGTAAAGAAATTACCACAGGTTACGATACATCTTATGACAATACAGGATCGGCGTTGTATTTAATAAGAAAGTCACTTGCACAAGCCATCATGCATAAATTAAAAACAAAAAAACCGTATTGGCTGGCAGATGGATTTACCAAGTTCTGTAATCCTGAAAATATTATGATGAGTTTGCCGTTGATGGGGTGTGTCAAAGATGATGCTTCCTCTGATTTGGAAGAAGATAGGGAGAAACAGATGCAAGCCTATATTCAAATGCGTAATGTTGCGGAATGAGTTGATTTTCCATAAGTTATTTATTTGATAAAACAACGAATCTATTTATAAATTTTAAGGAACCAGCATGACCGAAGTCATTGCCTATTTAATCGAACACTTCCAAGATTTCGACAATTGTCCGCCTCCGGAGGACTTGGGTCGCCTTTTGGAAGATGCGGGTTTTGATGCTACGGAAATCGGCAATACATTGATGATGATGGAAGTCTTGTTCAATACGTCCGAATTCTATGCCGAGCCGTTTAACAGCGACTCCCTGCGCGTATTCTGCCGTGAAGAAGCTGAAAACCTGCCGCAGGAAGTCATGGGCTTGATGCAATATTTGGTTACCGAACACGCAATTACTTATGAGCAACGCGAAATCGTCATTCACGCCCTGATGCACATTCCATCGGACGAAATCACCCTCGATACCGCCAAAGTGTTGGTATTGCTGGTGTTGTGGATGCACAAGAGCGAGTTGCCCGTCCTGATTGGCGACGACTTGATGAGTGCGTTGACCGGACAAAACGTGATGCACTAAACCTTTTTTCAGACGGCCTCAATAATAAAGGCCGTCTGAAACATAAACCCAATACATCCAAAAGAGAACAACAATGGCGAAAAACCTATTAATCGTCGAATCCCCGTCCAAAGCCAAAACCCTGAAAAAATATCTGGGCGGTGATTTTGAAATCTTGGCGTCTTACGGCCACGTCCGCGATTTGGTTCCGAAAAGCGGAGCAGTCGATCCCGACAATGGCTTTGCCATGAAATACCAATTGATCAGCCGCAACAGCAAACACGTCGACGCCATCGTCGCCGGTGCCAAAGAAGCTGAAAACATCTACCTCGCAACCGACCCGGATAGGGAAGGCGAAGCCATTTCTTGGCATCTTTTGGAAATCCTAAAATCCAAACGCGGCTTGAAAAATATCAAGCCGCAGCGTGTCGTGTTCCACGAAATTACCAAAAACGCCGTGCTCGATGCGGTTGCCCATCCGCGCGAAATCGAAATGGATTTGGTCGATGCGCAACAAGCCCGCCGCGCTTTGGACTATTTGGTTGGTTTCAACCTCTCGCCATTGTTGTGGAAAAAAATCCGCCGCGGTTTGAGTGCAGGCCGTGTGCAAAGTCCCGCTTTGCGCCTGATTTGCGAACGCGAAAACGAAATCCGCGCGTTTGAAGCGCAGGAATATTGGACGGTACATCTCGACAGCCACAAAGGCCGCAGTAAGTTTACCGCCAAACTCGCCCAATACAACGGCGCGAAACTCGAACAATTCGACCTGCCGAACGAAGCCGCGCAAGCCGACGTGTTGAAAGAACTCGAAGGCAAAGAGGCCGTCGTTACCGCCATTGAAAAGAAAAAGCGCAGCCGCAATCCAGCCGCGCCGTTCACCACATCTACCATGCAGCAGGATGCCGTGCGCAAACTCGGCTTCACCACTGACCGCACCATGCGTACCGCCCAACAGCTTTACGAAGGTATAGACGTAGGGCAGGGTGCCATCGGTCTGATTACCTATATGCGTACCGACAGCGTGAATTTGGCTGATGAAGCGGTAACCGAAATCCGCCATTACATTGAAAATAAAATCGGCAAAGAATATCTGCCAAGTTCGGCCAAGCAGTACAAAACCAAATCCAAAAACGCCCAAGAAGCACACGAAGCGATCCGCCCGACTTCCGTGTATCGCACGCCTGAAAGCGTCAAACCCTTCTTGAGCGCAGACCAGTTCAAACTCTATCAAATGATTTGGCAACGTACCGTCGCTTGTCAGATGACGTCCGCCAAATTCGACCAAACCACCGTCGATATTACCGTCGGCAAAGGCGTATTCCGCGTAACCGGACAAGTACAAACCTTCGCAGGCTTCTTGAGCGTTTATGAAGAAAGCAGCGATGACGAAGAGAGTGAAGACAGCAAAAAACTGCCTGAAATGAGCGAAGGCGACAAATTGCCGGTCGACAAACTTTACGGCGAACAACACTTCACCACTCCGCCTCCACGCTACAACGAAGCCACGCTGGTTAAAGCCCTCGAAGAATATGGTATAGGCCGCCCTTCCACTTACGCCAGCATTATTTCCACGCTCAAAGACCGTGAATACGTTACCCTTGAGCAAAAACGCTTCATGCCTACCGACACAGGCGACATCGTCAATAAATTCTTGACCGAACACTTCGCCCAATACGTCGATTACCACTTTACCGCCAAACTTGAAGACCAGCTTGACGAAATTGCCAACGGTAAACGCCAATGGATTCCCGTGATGGATAAATTTTGGAAGCCGTTTATCAAGCAAGTGGAAGAAAAAGAGGGTATTGAACGCGCCAAATTTACCACGCAGGAACTCGATGAAACCTGCCCGAAATGCGGCGAACACAAACTGCAAATCAAATTCGGCAAAATGGGTCGTTTCGTTGCGTGTGCCGGTTATCCCGAGTGCAGTTACACGCGCAATGTCAATGAAACTGCTGAAGAGGCTGCCGAACGCATCGCCAAAGCCGAGGCTGAACAAGCCGAACTCGACGGACGCGAATGCCCTAAATGTGGCGGTCGCCTAGTGTACAAATACAGCCGCACAGGCAGCAAATTCATCGGCTGTGCTAATTACCCCAAATGCAAACACGTTGAGCCGTTGGAAAAGCCAAAAGACACCGGCATCCAATGTCCACAATGCAAAAAAGGCAACCTCGTCGAGCGTAAATCCCGCTACGGCAAACTGTTTTACAGTTGCAGTACCTATCCGGACTGTAACTACGCCACTTGGAATCCGCCCGTTGCAGAAACATGTCCAAAATGCGCGTGGCCGGTTTTGACCATCAAAACCACCAAACGCTGGGGCGTGGAAAAAGTCTGCCCGCAAAAAGAATGCGGTTGGAAAGAGCAGATTGAACCGCCTGCACCGAAAGAGTAAAGGTAGGTTGGTTTAAAATAGGGAAGGCCGTCTGAAAAATGATTTTCAGACGGCCTTGTTGTATTTAAAAGAATAGAGTGAAATACGGCTTGATGGCAGTTTCACTATATAATTGAGGCCGTCTGAAAACTCGACATCTTTTTAAAAATCATGGCAAACAACAAACATTCCAAACACACCAATCAAGTACGCATCATCGGTGGGCAATGCAGGGGACGAAAGTTAACATTTTTATCTGCAGACGGTTTGCGTCCGACGCCTGACAGCGTGCGTGAAAAACTGTTTAACTGGCTGGGTCAGGATTTAACCGGCAAAACAGTATTGGATTTATTCAGCGGTAGCGGTGCTTTGGGAATGGAGGCTGCTTCTCGTAATGCGGAAAAAGTGGTAATGGTCGACAACCACCGCCAAACTGTTCAAACGCTTCAGAAAAATATCCGTGAATTAGATTTGAAACAGGTAGAAATCGTGTGTTCAGACGGCATGGCTTATCTGGCAAGGCCGTCTGAAAAATTTGATGTTGTGTTTCTTGATCCGCCTTTTGCATGGGAAGACTGGCAAAATCTGTTTATCCGATTGCAAAGCCACTTGAAAAATGGGGCAATGGTCTATATTGAAGCAGGGAAGCTGCCTGAAAAACCGGATTGGCTGGAAATTTATCGGGAAGGAAAGGCGGGAATGAGCAGGTTTGAATTATTGCTCTATTCGCAAGTTGCTGAATAGTATGGAATTTGAGAATCATTCCCAAGGTGTAAAACATTCTTTCAAATGGATTGTTCCGATATCATTTGTGCTATAATCCGCGCCCAATCGGTTTTGATAATTTAAGAAAAAAGGAAATAGAAATGTCGCTCTTTATTACAGATGAGTGCATTAATTGCGATGTGTGCGAGCCGGAATGTCCTAATGATGCCATTTCGCAAGGTGAAGAAATTTACGAAATCAATCCAAATTTATGTACGCAATGTGTAGGCCATTACGATGAGCCTCAGTGCCAACAGGTATGTCCTGTCGACTGTATCTTGATCGATGAAGAGCATCCTGAAACGCACGAAGAACTGATGGCTAAGTACGAAAAAATCATTCAGTTTAAATAAATAGTGTTTAAAAGCAAAAGCTTGGATATTTTTAAAGAAATAAATAAAAAAAAATCTTGACGGAAATCTGAGTTGCCAATAAACTAGCGTTCTCTTTTGGAGGGATTCCCGAGCGGTCAAAGGGGGCAGACTGTAAATCTGTTGCGTGAGCTTCGAAGGTTCGAATCCTTCTCCCTCCACCAAAAATTCTTACTTGGAGCAAAAAAGTGAGTATGCGGGTGTAGCTCAATGGTAGAGCAGAAGCCTTCCAAGCTTACGGTGAGGGTTCGATTCCCTTCACCCGCTCCAAACAATTTCGCCCATGTAGCTCAGGGGTAGAGCACTCCCTTGGTAAGGGAGAGGTCGGCAGTTCAAATCTGCCCATGGGCACCATCTCATTGTTACCCTTTATTTTCAAAAAGCTTAGATTATAGGATATTGCCATGGCTAAGGAAAAATTTGAACGTAGCAAACCGCACGTAAACGTTGGCACCATCGGTCACGTTGACCATGGTAAAACCACTCTGACTGCTGCTTTGACTACTATTTTGGCTAAAAAATTCGGTGGCGCTGCAAAAGCTTACGACCAAATCGACAACGCTCCTGAAGAAAAAGCTCGTGGTATTACCATTAATACCTCACACGTAGAATACGAAACCGAAACCCGTCACTACGCACACGTAGACTGCCCGGGCCACGCCGACTACGTTAAAAACATGATTACCGGTGCTGCCCAAATGGACGGCGCTATCTTAGTATGTTCCGCAGCTGACGGTCCTATGCCGCAAACTCGCGAACACATTCTGTTGGCTCGTCAAGTAGGCGTACCTTACATCATCGTATTCATGAACAAATGCGACATGGTTGACGATGCTGAGTTGTTGGAACTGGTTGAAATGGAAATCCGTGACTTGTTGTCAAGCTACGACTTCCCAGGTGATGACTGCCCAATCGTACAAGGTTCTGCACTGAAAGCTTTGGAAGGTGACGCTGGTTACGAAGAAAAAATCTTCGAATTGGCTGCTGCCTTGGACAGCTACATCCCAACACCTGAGCGTGCTGTGGACAAACCTTTCTTGTTGCCTATCGAAGACGTATTCTCTATCTCTGGCCGTGGTACAGTAGTAACCGGTCGTGTAGAGCGCGGTATCATCCACGTTGGTGATGAGATCGAAATCGTAGGTCTGAAAGAAACTCAAAAAACCACTTGTACCGGTGTTGAAATGTTCCGCAAACTGCTGGACGAAGGTCAAGCTGGTGACAACGTAGGTGTATTGCTGCGTGGTACTAAACGTGAAGACGTAGAGCGTGGTCAAGTATTGGCTAAACCAGGTACTATCACTCCTCACACCAAATTCAAAGCAGAAGTATACGTACTGAGCAAAGAAGAGGGTGGTCGTCACACTCCATTCTTCGCTAACTACCGTCCACAATTCTATTTCCGTACTACTGACGTAACTGGTGCAGTTACTTTGGAAGAAGGCGTAGAAATGGTAATGCCAGGTGAGAACGTAACCATTACTGTAGAACTGATTGCGCCTATCGCTATGGAAGAAGGTCTGCGCTTTGCGATTCGCGAAGGTGGTCGTACCGTAGGTGCGGGTGTGGTTTCTTCTGTAATCGCTTAAGTTTAGAGGCCAATAGCTCAATTGGTAGAGTATCGGTCTCCAAAACCGAGGGTTGGGGGTTCGAGACCCTCTTGGCCTGCCAAATAAAAAATTAACCGGCCTTGTGCCGGTTAATTTTTTTGTACTTAAGTTTTAAGATTATTTGGAATTAATTAATGGATCAATGCCACTATCTAAAATGAAGGCGGGTGGGGTATTGATAAGTGAGTAAAGATGACAGAACATCCGTCTGGACGCAAAGAAGACCATCAGAAAAAGGAAGTTGTGGTAAGTAATAAGCCAGCTCCTGAGAAGAAAGAAGGTCTGTTTGCATATTTTAAGAGCTCTTGGACTGAGTTTAAGAAGGTAGTTTGGCCGAGTCGCGATGAAGCGGTCAAAATGACTGTATTCGTGATTATCTTCGTTGCAGTTTTAGCAGCCTTCATTTATGCGGCAGATACAATTATTTCATGGTTGTTTTTTGATGTTTTATTAAATAGGAAAGGGTAAAGATGTCAAAGCGTTGGTATGTGGTACAGGCCTATTCCGGTTTCGAGAAAAATGTTCAAAAAACATTGAAAGAGCGTATTGCTCGTGAAAATATGGAAGAGTATTTTGGTCAGATTCTCGTTCCTGTAGAGGAAGTGGTAGATATCAAGAATGGCCGAAAAACCATCAGTGAGCGTAAATTCTATCCGGGCTATGTGTTGGTTGAAATGGAAATGACCGATGATTCATGGCACTTGGTTAAGAGTACCCCTCGAGTAAATGGTTTTGTAGGTGGTAGCGGAAATCGTCCAATCCCAATTTCTCAAAAAGATGCGGATGCTATTTTGCAACAAGCCAAAACAGGTGTTGAGAAGCCAAAACCAAAAGTTGAATTTGAGGTTGGTCAGCAGGTTCGTGTGAATGAAGGTCCATTTGCTGATTTCAATGGAATTGTTGATGAGGTTAACTACGAGCGTAATAGACTGCGTGTTTCAGTTCAGATTTTTGGTCGTGAAACACCGGTTGAATTAGAGTTCGGTCAGGTTGAAAAGATTTAAGTGGTTTAATTCGCTTGAAATTTTTTTTTTAAGCGGATATAATCGCAAATTCTGTTTGGGAAGCGGAATGGTTCCGCGTTATACCCGTTTTTAGGAGTCCTTAAGTGGCAAAGAAAATTATCGGCTACATCAAACTGCAAATTCCTGCAGGTAAAGCCAATCCATCTCCTCCAGTTGGTCCTGCTTTGGGTCAACGTGGTTTGAATATCATGGAATTCTGTAAAGCATTTAATGCTGCAACCCAAGGTATGGAACCTGGTTTGCCAATTCCGGTTGTGATCACTGCATTTGCAGATAAATCATTCACATTTGTGATGAAAACTCCACCAGCTTCTATCTTGTTGAAAAAAGCTGCTGGTCTGCAAAAAGGTAGTTCTAATCCTCTGACTAACAAAGTGGGTAAATTGACCCGCGCTCAGTTGGAAGAAATTGCTAAAACTAAAGAGCCTGATTTAACTGCTGCTGACTTGGATGCGGCTGTTCGTACTATCGCAGGTTCTGCTCGCTCAATGGGCTTGGACGTGGAGGGTGTTGTATAATGGCTAAAGTATCTAAACGCTTGAAAGCTCTTCGCTCTTCTGTTGAAGCTAACAAACTGTACGCAATCGACGAAGCAATTGCTTTGGTTAAAAAAGCTGCTACTGCTAAATTTGACGAGTCTGTTGATGTATCTTTTAACTTGGGTGTTGATCCTCGTAAATCTGACCAAGTTATCCGTGGTTCAGTCGTTCTGCCTAAAGGTACCGGTAAAACAACTCGAGTAGCTGTATTTACACAAGGTGCAAATGCAGATGCTGCTAAAGAAGCTGGTGCTGATATTGTCGGTTTTGAAGATCTGGCTGCTGAAATCAAAGCTGGTAATCTGAACTTTGACGTTGTTATTGCTTCTCCTGATGCAATGCGTATCGTTGGTCAATTGGGTACCATCTTGGGTCCTCGTGGTCTGATGCCAAACCCTAAAGTAGGTACTGTTACTCCTAACGTTGCTGAAGCAGTTAAAAATGCAAAAGCAGGTCAAGTACAATACCGTACAGATAAAGCCGGTATCGTTCACGCAACTATCGGTCGTGCTTCTTTCGCTGAAGCTGACTTGAAAGAAAACTTCAATGCGTTGCTGGATGCTATTGTTAAAGCCAAACCTGCTGCTGCTAAGGGTCAGTACCTGAAAAAAGTTGCTATATCCAGCACTATGGGTTTGGGTGTTCGCGTTGATACTGCAAGTGTGAACAACTAAGAAATTTTCAGGTGATCCGGTTTTCTGGATTGCCTGAATTTGGGCTACTTAAAATTAAGTAGATGTCCAAGACCGTAGGGATCGTAAGATTTAATCGTAACTGCCCTACGCAGACGGTAGTCCTGAAACACATTGCAAGATTGCTTGTAAGATGTCTTTTTAGGTTACCGCGCTGGTGGGATATCATTCGGTATCCTGTTTATAAACAGTGGGAGGTAGACCTTGAGTCTCAATATTGAAACCAAGAAAGTGGCCGTAGAGGAAATTAGCGCAGCAATTGCTAACGCTCAAACTCTCGTAGTCGCTGAATATCGCGGTATCAGTGTTTCCAGCATGACTGAGCTTCGTGCAAATGCACGTAAAGAAGGCGTTTACTTGCGCGTTCTGAAAAATACTCTGGCTCGTCGCGCAGTAGAGGGTACTTCATTCGCAGGTTTGGCCGATCAAATGGTTGGTCCATTGGTTTACGCTGCTTCTGAAGATGCTGTTGCTGCTGCTAAAGTGCTGCACCAATTCGCGAAAAAAGATGACAAAATTATCGTTAAAGCCGGTTCTTACAATGGCGAAGTAATGGATGCTGCTCAGGTTGCTGAGTTGGCTTCTATTCCAAGCCGCGAAGAATTGTTGTCCAAACTGTTGTTCGTTATGCAAGCCCCTGTATCAGGCTTTGCACGTGGTTTGGCTGCTTTGGCAGAGAAAAAAGCTGGCGAAGAAGCCGCTTAATCGATTTTGTTTCATTTAATCAATTATTTTTTAATACAATATTTGGAGTATAAATAGCATGGCTATTACTAAAGAAGACATTTTGGAAGCCGTTGGTTCTTTGACCGTAATGGAATTGAACGACCTGGTTAAAGCTTTTGAAGAAAAATTTGGCGTTTCTGCTGCTGCAGTTGCAGTTGCAGGCCCTGCAGGTGCTGGTGCAGCTGCTGCTGAAGAAAAAACTGAATTCGACGTAGTATTGGCTTCTGCCGGTGATCAAAAAGTTGGCGTGATTAAAGTTGTCCGCGCTATCACTGGTCTGGGTCTGAAAGAAGCTAAAGACATCGTTGACGGTGCACCTAAAACTCTGAAAGAAGGTGTTTCTAAAGCTGAAGCTGAAGACATCCAAAAACAACTGGAAGAAGCCGGCGCTAAAGTCGAAATCAAATAATTTGATGCTTCCTATGAAGGCTGGCAGTTTTCTGCCAGCCTTATTTTGCTTCTTAAAATAAGCATCAGGTATTGTTTACATTTATTTGCATAGTCTTTATAAAATCATTGCAAATAAATGTAAATATCAGGTTGATGCATGCCGTTGTTTCAGACGGCCTATTATTTAAAATTGCTTTTCGGAGTGTATATGAGCTATTCGTTTACCGAGAAAAAACGTATCCGTAAGAGTTTTGCAAAGCGAGAGAATGTCTTAGATGTTCCTTTCCTGCTGGCAACCCAAATTGATTCTTATGCGAAATTTTTACAGTTGGAAAACGCTTTTGACCAACGTACTGATGATGGTCTGCAAGCAGCATTCAATTCTATTTTCCCGATTGTGAGTCATAATGGTTATGCACGATTGGAGTTTGTGCATTACACATTGGGCGAACCTTTGTTCGATATTCCTGAATGTCAATTGCGCGGTATTACTTATGCGGCTCCATTGCGTGCACGTATCCGTTTGGTGATTTTGGATAAAGAAGCATCTAAGCCGACTGTAAAAGAAGTTCGTGAAAACGAAGTGTATATGGGTGAAATCCCATTGATGACGCCAAGTGGCTCTTTCGTCATCAATGGTACTGAGCGTGTGATTGTTTCCCAGCTGCACCGTTCTCCTGGCGTGTTCTTTGAGCATGACCGTGGTAAAACACATTCTTCCGGTAAGTTGTTGTTCTCTGCTCGTATTATTCCTTACCGTGGTTCATGGTTGGATTTCGAATTTGATCCAAAAGATTTGCTGTATTTCCGTATCGACCGTCGCCGTAAAATGCCGGTTACGATTTTGTTGAAAGCTTTGGGCTACAACAATGAACAAATCTTGGATATTTTCTACGATAAAGAAACTTTCTATTTGTCTTCAAACGGTGTTCAAACTGATCTGATTGCAGGCCGTCTGAAAGGTGAAACTGCCAAAGTTGATATCTTGGATAAAGAAGGCAACGTACTGGTCGCCAAAGGTAAACGCATTACTGCGAAAAATATCCGTGATATTACCAATGCAGGCTTGACTCGTTTGAATGTAGAGCCAGAAAGCTTGATAGGCAAAGCATTGGCTGCTGACCTGATTGATCCGGAAACCGGCGAAGTATTGGCTTCTGCTAACGATGAAATTACAGAAGAACTGTTGGCCAAACTTGATATCCATGGTGTAAAAGAAATTACGACCCTTTATATCAATGAATTGGATCAAGGTGGTTACATCTCCAGCACTCTGCGTACAGATGAAACTGCTGATCAGCAAGCTGCACGCGTAGCGATTTACCGCATGATGCGTCCTGGCGAACCGCCTACCGAAGAAGCTGTTGAGCAGCTCTTCAACCGCTTGTTCTTCAGTGAAGACAGCTATGATTTGTCTCGCGTAGGCCGTATGAAATTCAATACGCGCACATACGAGCAAAAACTGTCTGAAGCACAACAAAACTCTTGGTATGGCCGTTTGCTGAACGAAACTTTGGCCGGTGCTGCTGAAAAAGGTGGTTACGTTCTGAGCGTTGAAGACATTGTTGCTTCCATTGCTACATTGGTTGAACTGCGTAACGGTCATGGCGAAGTAGACGATATTGACCACTTGGGTAATCGTCGTGTGCGGTCGGTAGGTGAGTTGACTGAAAACCAATTCCGCAGCGGTTTGGCTCGTGTAGAACGTGCAGTTAAAGAGCGTTTGAACCAAGCAGAATCTGAGAACTTGATGCCGCATGACTTGATCAATGCGAAACCTGTTTCTGCCGCGATTAAAGAATTCTTCGGCTCTAGCCAATTGAGCCAATTTATGGATCAGACCAACCCATTGTCTGAAGTTACCCATAAACGCCGTGTATCTGCATTGGGTCCGGGTGGTTTGACTCGCGAACGTGCCGGCTTTGAGGTGCGAGACGTACACCCGACCCACTATGGCCGTGTATGTCCTATTGAAACACCTGAGGGTCCAAACATTGGTTTGATCAACTCATTGTCCGTTTATGCGCGTACCAATGATTATGGTTTTTTGGAAACCCCTTACCGCCGTGTTGTCGATGGCAAAGTAACTGAAGAAATCGACTACTTGTCTGCTATTGAAGAAGGCCGTTATGTGATTGCACAGGCGAATGCCGATTTGGACAAAGACGGTAATCTGATTGGCGACTTGGTTACTTGTCGTGAAAAAGGCGAAACCATTATGGCAACGCCTGACCGCGTTCAATATATGGACGTGGCAACCGGTCAAGTAGTATCTGTTGCAGCATCTCTGATTCCATTCTTGGAGCATGATGACGCGAACCGTGCATTGATGGGCGCCAACATGCAACGTCAGGCCGTACCTTGCCTGCGCCCTGAAAAACCAATGGTTGGTACCGGTATCGAGCGTTCTGTTGCGGTTGACTCTGCAACTGCAATCGTTGCCCGCCGCGGCGGTGTGGTTGAGTATGTAGATGCCAACCGCGTTGTGGTTCGTGTTCATGATGATGAAGCGACTGCCGGTGAAGTGGGTGTCGATATTTACAACTTGGTTAAATTCACCCGTTCCAACCAATCTACCAACATCAACCAACGTCCGGCCGTAAAAGCAGGCGATGTGTTGCAACGTGGTGACTTGGTAGCCGACGGTGCATCTACCGACTTGGGCGAGTTGGCTTTGGGTCAAAACATGACCATCGCCTTCATGCCATGGAACGGTTACAACTACGAAGACTCGATTCTGATTTCAGAAAAAGTGGCCGCGGACGATCGTTATACTTCGATTCACATTGAAGAGTTGAACGTTGTTGCACGTGACACTAAACTGGGTGCGGAAGACATTACCCGCGATATTCCGAACTTGTCTGAGCGTATGCAAAACCGTTTGGATGAATCCGGTATCGTATATATCGGTGCAGAAGTAGAAGCAGGTGACGTCTTGGTAGGTAAAGTAACACCTAAAGGCGAAACCCAACTGACTCCTGAAGAAAAACTGCTGCGTGCCATCTTCGGTGAAAAAGCATCTGATGTAAAAGATACTTCCTTGCGTATGCCTACCGGCATGAGCGGTACCGTTATCGACGTTCAAGTCTTCACTCGTGAAGGTATCCAACGCGACAAACGTGCTCAATCCATTATTGATTCTGAATTGAAACGTTACCGTCAAGATTTAGGCGATCAATTGCGTATTTTCGATAATGACGCATTCGACCGTATCGAACGTATGATTGTGGGTCAAAAAGCCAATGGTGGTCCGATGAAGCTGGCTAAAGGCAGTGAAATCACTACCGAATATTTGGCAAGCCTGTCCAGCAAACATGATTGGTTTGACATCCGTCTGGCTGACGAAGATTTGGCCAAACAGTTGGAACTGATTAAATTGAGCCTGCAACAAAAACGCGAAGAAGCGGATGAGTTGTATGAGATCAAGAAGAAAAAATTGACCCAGGGCGACGAGCTGCAACCGGGCGTACAAAAAATGGTGAAAGTATTTATCGCCATCAAACGCCGTCTGCAAGCCGGTGACAAAATGGCGGGTCGCCACGGTAACAAAGGTGTGGTATCACGCATTCTGCCGGTGGAAGACATGCCTTACATGGCTGACGGCCGTCCGGTAGACATCGTACTGAACCCGTTGGGCGTACCTTCCCGTATGAACATTGGTCAGATTTTGGAAGTTCACTTGGGTTGGGCGGCAAAAGGTATCGGCGAACGCATCGACCGTATGCTGAAAGAGCAACGCAAAGCCAGCGAGCTGCGCGAATTCTTGAACAAGCTCTACAACGGCAGCGGTAAGAAAGAAGATTTGGACAGCCTGACAGATGAAGAAATCATCGAATTGGCTTCTAACCTGCGCAAAGGTGCATCTTTCGCCTCCCCTGTATTCGACGGTGCGAAAGAGTCTGAAATCCGCGAAATGTTGAACTTGGCTTACCCAAGCGAAGATCCTGAGGTTGAAAAACTGGGCTTTAACGACAGTAAAACTCAAATCACGCTGTATGACGGCCGTTCAGGCGAAGCATTTGACCGTAAGGTTACAGTCGGTGTGATGCACTATCTGAAACTGCACCACTTGGTTGACGAAAAAATGCACGCCCGTTCTACCGGTCCATACAGTCTGGTTACCCAGCAGCCTCTGGGCGGTAAAGCTCAGTTCGGTGGCCAACGTTTCGGTGAGATGGAGGTTTGGGCATTGGAAGCATACGGCGCGGCATACACGCTGCAAGAGATGCTGACTGTGAAGTCTGACGACGTGAACGGCCGTACCAAAATGTACGAAAACATCGTCAAAGGCGAACACAAAATCGATGCCGGTATGCCTGAATCCTTCAACGTATTGGTTAAAGAGATTCGCTCACTGGGCTTGGATATCGATTTGGAACGTTACTAAACAGAAGTTTTCAGACGGCCTTTCAAGGTCGTCTGAAAAAGTGGTTTCAGAATAAGAATGAAGCAATCGGCATTTAGGCCGTCTGAAATCAAAAGTACCGTTTCCCAATATCGAAAATCCGCCATGCGGTAAAAATACTTCCTTCAAGGAGCAAAAATGAATTTGTTGAACTTATTTAATCCGTTGCAAACTGCCGGCATGGAAGAAGAGTTTGATGCCATCAAAATCGGTATTGCCTCTCCCGAAACCATCCGCTCATGGTCTTATGGCGAAGTTAAAAAACCTGAAACCATCAACTACCGTACGTTCAAACCTGAGCGTGACGGTTTGTTCTGTGCCAAAATCTTTGGCCCGGTCAAAGACTATGAATGTTTGTGCGGTAAATACAAACGCTTGAAATTTAAAGGCGTAACCTGTGAAAAATGTGGCGTAGAAGTGACCCTGTCCAAAGTGCGCCGCGAACGCATGGGCCACATTGAATTGGCAGCACCTGTTGCCCACATTTGGTTCTTGAAATCCCTGCCTTCCCGCTTGGGTATGGTACTGGACATGACTTTGCGCGATATCGAACGCGTATTGTACTTTGAAGCATTTGTGGTAACCGATCCCGGTATGACTCCGTTGCAACGTCGTCAATTGCTGACTGAAGACGATTACTACAACAAACTGGACGAATACGGCGACGACTTCGATGCCAAAATGGGTGCAGAAGGTATCCGCGAATTGCTGCGTACCTTGGACATTACCGGCGAAATCGAAATCCTGCGTCAAGAGTTGGAGTCTACCGGTTCTGATACCAAAATTAAAAAAATCGCCAAACGTTTGAAAGTGTTGGAAGCCTTCCACCGTTCCGGTATGAAACTGGAATGGATGATTATGGACGTGCTGCCGGTATTGCCGCCTGATTTGCGTCCGTTGGTTCCATTGGATGGTGGTCGTTTTGCCACTTCCGATTTGAACGATTTGTACCGTCGCGTTATCAACCGTAACAACCGTCTGAAACGTCTGTTGGAACTGCATGCGCCAGACATCATCGTTCGTAACGAAAAACGTATGTTGCAAGAAGCAGTTGACTCTCTGTTGGATAACGGCCGTCGCGGTAAAGCCATGACCGGTGCCAACAAACGTCCGCTGAAATCATTGGCAGACATGATTAAAGGTAAAGGCGGCCGTTTCCGTCAAAACCTGCTGGGTAAACGTGTGGACTACTCTGGTCGTTCCGTGATTACCGTGGGCCCATACCTGCGTCTGCACCAATGTGGTCTGCCGAAAAAAATGGCTTTGGAACTGTTCAAACCATTCATTTTCCACAAATTGGAAAAACAAGGTTTGGCTTCTACTGTTAAAGCTGCGAAAAAATTGGTAGAACAAGAAGTACCTGAAGTATGGGATATCTTGGAAGAAGTGATCCGCGAACATCCGATTATGCTGAACCGTGCACCAACCCTGCACCGTTTGGGTATTCAAGCGTTCGAACCTATTCTGATCGAAGGTAAAGCTATTCAGTTGCACCCATTGGTATGTGCCGCATTTAACGCCGACTTTGACGGTGACCAAATGGCTGTACACGTTCCATTGAGCTTGGAAGCACAAATGGAAGCACGCACGCTGATGCTGGCTTCAAACAACGTATTGTCTCCAGCCAACGGCGAACCAATCATCGTACCTTCTCAAGATATCGTATTGGGTCTGTACTACATGACCCGTGACCGTATCAATGCCAAAGGCGAAGGAAGCCTGTTTGCCGATGTGAAAGAAGTGCATCGTGCATACCATACCAAACAGGTTGAACTGGGTACGAAAATTACCGTACGTCTGCGTGAATGGGTGAAAAACGAAGCAGGTGAGTTTGAGCCTGTCGTTAACCGTTACGAAACGACTGTCGGCCGTGCATTGTTGAGCGAAATCTTGCCTAAAGGCCTGCCGTTCGAGTACATCAACAAAGCGCTGAAGAAAAAAGAAATTTCTAAACTGATTAACGCATCATTCCGTCTGTGCGGCTTGCGTGATACAGTTATTTTCGCCGACCACTTGATGTATACCGGTTTCGGTTTTGCGGCTAAAGGCGGTATTTCCATTGCGGTTGACGATATGGAAATTCCGAAAGAAAAAGCAGCCTTGCTGGCCGAGGCTAATGCCGAAGTTAAAGAAATCGAAGACCAATACCGTCAAGGTTTGGTCACCAACGGCGAACGTTACAACAAAGTGGTCGATATTTGGGGTCGTGCCGGCGATAAGATCGCTAAAGCGATGATGGACAACCTGTCCAAACAAAAAGTCATCGACCGTGACGGCAACGAAGTTGATCAAGAATCTTTCAACTCTATTTACATGATGGCCGACTCTGGTGCCCGTGGTTCTGCGGCTCAGATTAAACAGTTGTCCGGTATGCGTGGTTTGATGGCGAAACCTGACGGCTCCATTATTGAAACGCCTATTACCTCCAACTTCCGCGAAGGCCTGACCGTATTGCAATACTTTATTGCGACCCACGGTGCGCGTAAGGGTTTGGCGGATACCGCGTTGAAAACTGCAAACTCCGGTTACTTGACCCGTCGTTTGGTAGACGTAACCCAAGACTTGGTGGTTGTTGAAGACGATTGCGGTACTTCAGACGGCTTTGTAATGAAAGCAGTGGTACAAGGCGGTGATGTAATTGAAGCTTTGCGTGAGCGTATTTTGGGTCGCGTTACTGCTTCTGATGTTGTCGATCCTTCGACTGGCGAGACTTTGGTTGAAGCCGGTACATTGTTGACCGAGAAACTGGTAGATATGATCGACCAATCCGGTGTCGATGAAGTCAAAGTCCGTACGCCGATTACTTGTAAAACCCGTCATGGCTTGTGTGCACACTGTTATGGTCGCGACTTGGCACGTGGTAAACTGGTTAACGCCGGTGAGGCAGTTGGTGTGATTGCAGCGCAATCCATTGGTGAGCCAGGTACTCAGCTGACCATGCGTACGTTCCACATCGGTGGTGCGGCATCTCGTGCGGCTGCTGCCAGCCAAGTGGAAGCCAAATCCAATGGTACAGCTCGTTTCAGCAGCCAAATGCGTTACGTTGCCAACAACAAAGGCGAATTGGTTGTCATTGGCCGTTCTTGTGAAGTAGTGATTCATGACGATATCGGTCGCGAACGTGAACGTCACAAAGTACCTTACGGTGCAATCCTGCTGGTACAAGACGGCGAAGCCATTAAAGCCGGTCAAACTTTGGCAACTTGGGATCCGCATACCCGTCCGATGATTACCGAACACGCAGGTATGGTGAAATTCGAGAACGTGGAAGAGGGTGTTACCGTTGCGAAACAAACTGACGATGTAACCGGTTTGTCTACTCTGGTAGTGATTGACGGCAAACGTCGTTCTTCTAATGCTTCTAAACTGTTGCGTCCGACTGTCAAACTGTTGGATAAAAACGGTCTGGAAATCTGCATCCCAGGTACGACTACCCCAGTTTCTATGGCATTCCCGGTCGGTGCGGTGATTACCATCCGTGAAGGTCAGGAAGTCGGTAAGGGTGATGTATTGGCGCGTATTCCGCAAGCGTCTTCTAAAACCCGCGATATTACCGGTGGTCTGCCACGCGTAGCCGAATTGTTTGAAGCACGCGTGCCGAAAGATGCAGGTATGTTGGCTGAAATTACCGGTACCGTTTCTTTCGGTAAAGAAACCAAAGGTAAACAGCGCCTGATTATTACCGACGTAGACGGTGTAGCATACGAAACCCTGATTTCTAAAGAGAAACAGATTTTGGTACACGACGGTCAAGTGGTAAACCGCGGTGAAACCATCGTAGACGGTGCTGTAGATCCACACGACATTCTGCGTCTGCAAGGTATCGAAGCATTGGCCCGCTACATTGTTCAAGAGGTACAAGAGGTTTACCGCCTGCAAGGTGTGAAGATTTCCGATAAACACATCGAAGTCATCATCCGCCAAATGCTGCGTCGAGTGAACATCGTTGATTCCGGTGATACAGAGTTCATTACCGGCGAACAAGTTGAGCGTGGCGATGTGATGCTTGCCAATGAAAAAGCCATGGCTGAAGACAAAGAGCCAGCACGTTACGAAAACGTGTTGCTGGGTATTACCAAAGCCTCTTTGTCTACAGACAGCTTCATTTCTGCGGCATCGTTCCAAGAAACAACCCGCGTCTTGACAGAGGCCGCTATTATGGGCAAACAAGACGAGCTGCGCGGTTTGAAAGAGAACGTGATTGTCGGTCGTTTGATTCCTGCCGGTACAGGTTTGACCTACCACCGCAGCCGCCATCAACAATGTCAGCAAGCTGATCAAGAAGTTTCTGAAACCGAAGCTTCAGACGAATAATCCCTCGGGATTATTGTGAAAATAAAACCGCAAGCCAGTCTTGCGGTTTTATTTTTTAGAGGACTTAAAAGAGGGTGGAGTTTAAGGCCGTCTGAATAAATAAGGAAAGCAATGGAGAAAATAAGTAGAGAACCAAATTGCGGACTTATTTAAAATGACAAAGGCCGTCTGAATGTTTCAGACGGCCTTTGTTTCAAAAATTTAGACATAATTTGGAAAACACCAAACTTTATCAGTCATTTGCTTGACTAAACCCTTGCAATAAAAATATAATTCCAATCTTGTCGACATGGTGTCGGCAAGTATTTAACTCAACAGGACGAGAAAATATGCCAACTATTAACCAATTGGTACGCAAAGGCCGTCAAAAGCCCGTGTACGTAAACAAAGTGCCTGCACTGGAAGCTTGCCCGCAAAAACGCGGCGTGTGCACCCGTGTATACACAACTACCCCTAAAAAACCTAACTCTGCATTGCGTAAAGTATGTAAAGTTCGCCTGACCAACGGTTTTGAAGTAATTTCATACATCGGCGGTGAAGGCCACAACCTGCAAGAGCACAGTGTCGTATTGATTCGTGGCGGTCGTGTAAAAGACTTGCCAGGTGTACGTTACCACACTGTACGCGGTTCTTTGGATACTGCAGGTGTTAAAGACCGTAAACAAGCCCGTTCTAAATACGGTGCTAAGCGTCCTAAATAATTATCGGGACTCAAATAGGCACGTCGGCCGCCTAAGCTGAACAACGGCCGAGTAAGTGAATACTCAATTGGGTATTCATGGGAATTGCCCCAACTGAATAGATTAAAGGAAATTAAAATGCCAAGACGTAGAGAAGTTCCTAAGCGCGACGTACTGCCAGATCCTAAATTCGGCAGCGTTGAGCTGACTAAATTCATGAACGTATTGATGATTGACGGTAAAAAATCTGTTGCAGAACGTATCGTTTACGGTGCGCTGGAACAAATTGAGAAAAAAACCGGCAAAGTAGCAATCGAAGTATTTAACGAAGCCATTGCAAACGCCAAACCTATCGTGGAAGTGAAAAGCCGCCGTGTAGGTGGTGCAAACTACCAAGTTCCTGTTGAAGTTCGTCCTTCACGTCGTCTGGCCTTGGCAATGCGCTGGGTTCGCGATGCGGCCCGTAAACGTGGTGAGAAATCTATGGACCTGCGTTTGGCAGGTGAATTGATTGATGCGGCTGAAGGTCGTGGTGGTGCGTTGAAAAAACGTGAAGAAGTACACCGCATGGCTGAAGCAAACAAAGCATTCTCTCACTTCCGTTTCTAATATCGAAAGGCTAACAAAATGGCTCGTAAGACCCCTATCAGCCTGTATCGCAATATCGGTATTTCTGCCCATATTGACGCGGGTAAAACAACCACAACAGAACGTATTTTGTTCTATACAGGTTTGACTCATAAATTGGGCGAAGTGCATGACGGCGCGGCTACTACCGACTACATGGAACAAGAACAAGAGCGTGGTATTACCATTACTTCTGCTGCTGTGACTTCTTATTGGTCTGGTATGGCGAAACAGTTCCCTGAGCACCGTTTCAACATCATCGACACCCCGGGACACGTTGACTTTACTGTAGAGGTAGAGCGTTCTATGCGTGTATTGGACGGCGCGGTAATGGTTTACTGTGCAGTAGGCGGTGTTCAACCTCAATCTGAAACCGTATGGCGTCAAGCTAACAAATACCAAGTGCCTCGCTTGGCATTTGTAAACAAAATGGACCGTCAAGGTGCCAACTTCTTCCGCGTTGTTGAGCAAATGAAAACCCGTTTGCGCGCAAACCCAGTACCTATCGTGATTCCGGTTGGTGCGGAAGACAGCTTCAGCGGTGTTGTTGACCTGTTGAAAATGAAATCCATTATTTGGAATGAAGCCGATAAAGGTACAACCTTTACCTATGGCGATATTCCTGCTGAATTGGTTGAGACTGCCGAAGAATGGCGTCAAAACATGATTGAAGCCGCAGCAGAAGCCAGCGAAGAATTGATGGATAAATACTTGGGCGGTGATGAGCTGACTGAGGAAGAAATCGTAGGCGCATTGCGTCAACGTACTTTGGCTGGTGAAATTCAACCAATGTTGTGCGGTTCAGCATTTAAAAACAAAGGTGTTCAACGTATGTTGGATGCAGTTGTAGAATTGCTGCCTGCTCCTACCGACATTCCTCCAGTTCAAGGTGTTAACCCTAACACTGAAGAAGCCGACAGCCGTGAAGCCAGCGATGAAGAGAAATTCTCTGCATTGGCGTTCAAAATGTTGAATGATAAATACGTTGGTCAATTGACATTTATCCGCGTTTACTCTGGTGTGGTGAAATCCGGTGATACCGTATTGAACTCTGTAAAAGGTACTCGCGAACGTATCGGTCGCTTGGTGCAAATGACTGCTGCAGACCGTACTGAAATTGAAGAAGTACGCGCTGGCGACATCGCAGCCGCTATCGGTCTGAAAGACGTTACTACTGGTGAGACCTTGTGTGCAGAAAGCGCACCTATCATCTTGGAACGCATGGAATTCCCTGAGCCGGTAATCCATATTGCTGTTGAGCCGAAAACCAAAGCCGACCAAGAGAAAATGGGTATCGCCCTGAACCGTCTGGCGAAAGAAGACCCTTCTTTCCGCGTTCGTACAGACGAAGAATCCGGTCAAACCATTATTTCCGGTATGGGTGAGTTGCACTTGGAAATTATTGTTGACCGTATGAAACGCGAATTCGGCGTGGAAGCAAACATTGGTGCGCCTCAAGTGGCTTACCGTGAAACCATCCGCAAAGAAGTTGAAGCTGAATACAAACATGCCAAACAATCTGGTGGTAAAGGTCAATACGGTCACGTTGTGATCAAAATGGAACCTATGGAACCGGGTGGTGCAGGTTACGAATTTATCGACGAAATTAAAGGTGGTGTGATTCCTCGCGAATTCATTCCGTCTGTTGATAAAGGTATCCGCGATACCCTGCCTAATGGTATCGTTGCGGGCTACCCAGTAGTTGACGTACGCGTACGTTTGATTTTCGGTTCTTCACACGACGTCGACTCCTCTCAACTGGCCTTCGAATTGGCTGCTTCCCAAGCCTTCAAAGAAGGTATGCGTAAAGCCAATCCAGCTCTGTTGGAACCAATCATGGCAGTTGAAGTGGAAACCCCTGAAGAATACATGGGTGACGTAATGGGCGACTTGAACCGTCGCCGCGGCGTCGTATTGGGTATGGATGATGACGGTATCGGCGGTAAAAAAGTCCGTGCCGAAGTGCCTCTGGCAGAAATGTTCGGTTATTCTACCGACCTGCGTTCTGCAACCCAAGGTCGCGCTACTTACTCTATGGAGTTCAAGAAATATTCTGAAGCTCCTGCACACATAGCTGCTGCTGTAACTGAAGCCCGTAAAGGCTAATCAGGCAAATAGGTCGTCTGAAAGGCTGAAATGATTTTTCAGACGGCCTCTGTTCTTTAATCGATCTTTAATGTAAAGGAATTAGCTCATGGCTAAGGAAAAATTTGAACGTAGCAAACCGCACGTAAACGTTGGCACCATCGGTCACGTTGACCATGGTAAAACCACTCTGACTGCTGCTTTGACTACTATTTTGGCTAAAAAATTCGGTGGCGCTGCAAAAGCTTACGACCAAATCGACAACGCTCCTGAAGAAAAAGCTCGTGGTATTACCATTAATACCTCACACGTAGAATACGAAACCGAAACCCGTCACTACGCACACGTAGACTGCCCGGGCCACGCCGACTACGTTAAAAACATGATTACCGGTGCTGCCCAAATGGACGGCGCTATCTTAGTATGTTCCGCAGCTGACGGTCCTATGCCGCAAACTCGCGAACACATTCTGTTGGCTCGTCAAGTAGGCGTACCTTACATCATCGTATTCATGAACAAATGCGACATGGTTGACGATGCTGAGTTGTTGGAACTGGTTGAAATGGAAATCCGTGACTTGTTGTCAAGCTACGACTTCCCAGGTGATGACTGCCCAATCGTACAAGGTTCTGCACTGAAAGCTTTGGAAGGTGACGCTGGTTACGAAGAAAAAATCTTCGAATTGGCTGCTGCCTTGGACAGCTACATCCCAACACCTGAGCGTGCTGTGGACAAACCTTTCTTGTTGCCTATCGAAGACGTATTCTCTATCTCTGGCCGTGGTACAGTAGTAACCGGTCGTGTAGAGCGCGGTATCATCCACGTTGGTGATGAGATCGAAATCGTAGGTCTGAAAGAAACTCAAAAAACCACTTGTACCGGTGTTGAAATGTTCCGCAAACTGCTGGACGAAGGTCAAGCTGGTGACAACGTAGGTGTATTGCTGCGTGGTACTAAACGTGAAGACGTAGAGCGTGGTCAAGTATTGGCTAAACCAGGTACTATCACTCCTCACACCAAATTCAAAGCAGAAGTATACGTACTGAGCAAAGAAGAGGGTGGTCGTCACACTCCATTCTTCGCTAACTACCGTCCACAATTCTATTTCCGTACTACTGACGTAACTGGTGCAGTTACTTTGGAAGAAGGCGTAGAAATGGTAATGCCAGGTGAGAACGTAACCATTACTGTAGAACTGATTGCGCCTATCGCTATGGAAGAAGGTCTGCGCTTTGCGATTCGCGAAGGTGGTCGTACCGTAGGTGCGGGTGTGGTTTCTTCTGTAATCGCTTAATTGAGGGATATTGATAAATGGCAAACCAAAAAATCCGTATCCGCCTGAAAGCTTATGATTACAGTCTGATTGACCGTTCTGCGCAAGAAATCGTTGAAACTGCCAAACGTACTGGCGCTGTTGTTAAAGGTCCGATTCCTTTGCCAACTAAAATCGAACGTTTCAATATCTTGCGTTCTCCTCACGTGAACAAAACTTCTCGTGAACAATTGGAAATCCGTACCCACTTGCGTCTGATGGACATCGTGGACTGGACTGACAAAACTACTGATGCACTGATGAAACTGGATCTTCCAGCAGGTGTAGATGTAGAAATTAAAGTTCAATAAGAACTGAAAACCGAACAGCTTGGCTGTTCGGTTTTTTATAGAATTCTTAGGCCGTCTGAAAATTTTCAGATATTTGGCAACACTTCATCCGAAAAAAATGATGGTTTTAAGAAGTTAAATTGAAATTTTTGTTGATATTTCTTTGATTTTTCAATTATAATGGCAGACTTGGTACATCCGTATCAAGTTTAACTTTGTCTGAAAGGCAGGCCAATCGTAGCCCGCCCCTTTACTTAAAAGGAAAATAATCATGACTTTAGGTCTGGTTGGACGCAAAGTTGGTATGACTCGCGTGTTCGACGAACAGGGTGTTTCTGTTCCGGTAACTGTTTTGGATATGTCTGCCAACCGCGTTACACAAGTGAAATCCAAAGATACTGACGGCTACACTGCTGTACAAGTTACCTTTGGTCAGAAAAAAGCTAATCGTGTCAACAAAACTGAAGCCGGTCACTTTGCTAAAGCAGGTGTTGAAGCTGGTCGCGGTTTGGTTGAGTTTGCTTTGACTGAAGAAAAACTGGCTGAATTGAAAGCCGGTGATGAAATTACCGTTTCTATGTTTGAAGTTGGTCAATTGGTAGATGTAACCGGCACCTCTAAAGGTAAAGGTTTCTCTGGTACGATCAAACGTCATAACTTCGGTGCTCAACGTACTTCCCACGGTAACTCCCGTTCTCACCGTGTTCCTGGTTCTATCGGTATGGCACAAGACCCTGGTCGTGTGTTCCCTGGTAAACGTATGGCAGGTCAATACGGTAACACTAAAGCAACTGTTCAAAAATTGGAAGTTGTGCGTGTTGATGCTGAACGCCAACTCTTGTTGGTTAAAGGTGCTGTTCCGGGTTCGGTTAACAGCGACGTCGTGGTTCGTCCTAGCGTGAAAGTAGGTGCGTAATGGAATTGAAAGTAATTGACGCTAAAGGACAAGTATCTGGCAGCTTGGCTGTTTCTGATGCTTTGTTTGCTCGTGAATACAATGAAGCTCTGGTTCACCAACTGGTTACTGCTTACTTGGCAAATGCCCGTTCTGGTAATCGTGCTCAAAAGACTCGTGCCGAAGTAAACCACTCTACTAAAAAGCCATGGCGCCAAAAAGGTACCGGTCGTGCTCGTTCCGGTATGACTTCTTCTCCGCTGTGGCGTAAAGGTGGTCGTGCATTCCCAAACAAACCTGACGAAAACTTCACTCAAAAAGTGAACCGTAAAATGTACCGTGCCGGTATGGCGACTATTTTGTCCCAATTGGCTCGTGATGAACGTTTGTTTGCAATCGAAGCATTGACTGCTGAAACTCCTAAAACCAAAGTTTTTGCTGAACAAGTGAAAAATTTGGGTTTGGAGCAAGTTCTGTTTGTAACTAAACAGCTCGACGAGAATGTTTACTTGGCTTCACGCAACTTGCCTAACGTATTGGTTTTGGAAGCTCAACAAGTTGATCCTTACAGCTTGCTGCGTTACAAAAAAGTCGTTATCACTAAAGATGCAGTTGCACAATTAGAGGAGCAATGGGTATGAATCAACAACGTTTGACTCAAGTAATCTTGGCACCTATCGTTTCTGAAAAAAGCAACGTATTGGCTGAAAAACGTAACCAAATGACGTTTAAAGTTTTGGCAAATGCAACCAAACCTGAAATTAAAGCGGCTGTTGAGCTGCTGTTCGGCGTTCAAGTTGCAGACGTTACTACTGTTACCATTAAAGGTAAAGTTAAACGTTTTGGTCGCACTTTAGGTCGTCGCAGCGATGTTAAAAAGGCTTATGTAAGCCTGGCTGCCGGTCAAGAGTTGGATTTGGAAGCCGCTGCTGCAGCTGCAGATAAGGAATAAACAAAATGGCAATCGTTAAAATGAAGCCGACCTCTGCAGGCCGTCGCGGCATGGTTCGCGTGGTAACAGAAGGTTTGCACAAAGGTGCACCTTATGCACCTCTGCTGGAAAAGAAAAATTCTACTGCCGGTCGTAACAACAATGGTCATATCACTACCCGTCATAAAGGTGGTGGCCATAAACATCATTACCGCGTTGTAGATTTTAAACGTAACAAAGACGGTATCCCTGCAAAAGTAGAGCGTATCGAATATGATCCTAACCGTACTGCATTTATCGCGTTGTTGTGCTATGCAGATGGTGAGCGTCGCTACATCATTGCTCCTCGTGGTATTCAAGCCGGTGCAGTATTGGTTTCCGGTGCTGAAGCTGCTATCAAAGTAGGTAACACTCTGCCGATCCGCAATATTCCTGTTGGTACAACTATTCACTGTATCGAAATGAAACCAGGTAAAGGTGCGCAAATTGCGCGTTCTGCTGGTGCTTCTGCGGTATTGCTTGCAAAAGAAGGTGCTTACGCACAAGTTCGTTTGCGTTCTGGTGAAGTGCGCAAAATTAGCGTAAATTGCCGTGCAACTATCGGTGAAGTTGGTAACGAAGAACAAAGCCTGAAAAAAATCGGTAAAGCTGGTGCTAACCGCTGGCGTGGTATTCGTCCGACCGTTCGTGGTGTTGTAATGAACCCTGTTGATCACCCACATGGTGGTGGTGAAGGCCGTACTGGTGAGGCTCGCGAACCGGTGAGCCCATGGGGTACTCCTGCTAAGGGCTACCGCACTCGTAATAACAAACGCACGGATAACATGATTGTTCGTCGTCGTTACTCAAATAAAGGTTAATTAGTATGGCTCGTTCATTAAAAAAAGGCCCATATGTAGACCTGCATTTGCTGAAAAAAGTAGATGCTGCTCGTGCAAGCAACGACAAACGCCCAATTAAAACTTGGTCACGTCGTTCTACCATTTTGCCTGATTTCATCGGTCTGACTATCGCTGTTCACAACGGTCGCACTCACGTGCCTGTGTTCATCAGCGACAATATGGTTGGTCATAAATTAGGTGAGTTCTCATTGACCCGTACCTTTAAAGGCCACTTGGCTGATAAAAAGGCTAAAAAGAAATAAGGTGAATCATGAGAGTAAGTGCACAACATAAAAACGCCCGTATTTCAGCTCAAAAAGCTCGTTTGGTGGCTGATTTGATTCGTGGTAAAGACGTTGCCCAAGCTTTGAATATCTTGGCATTCAGCCCTAAAAAAGGTGCTGAGCTGATTAAAAAAGTATTGGAATCAGCAATCGCCAATGCCGAGCACAACAATGGTGCTGACATTGACGAACTGAAAGTGGTAACTATCTTTGTTGACAAAGGCCCAAGCTTGAAACGTTTCCAAGCTCGTGCCAAAGGTCGCGGTAACCGCATCGAGAAACAAACTTGTCATATTAATGTGACAGTGGGCAACTAAGGAAAAGCTATGGGACAAAAGATTAACCCTACAGGCTTTCGCCTGGCGGTAACTAAAGACTGGGCTTCAAAATGGTTTGCTAAAAGCACCGACTTTTCTACTGTTTTGAAACAAGATATTGATGTTCGTAACTACTTGCGTAAAAAACTGGCTAATGCTTCAGTTGGTCGTGTAGTGATCGAGCGTCCTGCTAAATCTGCACGTATTACCATTCACTCTGCTCGTCCAGGTGTGGTTATTGGTAAAAAAGGCGAGGATATCGAAATCTTGAAACGTGACTTGCAAGCTCTGATGGGTGTGCCTGTTCATGTAAATATTGAAGAGATTCGTCGTCCTGAATTGGATGCGCAAATCATTGCTGATGGTATTGCCCAGCAGCTTGAAAAACGTGTTCAATTCCGTCGCGCTATGAAACGTGCAATGCAAAATGCAATGCGTTCTGGTGCTAAAGGCATCAAGATCATGACTTCAGGCCGTCTGAATGGTGCTGATATCGCTCGTAGCGAATGGTACCGTGAAGGTCGTGTACCTTTGCATACTTTGCGTGCGAACGTGGATTATGCAACTAGCGAAGCACACACTACTTATGGTGTACTGGGTCTGAAAGTTTGGGTTTATACAGAAGGTAATATTAAATCTTCTAAACCTGAGCATGAGAAGAAACAAAGAAAGGCAGGTGGACGTAATGCTGCAGCCAACTAGACTGAAATATCGCAAGCAACAAAAAGGCCGTAACACCGGTATTGCTACTCGCGGTAACAAAGTAAGTTTCGGTGAGTTCGGTTTGAAAGCCGTAGGCCGTGGTCGTTTGACTGCCCGCCAAATCGAAGCTGCTCGTCGTACTATGACTCGTCATATTAAACGTGGCGGTCGCATTTGGATCCGTGTATTCCCTGATAAACCAATTACTGAGAAACCTATCCAAGTTCGTATGGGTGGCGGTAAAGGTAATGTGGAATATTACATTGCTGAAATTAAACCAGGCAAAGTATTGTACGAAATGGACGGTGTTCCTGAGTCATTGGCTCGTGAAGCATTTGAATTGGCCGCTGCCAAATTGCCTATTCCTACAACCTTTGTGGTAAGACAGGTGGGTCAATAATGAAAGCAAATGAATTGAAAGACAAATCTATTGAGCAATTAAACTCTGATTTGTTGGACTTGTTGAAAGCTCAGTTTGGCTTACGCATGCAAAATGCAACCGGTCAGTTGGGTAAATCTAGCGAGTTGAAACGTGTACGTCGCGATATTGCTCGTATTAAAACCATTTTAACTGAAAAAGGTGCTAAGTAATGAGCGAAGCTAAAAATGTTCGTACTTTGCAAGGCAAAGTGGTAAGCGACAAAATGGACAAAACTGTTACAGTATTGGTTGAGCGTAAAGTTAAACATCCTCTGTACGGTAAAATTATTCGTTTATCAACTAAAATCCATGCTCATGATGAAAACAATCAATATGGCATTGGTGATGTAGTGGTAATCGAGGAATCTCGTCCTTTGTCAAAAACCAAGTCTTGGGTTGTAAAAGAATTGGTTGAGAAAGCGCGTACTGTTTGATTTAAAACACAGTAATGTAGCTTAATAAGAAACGAAGTCTTGCAGCAAAGTTAATTTGCGTGTAAACTTCGTTTCTTATCTTCCAGCTTCTTATGGAAGTTTCTCTCCCTTCGGGATCCAAGACTGGTTTACTAGAACCGTGATGGTTTCATTTAATAAGCAGCTTAAAGTAAGGTGCGAGTTATATGAAAGTGGTAAATTAAGTTGGTTAATTTAAAGGTACTAATATGATTCAAATGCAGACCATCTTAGATGTGGCTGATAACTCTGGTGCGCGTCGCGTGATGTGCATCAAGGTATTGGGCGGATCTAAGCGTCGCTACGCTTCTGTTGGCGATATTATTAAAGTTGCAGTTAAAGATGCAGCCCCACGTGGTCGTGTCAAAAAAGGTGATGTATACAATGCGGTAGTTGTTCGTACTGCTAAGGGTGTGCGTCGTCCTGATGGTGCGCTAATTAAATTTGATAACAACGCCGCTGTGTTATTAAATAATAAACTTGAGCCTCTGGGTACTCGTATTTTTGGCCCGGTAACCCGTGAATTGCGTACTGAGCGATTTATGAAAATCGTTTCATTGGCGCCTGAAGTATTATAAGGAATAGCGCGATGAATAAAATCATTAAAGGCGATCAGGTTGTAGTGATTACCGGTAAAGATAAAGGTAAGCAAGGTCAAGTAGTTCGAGTATTGGGTGATAAAGTTGTTGTTGAGGGTGTTAATGTTGTAAAACGCCATCAAAAACCTAATCCAATGCGCGGTATTGAGGGTGGCATTATTACTAAAGAAATGCCTTTGGATATTTCTAATGTTGCAATCCTGAATCCGGAAACTAATAAAGCAGACCGTGTTGGTATTAAGCTGATTGAAAATGAAGGCAAAGTTAAACGCGTTCGTTTCTTCAAATCAAATGGCTCTATCATTGGAGCATAAGGAGATAACATGGCTCGTTTGAGAGAGTTTTATAAAGATACAGTTGTTCCTGAATTGGTTAAACAATTTGGTTACAAATCAGTAATGGAAGTTCCACGTATTGAAAAAATCACCTTGAATATGGGTGTGGGTGAAGCTGTTGCTGATAAAAAAGTTATGGAACACGCTGTTTCTGATTTAGAGAAAATTGCTGGTCAAAAGCCAGTTGTTACTGTTGCTCGTAAATCTATCGCGGGTTTTAAAATCCGTGATAACTATCCAGTTGGTTGCAAAGTAACTTTGCGTCGTGATCAAATGTTTGAATTCTTGGATCGTTTGATTACTATTGCGTTGCCTCGCGTACGTGACTTCCGTGGTGTAAGCGGTAAATCATTTGATGGTCGTGGCAATTACAATATGGGCGTTCGTGAGCAAATTATTTTCCCGGAAATTGAATACGATAAAATCGATGCTTTGCGTGGTTTGAATATTACTATTACAACTACTGCAAAAACTGATGAAGAAGCGAAAGCTTTGTTGTCACTGTTTAAGTTTCCGTTTAAAGGATAATCATGGCTAAGAAAGCACTTATTAATCGTGAGCTGAAACGTCAAGCATTGGCGAAAAAGTTTGCAGCTAAACGTGAGGCAATTTTCGCTGTTATTAATGATGCTAATGCGACTGAAGAAGAACGTTTTGAAGCACGTTTGAAATTTCAATCCATTCCTCGTAATGCAGCACCTGTACGTCAACGTCGTCGTTGTGCTTTAACAGGTCGTCCTCGTGGCACTTTCCGTAAATTTGGTTTGGGCCGTATTAAAATCCGTGAAATCGCTATGCGTGGCGAGATCCCTGGTGTTGTTAAAGCTAGCTGGTAATAGGAGTATAAATAATGAGTATGCATGATCCTATTTCCGATATGTTGACTCGTATTCGCAATGCGCAACGTGCTAATAAAGCAGTAGTTGCCATGCCTTCCTCTAAACTGAAGTGCGCAATTGCAAAAGTTCTGAAAGAAGAAGGTTATATCGAGGATTTTGCGGTTTCTGCTGATGCAAAACCGGTATTGGAAATTCAATTGAAATACTATGCAGGTCGTCCTGTGATTGAGCAAATTAAACGTGTTTCACGTCCAGGTTTGCGTATTTACAAAGCATCAAGTGAGATCCCTAGTGTAATGAATGGCTTGGGTGTCGCTATTGTTAGTACTTCTAAAGGTGTAATGACTGATCGCAAAGCCCGTTCTGAGGGTGTTGGCGGTGAGTTGTTGTGCATCGTAGCCTAGTGGAGAAAAGTAAATGTCACGCGTCGCAAAAAACCCAGTGACTGTTCCTGCTGGTGTAGAAGTAAAATTCGGAACAGATGCATTGGTTATCAAAGGTAAAAACGGCGAATTGTCTTTTCCTTTGCATTCCGATGTTACTATTGAACTGAACGATGGTAAATTGACTTTTGCTGCAAAAAATGACAGTAAACAGGCTAATGCTATGTCTGGTACTGCTCGTGCATTGGTTAATAACATGGTTAAGGGTGTTTCTGAAGGTTTTGAGAAAAAACTTCAATTGATTGGTGTGGGTTATCGTGCCCAAGCCCAAGGTAAAGTTTTGAACTTATCTTTGGGTTTCTCTCATCCAATCGTATACGAAATGCCTGAAGGTGTTTCTGTTCAAACTCCTAGCCAAACAGAAATCGTTTTGACTGGTGCAGATAAACAAGTGGTTGGCCAAGTCGCTGCTGAAATTCGTGCATTCCGTTCTCCTGAACCTTATAAAGGTAAAGGCGTTCGTTATGTAGGTGAAGTAGTAGTGATGAAAGAAGCCAAGAAAAAATAATTGAGGTTCACTAATGGATAAACATACAACCCGACTCCGTCGTGCACGCAAAACCCGTGCGCGTATTGCGGACTTGAAAATGGTAAGATTATGTGTGTTCCGCAGCAATAATCATATTTATGCTCAAGTAATTAGTGCTGAAGGTGATAAAGTATTGGCTCAAGCCTCTACATTGGAAGCTGAAGTACGTAGTAGCCTGAAATCAGGTAGCAACGTTGAAGCAGCAGCTGTAGTTGGTAAGCGTATTGCTGAAAAAGCTAAAGCAGTAGGTGTTGAAAAAGTTGCTTTTGACCGTTCAGGTTTCCAATATCACGGTCGAGTGAAAGCTTTAGCTGAAGCTGCACGTGAAAATGGTTTAAGCTTCTAATATTTGGAGACTTTCAGATGGCAAAACATGAAATTGAAGAACGCGGTGACGGCCTGATTGAAAAGATGGTCGCAGTTAATCGCGTGACTAAAGTAGTTAAAGGTGGCCGTATCATGGCTTTCTCTGCACTGACTGTTGTTGGTGATGGTGATGGTCGCATCGGTATGGGCAAAGGTAAATCAAAAGAAGTACCAGTTGCTGTTCAAAAAGCAATGGATCAAGCTCGACGCTCTATGATTAAAGTACCTTTGAAAAATGGTACTATTCATCATGAGGTTATTGGTCGTCATGGTGCTACTAAGGTATTTATGCAACCTGCTAAAGAAGGTAGCGGTGTAAAAGCTGGTGGTCCAATGCGTTTAGTATTTGATGCTATGGGTATTCATAACATCTCAGCTAAAGTACATGGTTCTACTAACCCTTACAATATTGTACGCGCTACATTAGACGGTTTGTCTAAACTGTATACCCCTGCTGATATTGCTGCTAAACGTGGCTTGACAGTAGAAGATATTTTGGGAGCTAACCATGACTGAGCAAAAAAAGATTAAAGTTACATTGGTTAAGAGCCTGATCGGTACAATTGAATCTCATCGTGCATGTGCTCGTGGTTTAGGTTTACGCCGCCGTGAGCATACTGTGGAGGTTTTGGATACCCCTGAAAACCGTGGTATGATCAATAAGATCAGCTACTTGTTGAAAGTGGAGTCTTAATATGTTTTTGAATACTATTCAACCTGCTGAGGGTGCTACTCATGCTAGCCGTCGTGTAGGCCGTGGTATTGGTAGCGGCTTAGGTAAGACAGGTGGTCGTGGTCATAAAGGTCAAAAAAGCCGTTCTGGTGGCTTTCACAAGGTAGGTTTTGAAGGCGGTCAAATGCCTTTGCAGCGCCGTCTGCCAAAACGTGGTTTCAAATCTTTGACTGCGGCCACTAATGCTGAAGTTCGTTTGAGTGAATTAAATCTGATTGCTGTGAACGAGATTGATGTCTTGGTTCTTAAACAAGCTGGTTTGATTCCTGCAACTGCTTCTAATGTAAAAGTTATCGCTTCTGGTGAAATCTCAAAAGCAGTTACCTTGAAAGGTGTAAAAGCTACTAAAGGTGCTAAAGCTGCTATTGAAGCTGCCGGTGGTAAAGTAGAAGAATAAGGCTTGAACTACAGTGGCTAATCAACAATCTTTATCAGGATTATCCAAATTTGGTGATCTGAAAAAACGTCTGGTGTTCCTTTTAGGTGCTTTAGTCGTTTTCCGTATTGGTGCTCATATACCGGTACCGGGCGTAGATGCTGTTGCATTAGCTGAGTTATTCAAAGGCGCTGCAAACGGCATATTCGGAATGTTAAATATGTTCTCGGGTGGTTCGTTGGAGCGCTTTACTATATTTGCAATTGGTATCATGCCTTATATTTCGGCATCGATTATTATTCAGCTTGCTTCTGAGATTGTTCCTTCTTTGAAAACTTTAAAGAAGGAAGGTGAGGCTGGTAGGAAAATAATTACGAAATATACTAGGTATGGGACGGTATTATTGGCTATAGTACAAAGCTTTGCGGCTGCATCATATGTTTATCAACAAGGTGTCGTTGTAACGACTGCGCTTGAGTTTTATATTTCTACAGTGGTCTGTTTAGTTACAGGTACTATGTTTCTGATGTGGTTGGGGGAGCAAATTACCGAGCGTGGTATTGGTAATGGTATTTCCTTAATTATTACAGCAGGTATTGTATCTGGTGTCCCTTCAGGGATTACTAAATTATTAGATCAGAAATCGCATACTGCTGTATTAATAGCTTTAGGTACGTTACTATTAATATATGTTGTAGTCTATTTTGAGAGTGCTCAGCGTAAAGTTCCTGTTCATTATGCGAAGAGACAGTTTGGCTCGGGAATGATGTCAGGACAGAGCATTCATATGCCATTTAAGCTAAATATGGCGGGTGTTATTCCCCCCATTTTTGCTTCCAGTATCATTTTGTTTCCATCTACACTTTTAGGTTGGCTTGGTTCCAATAATACAAATTCAGTTTTATATCAGATTGCCGCTCAACTACAGCATGGTAAAACTTTATTTATCGTATTATTTGCGTCAACAATCATTTTTTTCTGCTATTTCTATACTGCTTTAGTATTCAGTCCTAAAGAGATGGCAGAAAATTTGAAGAAGAGTGGTGCATTTGTGCCAGGTATACGACCAGGTGAGCAAACATCTAGGTATTTGGAAAAAGTGGTACTAAGACTGACATTGTTTGGTGCTTTGTACATTACTACAATCTGTCTGATACCTGAAATTTTAACAACTGCATGGAATGTTACTATCAATTTCGGTGGTACATCTTTGCTTATTTTGGTCGTTGTTACAATGGATTTTAGGACGCAAATTAATTCATACATAATGAGTAGTCAGTATGAAGACTTGATGAGTCGTCCAGATATGAAATCTTTGTCACGTAAGTAGGCTTATGGCTAAAGAAGATACCATACAGATGCAGGGTGAAATCCTTGAGACTTTGCCCAATGCAACATTTAAAGTAAAACTGGAAAATGATCATGTAGTACTTGGTCATATATCTGGCAAAATGCGGATGCATTATATCCGTATTTCTCCAGGTGATAAGGTAACAGTTGAATTAACTCCTTATGATTTAACCCGTGCTCGGATTGTTTTCCGAGCAAGATAAACGATAAAAGGAAATAAAATGCGTGTACAACCTTCTGTAAAGAAAATTTGTCGCAATTGCAAGATTATTCGTCGTAATCGTGTAGTTCGCGTAATTTGTACTGACCCACGTCACAAACAACGTCAAGGTTAAGAAGCTAGTTTTCTTAACTATTGATTTTGTGGTATAGTGACATACTTTGCCCTAAAAAGGAAAAAATATGGCTCGTATTGCAGGGGTAAATATCCCTAATAATGCCCATATCGTAATTGGCCTTCAGGCTATTTATGGTATTGGTGCGACTCGTGCTAAATTGATTTGTGAGGCAGCAAATATTGCTCCTACTACTAAAGCAAAAGATTTGGACGAGGCTCAATTAGACGCTTTGCGTGAGCAAGTTGCTAAATATGAAGTTGAAGGCGATTTGCGTCGTGAAGTAACGATGAGCATTAAACGACTGATGGATATGGGTTGCTATCGCGGCTTCCGTCATCGTCGTGGCTTGCCTTGTCGTGGTCAACGCACTCGCACAAATGCTCGTACCCGTAAAGGTCCGCGCAAAGCGATTGCCGGTAAGAAATAAATTTTAAGGAATTTGATTAATGGCTAAAGCAAACACAGCTTCGCGTGTACGTAAAAAAGTACGTAAAACCGTAAGCGAAGGTATTGTGCACGTTCATGCATCTTTCAACAATACCATCATTACAATCACTGACCGTCAAGGCAATGCATTGTCTTGGGCTACCTCTGGCGGCGCTGGTTTTAAAGGTTCTCGTAAAAGTACACCATTTGCAGCACAAGTTGCAGCAGAAGCAGCTGGTAAAGTTGCCCAAGAGTATGGCGTTAAAAATTTAGAAGTCCGCATTAAAGGCCCTGGCCCTGGTCGCGAATCTTCTGTACGTGCTTTAAACGCTCTTGGTTTCAAGATTACCAGCATTACTGACGTTACCCCGTTGCCTCATAACGGTTGCCGTCCGCCTAAAAAACGTCGTATTTAATATTGGAGTGATTTAAAACATGGCACGTTATATTGGCCCTAAATGTAAATTAGCACGTCGCGAAGGTACGGATCTGTTTTTGAAGAGTGCACGTCGCTCTTTGGATTCCAAATGTAAAATGGATTCTGCACCTGGTCAACACGGTGCGAAAAAACCACGTTTGTCAGACTACGGTTTGCAATTGCGTGAAAAACAAAAAATCCGTCGTATTTATGGCGTATTAGAGCGTCAATTCCGTCGTTACTTCGCGGAAGCAGATCGTCGTAAAGGCTCTACCGGTGAATTGCTGCTGCAATTGCTGGAGTCTCGTTTGGACAATGTCGTTTACCGTATGGGTTTTGGCTCTACTCGCGCCGAAGCACGTCAATTGGTTTCTCACAAAGCTATCATTGTAAACGGTCAAGTTGTTAATATCCCTTCTTTCCAAGTTAAAGCAGGTGATGTTGTAGCTGTTCGTGAAAAAGCTAAGAAACAAGTACGTATCCAAGAAGCATTGAGCCTGGCTACTCAAATTGGGTTGCCAAGCTGGGTATCTGTTGATGCCGACAAATTGGAAGGCGTATTCAAAAATATGCCGGATCGCTCAGAATTGTCTGGCGATATTAATGAACAGCTGGTGGTAGAGTTCTACTCTAAATAATGCTAGCTCAATGAGGGACAGTTAAATGCAAAATAGCACAACCGAATTTTTGAAACCTCGTCAAATCGATGTAGATACTTTGTCTTCCACTCGGGCCAAGGTGTCTATGCAGCCATTTGAACGTGGTTTTGGTCATACTTTAGGTAATGCTTTGCGTCGTATCTTACTGTCATCCATGAATGGCTTTGCCCCAACTGAAGTAGTTATTTCCGGCGTATTGCACGAATACTCTACTATTGATGGTGTTCAAGAGGATGTTGTCGACGTTCTCTTGAACATTAAAGGTATCGTATTCAAGCTTCACGGTCGTAACCAAGTTCAGTTGACTTTGAAAAAAACAGGCGCTGGTGCTGTTATAGCCGGTGATATTGATTTGCCACACGATGTGGAAATCATCAATCCTGAACATGTTATTTGCCACTTGGCTGACAATGGCCAAATCGACATGGAAATTAAAGTAGAGCAAGGTCGTGGTTATCAATCCGTTTCAGGTCGTCGCGTATTGCGTGATGAGAACAAACAGATTGGTGCGATTCAGTTGGATGCGAGCTTTTCGCCCATCAGTCGTGTTAGCTTTGAAGTTGAACCTGCACGCGTAGAGCAACGCACGGATTTGGATAAATTGGTTTTGGATATTGAAACCAATGGTTCTATTGATCCAGAAGAAGCTGTACGTAGTGCCGCACGTATCTTAATTGACCAAATGTCTATTTTTGCAGATCTGCAAGGTACTCCGGTTGAAGAGGTTGAAGAAAAAGCTCCTCCTATCGATCCTATCTTGCTGCGTCCTGTAGATGATTTGGAATTAACCGTACGTTCAGCTAATTGTCTGAAAGCTGAGGATATTTATTATATTGGCGATTTGATTCAACGTACTGAAACCGAGCTTCTCAAGACCCCTAATTTGGGTCGTAAATCTTTGAATGAGATCAAAGAAGTGTTGGCCTCTAAAGGTCTGACATTAGGTTCCAAATTAGAAGCTTGGCCGCCTGTAGGCTTAGAAAAGCCGTAAGTTTGAAGATTAAAGGATAATGACATGCGTCATCGTAATGGCAACCGCAAATTAAACCGTACTAGCAGCCACCGTGCTGCGATGCTGCGCAATATGGCGAATTCCTTGTTGACTCACGAAACCATCGTGACAACTTTGCCTAAAGCAAAAGAATTGCGCCGCGTAGTTGAGCCCTTGATTACCTTGGGTAAAAAACCTTCTTTGGCAAGCCGTCGTTTGGCTTTTGACCGCACTCGCGATCGTGATGTTGTAGTTAAATTGTTTGACGAATTGGGTCCACGCTTTGCTGCTCGTAACGGCGGCTATGTTCGTGTACTGAAATACGGTTTCCGTAAAGGTGACAATGCTCCTTTGGCATTGGTTGAATTGGTTGATAAAGCAACTGATTCTGCTGAATAAGCAAATTAATATGAAAGCACTACCTGTTTAGGTGGTGCTTTTTTATTTGGATGATTCCTTTCTTAATTCATAATTTACAATGCTTAAATTGTAAGTCACTATTTTGTAAGTATTTCTTATTTTTTATTACTGAGACCTTTGCAATAACATAGGTTACTAAAATTTTATGCTCAATCTCATTTTCAAAATGCAAAACCTTTCTGATTTTTCCTATTTTTTGCTCAATATTAGGAAGGTTTTAGTCAATTGAATTTTTTGGCGCATTTTTATGCGTCAAATTTCGTTAACAGACTATTTTTGCAAAGGTCTCTACTCGGGAAAATGGCTGGGAATAGTAATGATCTGAATCGATTTTTTGGATTTTGATGCTTTTAACAGTAATTTTATGGTCGCATACTGCTTTTCTGTTACTTCCAAGTAGCGGCTTTAACTTTCTTACGGTAGGTTTAGATACCGCCTACTGTAGTGTTTCGATAGTGAACGCAGTCTTTGTCAAAGTAAGTGGTCATTTGGCTACAAGGTTATTACCTGTTCGTCTGAGATAAATGATTAATTAAGGATTTCTTTGGCAGATATGTTGC
Source organism: Neisseria sp. P0014.S009 (assembly GCF_051958155.1). Taxonomy (NCBI): domain Bacteria; kingdom Pseudomonadati; phylum Pseudomonadota; class Betaproteobacteria; order Neisseriales; family Neisseriaceae; genus Neisseria; species Neisseria sp. P0014.S009. The sequence goes on along the minus strand of NZ_JBQCVS010000006.1, from coordinate 73,309 downwards.
CATTAGTCTGCCCCTTAAGGCTTCTGCTTTAAGGGGCATCGTTTTATCTAGATGGCAGGGATTAAAAAGGCTGTCTGAAATTTCAGACGGCCTTTGGTTTTACCAGATATCGGATTTGATTTTGCGTTTCAAGCCCGGGTGTTCAGAGAGTTTGAACTCTGGGTCTTTACCCATTTTCAGCTTGGCTGTGTAGTCTTTCAACAGCAGGAAGGCAAGTGGTGACAGGAGCAGGATGGCGACGAGGTTAATCCATGCCATGATGCCCATGGCCATGTCTGCCATATCCCATACCAAGGGTACGTTGGCAACTGCGCCGAAGTAGACCCATGCCAAAACCAGCATACGGAAAACGGCGGTAACCAGCCAATGGCTCTTGATGAATTGGACGTTGGACTCGGCATAGGCATAGTTACCGATAACGGTTGAAAAGGCAAACATAAACAGGATGACGGCAAGGAAGCCCGCGCCCCATTGACCCACTTGGCTGACAATCGCCGCCTGCGTCAACGCTGCACCGCTCAGGTCGCCGTAAGGCTGCTGATAGGTCAAGACGATAAAGGCGGTGCATGAGCAGACGATGATGGTATCGACGAAAACGCCCAGCATTTGAATCATGCCTTGGGAGACGGGGTGTTTCACTTCGGCTGCGGCTGCAGCATTCGGCGCGGAACCCATACCCGCCTCATTGGAATACAGGCCGCGTTTGATACCCTGCATCATGGTGGTCGAAATCAGACCGCCGAGGAAACCGCCTGCAGCCGAATCGAAGTTGAACGCGTTGGAGAAAATCTGACCGAACACGTCAGGAATCAGGGAAATATTGGTAACAATGATGAAGAGTGCTATGACGAGGTATAAAACCGCCATCAGTGGAACGATGATTTCCGCGGCTTTAGATACGCGGCGGATACCGCCGAAGATAATCGGGGCAGTCAGAATGACCAGGGCGACACCGACATAGTGTTGATCCCAGCCCCATGCTGCTTTGGTGGTATCGGCGATGGTATTGGTCTGTACGGCTTCAAATACAAAGCCGAAACAGAAAATCAGGCTCAGGGCGAACAAAACGCCCAGCCATTTTTGTCCCAGGCCTTGAGTGATGTAGTAGGCAGGGCCGCCGCGGAAGTGGTGGTTGTCGTAGTCCCGGACTTTAAAGAGTTGGGCCAGTGAAGATTCGACAAACGCCGAACTCATGCCGATTAAGGCGGTTACCCACATCCAGAATACCGCGCCCGGCCCGCCGAGTTTGATGGCAATCGCCACGCCGGCGATGTTGCCCACGCCTACGCGGCTGGCCAAGCCGGTAACGAATGCTTGGAACGGTGTGATTCCGTGCGGATCATCACCTTGTTTGCGGCCACTCAGCATTTCTTTGATACTGCGGCCGAAGAGGCGGAATTGTACAAAACCGGTGGTAACGGTGAAAAAGAGGCCTGCGCCTAAAAGCATATATACCAACCCCGACCACATTTGGTCGTTGATGGCGTTTATCCAGCCGTGAAGCTGTTCGAAAAATTGATCCATACAAACCTTTCAGAGTTTCTCCATTTTCAGACGGCCTGTGTGTGGAGGCTGCCTGTAACTGGATGTATTCTAGCAGACTGTCAACAAACTGAAAAACGTTTACATATTCTTTTTTATATTATCTTTTTGATTATCATGTAATTTTATTATTATGGTGTAAAGAATTTATCGATTTAAACTCTTCCGTTTTACATATTTGAACAAAAAGGCCGTCTGAAAACAGAGTCTTGTTTTCAGACGGCCTTGATTTTATTTCAATGCGTTATTCGGGACGCATTTGTGGGAACAGAATCACGTCGCGGATGGTTTGCGAATCGGTCAGCAACATTACCAAGCGGTCGATGCCGATGCCGCAACCGCCGGTCGGTGGCAGGCCGAATTCCATGGCGCGGATGTAGTCGGCATCGTAGTGCATGGCTTCGTCGTCACCGGCATCTTTTTGCGCCACTTGCGCTTTGAAGCGTTCGGCTTGATCTTCCGGATCGTTCAACTCGGAATAGCCGTTTGCCAGTTCGCGGCCGACAACGAAAAGCTCGAAGCGTTCGGTCAAACCCGGTTTGCTGTCGGATGCGCGTGCCAATGGCGACACTTCGACAGGGTAGTCGATGATGAAAGTCGGGTTCCACAGTTTGCCCTCGGCGCAACCTTCAAACAGGGCAAGTTGCAGGCTGCCGATACCCGGAGACGGAGGCAGGCTTTCGCCGTGTTTGACGATTTCTTTTTTCAGCCATTCTTCATCGTTCAACTGTTCATCGGTGTAGTGCGGATTGTATTTCTTGATGGCACCGAGAATGGTCAGGCGTTCAAACAGGCTTTCCAAATCGACTTCTTTTCCGTTGTAGCTGATTTTTGCCGTACCGTTTACCGCGCGGGAAGCGTTGCGGATGATGTCTTCCGCCATTTGCATCATGCGTTCGTAGTCGGAGAAGGCTTCGTAGAATTCGATCATGGTGAATTCAGGGTTGTGGCGTACGGACATGCCTTCGTTGCGGAAGCTGCGGTTGATTTCAAACACGCGTTCCAAGCCGCCGACAACCAAGCGTTTCAGATACAGCTCGGGAGCGATGCGCAGGTAGAGTGGAATGTCCAAGGCATTGTGGTGAGTAACGAACGGTTTTGCCGTCGCACCGCCAGGAATCGGGTGCATCATTGGGGTTTCAACTTCCAAATAATGCTCGTTAACCATGAAATTGCGCACGGATTGGATGATTTGGCTGCGTTTGATGAAGGTATTGCGCGATTCTTCGTTGGCAATCAAATCGACGTAGCGTTGACGGTATTTGGTTTCCTGATCGCTCAAACCTTTGTGTTTGTCGGGTAGCGGGCGCAGGGATTTGGACAGAAGGCGGATGTTGGACACGCGCACGGTCAATTCGCCGTGGTTGGTTTTGAACAAAGTACCTTCCGCGCCGACGATGTCGCCCAAGTCCCAGTGGTTGAAGTCGTCCAAATCTTCTTGGCTCACGCCTTTGTTGTTCAAATAAAGCTGGATTTGACCGGTAACGTCTTGAATGGTGGCGAAGCTGGCTTTGCCCATTTGACGTTTGAGCATCATGCGCCCGGCCACTTTGACGGTAATGCCTTGCGGGTCGAGTTCTTCTTTGCTGACTTTACCGTATTGGGTGTGCAGATCGGCGGCAAAGCTGTCGCGTTTGAAATCGTTAGGGTAGGCATTGCGTTCTTTGCGGATGTTGCGCAGTTTCTCGCGGCGCAGGGCAATGATTTGGTTTTCGTCCAACTGCGGCTCGATTTGCGGATTGTTTTGTTCGCTCATGGTGTTTTCCGGAAAAATGAGTCAGGGCCGGTATTTTCAGACGGCCTGAATAAAGTGAAAAATTGGCTCTATTTTACGCGATGTCGGTGTTTTTTTCTATAAAGGCAGAAAGGCCGTCTGAAACCTGAAAAATCAGTTTCAGACGGCCTTTTGTGTTTCATGAAGGGCCGTATCGGCAGTTAGATATCGGTTTCTAAATAAACGACTTGGGTTTGCAGATATTCTTCCAAACCGTGTTTACCGTCGGCGCCGCCGATACCTGATTTTTTCCAACCGGCATGGAAGCCCTGCATGGCTTCAAAGTTTTCGCGGTTGATGTAGGTTTCGCCGAAACGCAGGCGGCGGGTTACATAAAACGCTTCATTCAGATTGGTGGTATAGACGGAGCTGGTCAGGCCGAATTCGCTGTCGTTTGCCAAGGCTATGACTTGATCGAGCGTGTCGAAAGTGGCAACCGGCAGGACGGGGCCGAAGGTTTCTTCCTTCATGATGTCCATGCTGTTGTCGGTATCGGTCAGCAGGGTAGGTTCGAAGAAGTAGCCTTTGCCGTCGGCACGTTTGCCGCCGCAAACCAAAGTTGCGCCTTGTCGAACTGCGCGTTCGACTTTCTCGGCAACGGATTTTACGGCGCGTTCTTCAATCAACGGCCCCATTTCCAGTGCGCCGGCTTCGGCTTCGGCCGGGTTGCCGTAGCGCACGCCTTTCATGGCGGCAGTCATTTTTTCAATAAATGCGTCTTTCAGGCTGCTGTGGACATACACGCGTTCGGCGCAGTTGCAGATTTGGCCGGTATTGCCCACGCGTGAAGCCAAGATAGATTTGACGGCCAGATCCAAGTCGGCATCTTTCAGGACGATGGCAGGGGCTTTGCCACCCAGTTCCAGTGAGACTTTGGTAATGTTGGCGGCGGCGGCTTCCATCACTTGGCGGCCTGCATCGACAGAACCGGTCAGGCTGACCATATCGACTTGCGGATGTGATGCCAAGGCATTGCCGATTTCTGCACCCGGGCCGTTGACGACGTTGAATACGCCGGCCGGTAAGCCTGAAGCATGAACGATTTCAGCAAAAATGTGGCAGTTAATCGGGGTAACGCTGCTCGGTTTGACGACGATGGTATTGCCTGTTACTAAAGCCGGGCCCATTTTGCGGGCGATCAGGAAGAATGGGAAGTTCCACGGCAAAATGCCGGCGATTACGCCCAAAGGACGTTTGAACAATAAAATATTTTCGCGCGGGCGGTCGCTTTGGATGATTTCACCTTCATAACGGCGCGCCCATTCGGCTTGGTAGTCGAGATAATCGGCAGTGAACATGACTTCTATGCGTGCCAAATCTTTGGTTTTGCCGCCTTCGGCGACAATGGTGTCGGTCAGCTCGTCGGCGCGTTCGCGGATGCCTTGGGCAATTTTGCGCAGGTATGCGCCGCGTTCAACGGCAGGCAAACGCTCCCATGCAGTTTGTGCATCTCTGGCCGCAGCAACGGCACGATCAACATCGGCTTTTCCGCCTTTAGGCTCACGTGCGATGACTTCTTCGGTTGCCGGATTCAATACATCACGCCATGCGCCGTTAAAGTCGGTTTCAAAGCGGCCGTTAATATACATAGACAGTTGTTTCATCAAACCTTCTCCTGTTGTTGTAGTTGGATGTAGTTTTAGTCTATGCCTAAATTGTCTGGCATACAAGAGGATTTAGCGTGGGTTGATGGTAGGTATTTGGAAGTTTTTAGAAAAAGATGTTGGGTGAGGAGTTGGGTTTGATTGATTCAAGAGGTTTGTGATGCTTTGAGTTACATCTATAACAGCATTGTGACAAAGCTCGAATATTCTTGATGTTGATAATAAGGGAGGTATCGAGTGAAGAAAGGCTTGATGGAGAATATAAAAAAACCTGCTTTTTTCAAAGCAGGTTTTCATATTTTGGTGGGTCGTGAGCGATTCGAACGCTCGACCAACGGATTAAAAGTCCGCTGCTCTACCGACTGAGCTAACGACCCGATAAGCTGTGCATTGTAGGGAACTTGTTTCTTTTCGTCAACTGTTTTTTTGAAATTTTTTTCAAAAAACGTAAATCGGCTGTCATTTGGCGTTAATTCTTCCTTTTTTGAGCGTTTATTATGTTATGATTTTTTGGTCTGTCAGTTTTGACAGATATTTTTTAGACCAAAGGATATACAACATGAAAAAATTATTGATTGCTGCAATGATGGTAGCCGGCTTGGCTGCGTGTACACAAGAAGCGAAAAAAGAAACCCAAGAGGCGGCTTCTGCTGTTGCTTCCGATGTAAACGCTGCTGCTGAAAATGCAGCTTCTTCTGTTGATGCTGCTGCTTCTGAAGCCAAAGGTGCGGCTGAGCAAGCTGTTTCTGATGTTAAAGACGCTGCTGCAGATGCTAAAGCGACTGCGGATAAAGCAGTTTCTGACGCTAAAGATGCTGCCGGTAAAGCGGTTGAAGAAGCTAAAGAAGCGGTTTCTGATGCTAAAGATGCTGCCAAAGACGCAGCTAAAGACGCTATGGGTAAAGCAGCCGATGTGACTCAAGAAGCTGCCGACAAATTGAAAGACGCTGCTAAATAAGCTGGTGTTTGATATTTGAAAAGGCCGTCTGAAATGTTCAGACGGCCTTTTTATATCGGCAGATTATTTTTTCTCTTGCTGACGCGTGTACACTAAAGAAGTCAGGATGGATGCGCCCAGTGCGCCAAAGACGACGGACAGGGAAATGGAAATCGGGATATGCACCCAGTGCATAATCAGCATCTTGATACCGATAAAGCTCAATACGAAGGCCAAGCCGTATTTGAGGAAGATAAAGCGTTCGGCAAAGTCTGCCAGTAAGAAGTACATGGCACGCAGGCCCAAGATGGCAAAAATGTTGGAAGTGAGGACGATGAAAGGGTCGGTGGTTACGGCAAAAATAGCGGGGATGCTGTCCACGGCGAAGATGACGTCGCTCAATTCGATCATAATCAATACCAGCAAAAGCGGTGTAGCGATGCGTTTGCCGTTCTCGATGGTAAAGAATTTTTCACCGTCAAACTGTGGGCTGGTCGGGATGACTTTTTTGAGTAGGGTCAGGATTTTGTTTTGGGAAAGGTCTTCTTCAGCTTCGGCTTCGGGCTTCATCATGTGAATGCCGGTATAGAGCAGGAATGCGCCGAAAAGGTAGAGAATCCATTCGAATTGCTGTACCAGTGCCGCGCCGATGAAAATCATGATGGCGCGCAGGACGATGGCGCCGAATACGCCATAGAGCAGGACGCGGTGTTGGAATTTGGGTTCGACTTTGAAATAGCCGAAAATCATCAGGAAAACGAAGATGTTATCGACGGCAAGGGATTTTTCGAGTACATAGCCGGTGAAGAATTCGAGGACTTTTTCTTTGGCGACAACGGCCCCGTAAGTCGGGTTGCCAGCCAGTTCAAAATAGAGCCAGCCTGCAAATGCGCAGGATACGGCCACCCAAATGCCGCTCCAGGCGAGGGCTTCTTTGATGCTGACTTTGTGGGCGCCGTTTTTTTTCAGCGATACCATATCGATGGCGATCATGATTAAGACGGCAATAAAGAAGATGCCGTAAAACATCGGCGAGCCGACGGACGGGTATTGGGTCATAAACAATCCTTGTGTGTGGGGGAGGGGTAAGGTTTACCAAGACAGGTAGAACATCGCCTTGGCAAAAAAGACGATAAACAGCATATGGCTGAATACGACGGCGTGTATGTATTTCGACCAGCCGACGGTGAGGGTGTGTCGTGCCATTTTGACGACGGCGATGGCAAAATGTACCAAAACGCTTATTGCCAACAGGATTTTGATGCTCAGCATGATGCCGAAAGAGCTGTCGAATGGGTGGTGCAGTATCGGCAGGTAGCGGTTGTACACCATCACGACGCCGCTGATGAACAAGGTAATGACGACAGGCGGCATCACGCGGACGGCACGATAGGACATGGCACGTTCGACTTCGCGGCGCGATTCGCGCGAAACGCGACCGGTGTGCAAAACGGAGAGAACCAGCATTTCGAAAAATACGCCGCCGACAAAGGCAATCGCGCAATAAACGTGGATGATGTGTGCCAGTGCGTAGATACTCATGACGGGTGTTTCCGGTAATTCAGACAAGTCGTCATTGTATCACTACCGAATGCGGTTGATGCATGCGCAATTTTATGCCAAATATATTAAATTTTATAAATATTCTATTGGAATTGCCGTTTATTTTTGAAGTTAACCGTTCATCAAGAGCGTTATCTTAGTTTAATCTGTCTTTACTTATTAGAAAATATATTAATGAAAGGTTGTGCCATACTGTTCCATATAAAGCTTAACCCCTGATGGAGAATCAAACCATGAAGAAAACTTTTGCAAAAACTGTGACCTTGATCATGCTGGCCGCTTCTTTGGGTGCGTGTGCCAATATGACTCAAACCCAGCGCAACACTGCTGCTGGTGCGGTATTGGGTGGCGTGGCAGGTAACTTGATTGGTGGCGATACCGGCTCTACCTTGGGTGGCGCGGCTTTGGGTGGCGTTATCGGCAGCCAGGTTCATACCCGCTACTAATCCTTTATTCGGTTAAAAATAAAAAAGGCCGTCTGAATATTCAGACGGCCTTTTGTTTTGCGGTTTATTCATTGACGAACGTTACACCGGTCAGTTGCGATTGCAAAATAGCCGTGCGCAAAGCAGTCAGTGCTTTCGGTCGGACAAAGTTGCGGCGATAGGCCAAAACGACACGGCGGTGCGGTGCAGTGCCTTCAAACGGGATAATGCTGAAAAGCATGTGGTCGTTTTCGGTCAATGCGGTAGCCGGCATGACGCTGATGGCCAGGCCGCTGGCAACCATGTGGCGGATGGTGTTGATGGAGCTGCCTTGCAGGGTATTGGTCAAGCCCTGGATTTTTTGCTTGGAAGCCAATTCGGAACAGCTTGCCAACACTTGGTCGCGCATACAGTTGCCTTCGGACAGCAGCAACACTTGTTCTTCACCCAAAAGCTGAGGCGTAACGGCATCGAGTTCTTCAAAGTGATGTCCTTTGGGAACAATGACGAAGAAAGGTTCGTCATACAGAGGCTCGGTCACGATGCCCGGCTCTTGGAACGGCTCGGCAACGACGATTGCATCGACATCGCCACGTTTGAGCGACTCGGTCAGGATGTGGGTATAGTTCTCTTCCAGCATCAGCGGCATTTTCGGCGCGGTTTCACGCAGCGCGGTAATGAGCTTGGGCAGAAGGTAGGGAGCAACGGTAAAAATCAGGCCGAGTTTGAACGCACCTTCCAATTCATTTTGCTCTTCATTGGCAAGGTGCTTGATGAGTTCTGCTTCTTCCAAAACCCGGCGGGCTTGGGCGACAATGCGCTCGCCCGCTTCGGTCGTGATGATGTCGTTGCTGCTACGGTCGAACAGGGATACCGACAGCTCTTCCTCCAGCTTTTTGATGGCGATGGAGAGGGTGGGCTGGCTGACAAAGCAGCGTCGTGCGGCACGTCCGAAGTGACGTTCTTGTGCGACGGCTACGATGTAACGCAATTCGGTCAAGGTCATGTGTTAAGCCTTTTTTTGTTCCGGCAGGGTGATGTTCAGCTCAAGAACGTCCAAGCCGTCTTGTTTCTCTTGGGAGATGCGGATGTCGTCCAATGATACGTTGACGTATTTGGACAGGACTTCCAACAACTCTTTACGCAGGGTCGGCAGATAGTCCGGAGCTTGGCCTTCTTGTGCGCGCTCTTGCGCGATGATGATTTGCAGGCGGTCGCGCGCGACTGTGGCGGTTTTCGGCTTTCTGCCGAACAGCATATCGAGCAGTGACATGTATTAACCTCCGAACAGTCGTTTTAAGAAGCTTTTCTTCTCAGCTTCGAGGAAACGCATTTCGCGGTTTTCACCCAAGAGGCGGGCGATAACGTCTTTATAGGCTTCTGCTGCTGCGGCATTGTCTTGGTGGATGACAGGTTCGCCGGCGTTGGAAGCTTGCAGGACGTTTTGTGATTCAGGAATCACACCGATCAACGGAATACGCAAGATATCGCAGATGTCTTGAACAGACAGCATTTCGCCCTTGGCCACGCGCTCAGGGGAGTAGCGGGTAATCAGCAGGTGCTCTTTAACAGTACCGCCTTGTTCAGCTTTGCGGGATTTGCTTTGCAAAATGCCCAAGATACGGTCGGAGTCGCGGACGCTGGATACTTCAGGGTTGGTGGTAATGATGGCTTCGTCGGCAAAGTAGAGTGCCATCAGTGCACCTTGTTCGATACCGGCAGGGGAATCGCAGATAATGAATTCGAAGCCCATTTTTTCGCTGGCCAGCTCTTTCATCACGTTGTCCACGCCTTCGCGGGTCAGTGCGTCTTTATCGCGGGTTTGCGATGCAGGCAGGATGTAGAGGTTTTCGCAGTTTTTGTCTTTAATCAGGGCTTGGTTGAGTGTGGCTTCGCCTTGGATGACGTTGATGAGGTCATACACGACGCGGCGTTCGCAACCCATAATCAGGTCGAGGTTGCGCAAACCGACGTCGAAGTCGATCACGGCGGTTTTGTGGCCGCGCAGGGCCAGGCCGGTTGCGATGCTGGCGCTGGTAGTGGTCTTGCCTACGCCGCCTTTACCTGAAGTTACTACGATGATTTTGGACACGATATTTCCTTTTTAAGTACTGATGTTTATTCGGCGTCGATTGCGCTGATAACCAGTCGGTTGTCTTGCAATGATACTTGTACGGGTTTTTTGTGCAGATGCTCGGGCAGGTCTTGCTCGAAGTTGCGGTAGATACCGGCAACGGAGACTAATTCGGCCTGCATGGAATGAATAAAGATGCGCGCGTTGGTATTGCCTTTTGCGCCGGCCAACGCTCTGCCGCGCATGGGGGCGTAAATATGGATGTTGCCGTCGGCGATAAGTTCCGCACCTTGGCTGACGATGCCAGTAACGATGAGGTCGCCGTTTTCAGCGTAAACCTGCTGGCCGGTACGCACGGGCGTGCTGACCAATACGGTCGGATTGTTGATAACGGTGGCTTGTACGTCTTGCGGCTGCGGTGCTTGGCGAGGAGTAGGTGCTGCTTGTGTGTCGGCTGCCTGGGTGGAGTTGCCTTGTTTGAATACCAAGTGGTAACGCGCCGCCGCTGCCGCCCATGTGTCGCTGGTGTGGTGCAGCCCTAAAATTTGCATGCCGTAACGGGCAAACAGGGAAATCATACCGCCCAAATCGATGGACTCGGGATGGTCGAAATCTTGTACGTCTAAAATGAAGGGAACGAATTCGTCTTGGGATTGGCCTGCCAGTTGGCGCAGGAATTCTTCCAATTCGGTTAGATCTGCGGTGTGCAGATGGATGGATAAGACGTCCAAACGTGACGTTTTTATGTCGAATGCGGGTTTCATTGTAATGAAATAATAAAATTTTTTAATGACGTAAGTTTACCGTGTAAATCTTGGCTATTCAATCTGTTTGGCCGTCTGAAACCAAAATATTTTGTTTGAACGTTTTTCAGCTGTATTTAGTGTGGTTTTTTGGTGTGAACGCAGGTTTCAGACGGCCTTGGGGAAGGGGTAGCCGTGTGTGTCGATGTCATCGGCGGCGGCCCACGGCGTGTGGATGAGGGTGGATGGCAGGTGCGCCAATTCGGGGAGGTAACTGCGGATGTAGCTGCCGTCGGGGTCGATTTGGTGCGAACGGTGGGCATAGCGGACGGTGGCCGTGTCTTGTGCGGCGAGGTGCCAGTTGGCTTGGTTGAGCGCGGGGTCGGTGCCGGTTTGGACGGAGGCTGTCCACGCGATGCCTTGGTTGGGGTCAAGGTTGAGGGCATGGCAGAAATAGTGGGCGCACAGCTGCTGGAGAACGGGGTGTAAGTGGCCGGTGGCTTCGAGGCCGCGGATGGAGGCGTCGATGATGGGCACGCCGGTTTGGCCGTGTCGCCAGTATTCGCGTACCGGGGCGGCATCGGTTGTTTCGGGTAGGCGGCGGTGGTAGGCGAGCTGGTAGCAGTAGTCGCGGAAAATGAGCTTATCCAACCACTCGAAATGTCGGTTTGCCAAGCCTTTGGCGGCCAGCAGGCGCGGTGAAATGCAGCCTGCGGACAGGTAGGCATTGAGGAGGCTGGTGTTTTTTCGTGCCGGAAAATTTTGGGTAATCGGATAGTGAACCAAATTCTGTTTGAACGCGTGCCATTGCATTAAGGCTGCGGTTTCGCCGCCCTGCTGATAGGCAGGCAATACTGCGCCGGTATAGGCTGGAAACAGTGGAACGTTTTGTCCGGTTTGAATGGGCAATTCGGTTTCAGACGGCCTTTGTCCTGAATAAGCCTGCAACCATGCTTGTTTATAGGCGGCAAAATCGGTGTAGGGCAGGCCGTTGGCATCCATAAGGGGGGATTTGGCCAAAATGCCGCGGTCGTTGGCGTGTTGCAGGGCAATGCCTGCATGGTCAAAATTATGCCAGAGGTGGTTGTCTTGGCGGATTTCGGCTTCGGTGTAGGCTTCGTCTGTGATGACGGTATAGGCATTGAGCGCAGCAGCCAAGGGGAGGAGGTCTTCATCGGAGGCGACAACATATAAAGGAATATGGTGCGCCGCCAGACGGGTATGCAGCTCTTGCGCGGCTTGATAATGGAACAGGCTTTGACGCGGATTGTGGTTTTCAGACGGCTTTTGGCTGACCCAGACGCAGGCGATGGGCAAACCGCTTGCAACGGCGGCATTAAGTGCGGCATTGTCGTGCAGGCGGAGGTTGCGGCGGAACCAGACAAGGACGTGGGCAGATTTCATGAGCATGTTCCGACGAAAAGGGGAGACCATTTTATCAGAATCGGCCTCATGTATCAGGCCGTCTGAAAAATCTTTTGGTTTGATTTCGCTATATAATTTTGGTTTTAGCGACGAGGCGGCAACCATGACCGAGCAAACCGTTTTGGCACTCATTACCTGCCAAACTTATCCCGAACCATCGGACAACCTGAAAACATTGGCGGCGCATTTGGAAACCATGGGAGTGAAAACCGTATTTGATGCGTGGCAAAACCATCCGTCTGCGACGTTTTTACTGCCTTTGTGCGCATGGGATTATGCCGCCGAACCCGAAGCCTTCCGCCAATGGTTGGAACAAGCCGAGCAGGCGGGGCAGCGTTTTATCAATCCGCCCGAGCTGATGGCTTGGAATATGGAAAAGACTTATTTGTGCGATTTGGCGGAGCGTGGCTCGCAAGTGATTCCCAGCATGTTCGTTCCGCCGCAAAAAGCCGAATTGGCCGACATCCTGAACCAACAGGGCTGGACAGAAGCGGTCATCAAGCCTGCATTCGGGCAGAGCGGCAAAGGCGTGGCCAAAGTTTGTGCGGAGGAATTGGACGTGAACATGGCGGATTATCCGCAAGGTATGATTGTTCAACCGTATATCCGCGAAATCGAAACGGTGGGTGAAACCTCGCTGGTGTTTTTCAACGGCATATTCAGCCATGCCGTGCGCCGTCAGCCGCCGCAAGGCGAATGGCGCGCCAACTCGGCCTATGGCGTGTCGGTGTTCGGTATTGAGCCGCCCGAGTTTGCCGTCCGTGCCGCGCAAGACGTACTGGCCGCTTTGCCGCAAATGCCGGTTTACGCCCGAGTGGATGGTACATTGGTCGGCGACACATTCCTGCTCAATGAATTGGAACTCATCGAGCCCGCCCTGTATTTGCACACCAGCGAAGGCGCAACGGAACGCTTTGCCCGAGTGTTGGCGCAGTTGCTTGGGCAACATTCATCAACCTGATTTTATCAATATAATTAACAAGCCTAAGGCCGTCTGAAAACCATCTTTCAGACGGCCTTAGGCTTTTTTAAAACAAGATTTGCGTGTTTGTATTTTTCAATAATGTGCCATTTGTCGATTGTGTCATTTTAATTGTTGCAGTCTTAATTGATGGTTGATTAACTTTCATTTGGCATTTTATCTCGGCCGCAGCCTTTATTTTTAGCGGATTGTAAACAATCTGGCCGGTCTAAATAGATATCTTTTTAGGGTAAAACCTCAAAAATCTTTTTAAAAAGAAAGATATTGTCTTATTGAATATTCTGTGCTGAAATTACATGACACTACAAAAAGTGGTGCATAAAAAATAAAACAGACAAAGGAGAAAGCCATGCAATTGTTTTTAGACAATCTCAAAGCCTTTTTCGAAACCATCAGCGGCTGGGTCTGGGGACCTATTATGTTGATGCTGCTGGTCGGTACGGGCATTTTGCTGACCGTTTTGCTGAAAGGTTTGCAGTTCACCATGTTGGGTTATGCGCTGAAACAGGCGTTTGTGCCGTCAAAGAAGCATGAAGACGGCGAAGACCACGAAGGCGATATTTCCCATTTTGCGGCGTTGATGACCGCGCTGTCCGCCACCATCGGTACGGGTAACATCGCCGGTGTGGCGACAGCGGTGGTAACCGGCGGCCCGGGCGCGGTATTTTGGATGTGGATGACCGCCATTTTTGGCATGGCCACCAAATACGGCGAGGGCGTGTTGGCGGTGAAATACCGCGTCACCAATTCCAAAGGCGAAATGTCCGGCGGCCCGATGTATTACATCGAAAAAGGCTTGGGCAAAAACTGGAAATGGATGGCCGTCGCATTTGCGCTGTTCGGTACCTTCGCTTCCTTCGGTATCGGCAGCTCGGTGCAGTCCAACTCGGTTGCGCAGGCAGTACAAACCAGCTTTGGCGTCGAACCTGCCTACACCGGCGTGATATTGACTGTATTAACGGCCATTGTGCTTTTGGGCGGCATTAAAGGCATCGCCAAAGCCGCATCCTTTATCGTACCTGCCATGGCAGTGTTTTATGTAGTAGGCGGTATTGCCATTATCGTGATTAATTCCGATGTGCTGATGCCTGCCGTCAAACTGATTTTCTCCGATGCATTTAGCGCGCAAGCCGTGGCAGGCGGTGCCATCGGTACGGTCATCCGCTACGGCGTGGCGCGCGGCGTGTTCTCCAATGAGGCGGGTATGGGTTCTGCGCCGATTGCCGCCGCCGCCGCGAAAACCGACCACCCCGTCCGTCAGGCTTTGGTTTCCATGACCGGTACTTTTTTGGACACCATCGTTGTCTGCTCGATTACCGGTATCGTGTTGGTCATGGGTCTGCTCGGCGCAGGCGGCGAGTTTGTCAAACCTGAATTGAGCGGCGCGGCGCTGACAACCGTCACTTTCCAAAAAATGCTGCCCGGCATCGGCGGCTGGATTGTGACCATCGGCCTGATTTTCTTTGCTTACTCAACCATTCTCGGCTGGTGTTATTACGGCGAGAAATGCGCGGTTTACGTTTTCGGCGAGAAGTTTGCCGGTTTGTACCGCGTCGGTTATGTTTCTTCCGTCATGCTGGGTACCGTTTTGAGCCTTGATTTGGTGTGGCTGGCTTCGGACACATTCAACGGCTTGATGGCATTGCCCAACCTGATTGCGCTTTTATTGATGGCGAAAGTCATCGTCAATGAAACGCGCGATTTCAAACAAAAAATCAAAAACGGCGAATTGCCGCATTAATATCCAAGGCCGTCTGAATCTGAACATTCAGACGGCCCGATGTTATTAAGTTTGTTTTGAAAAAAGTCAGAGGAGGAGAAAAATGAAAGTGCTTGTTTTAGGTGCTGGAGTTGCCGGCGTATCTTCCGCGTGGTATCTGGCAGAGGCAGGGCATGAAGTAACGGTCATCGACCGCGCCGAAGGCGTGGCGATGGAAACCAGTTTTGCCAATGCAGGCCAGCTTTCTTACGGCTATACCACGCCTTGGGCTGCACCCGGTATCCCGACCAAAGCACTGAAATGGCTGTTTAAAAGCCATCCGCCTTTGCTGTTTCGCCCTGACGGCAGCCTGTATCAAATCGAATGGCTGTGGCAAATGCTGCAAAACTGCACGGCAGCGCGCTATCAAATCAACAAAGAGCGCATGGTCAGGATTTCCGAATACAGCCGTGAAATGTTCCGCCGTTTTGAAGCGCAAACCGGCATGAATTTTGAAGGGCGCAAAAAAGGGACGTTGCAGATTTTCCGTCAGGCTAAAGAAGTCGAAGCGGCAGAACAAGACATTGCCGTTTTGGAACGATACGGCGTGCCGTACCGCCGTCTGAAGCCCGAAGAATGCGCAGAATTTGAGCCTGCGCTGGCACGCGTTACTGCCAAAATTGCCGGCGGCCTGCATCTGCCTGCGGACGCGACCGGCGACTGCCACCTCTTCACTGAAAACCTATACAAATTGTGTCAGGAAAAGGGCGTACAGTTCCACTTCAACCAAACCATCAGCCGCATCGACCACAACGGACTGCGCATCAAAGCCGTTGAAACTGAAACAGGGCGGTTTGAAGCAGATGCCGTTGTCTGTGCGCTCGGCTGCTTTAGCAGGACTGTGTTGGCGCAGTTGGACCTTGATCTGCCCATTTATCCCGTCAAAGGCTATTCCTTGACCCTGCCGGTCACCAATTCAGACGGCGCACCAGTTTCCACCGTTTTAGATGAAAGTTACAAAGTTGCCATCACGCGCTTTGACAACAGAATCCGCGTCGGCGGCATGGCGGAATTGTCGGGCTACGAAATCAAACTGCCCGAAAAACGCCGCGAAACCTTGGCTTTGGTCGTCAACGATTTGTTCCCAGAAGGCGGCGATTTGAGCCAGGCATTGTTCTGGAGCGGCCTCAGACCGATGACGCCCGACAGCACGCCGTTAATCGGGCGCACCCGCTTTGAAAACCTGTTCCTGAATACCGGCCACGGTACTTTGGGCTGGACCATGTCGCTGGGCTCGGCAAAATTAACTGCCGATATCGTGAGCGGCAAAGACACCGAAATCCGCAGCGACGACTTGAGCCTGTCACGCTATCAGGCTTAAGCTGGAAAGCGATAAGGTTTAGCGACATTTCAAACTTAAGGGCCGTCTGAAAACCATTTTTCAGACGGCCTTTTGTTTCAAAATCCGGGTATCCAATCAATAAAATAAATAATAACTATTATCATAATCATTAAAAAGTGTTAGTCTGAACCTGTCCCAGCTTTTAGCGCAGGTTTTCTCATGCCTGATTTTTCGATGTCCAATTTGGCCGTTGCCTTTTCCATCACGCTGGCCGCTGGTTTGTTTACCGTATTAGGCAGCGGCTTAGTGATGTTTTCGAAAACGCCCAATCCGCGCGTGTTGTCGTTTGGTTTGGCATTTGCCGGCGGTGCGATGGTGTATGTTTCCCTGACGGAGATTTTCAGTAAATCCAGTGAGGCGTTCGCTGAAATTTATGATAAAGACCACGCGTTTGCGGCGGCGACCATGGCATTTTTGGCCGGGATGGGCGGCATCGTGCTGATTGACCGCCTGGTGCCGAACCCGCATGAAACCTTGGATGCGCAAGACCCGTCGTTTCAAGAAAGTAAACGCCGCCATATTGCGCGAGTCGGCATGATGGCGGCGTTTGCGATTACGGCGCACAATTTCCCCGAAGGCTTGGCGACGTTTTTTGCCACCTTGGAAAATCCGGCGGTCGGGATGCCTTTGGCGTTGGCGATTGCCATCCATAATATTCCGGAGGGCATTTCCATTGCCGCGCCGGTTTATTTTGCCATCCGCAGCCGTAAGAAAACGGTGTGGGCGTGTCTGCTATCCGGCTTGGCCGAGCCGTTGGGTGCGGCTTTGGGCTATTTGGTTTTGCAGCCGTTTTTATCGCCTGCCGTGTTTGGTTCGGTATTCGGCGTGATAGCCGGCGTGATGGTTTTTTTGGCGTTGGACGAGCTGTTGCCGGCCGCCAAACGCTATTCAGACGGCCATGAAACCGTTTACGGCCTGACAACGGGTATGGCGGTGATTGCCATCAGCCTGGTATTGTTCCATTTTTAAAACCCGTATGCCGAAGGCCGTCTGAAATGATTCAGACGGCCTTTTTGCGTTATAATCCGCACATCAAAAATAACCTTAATTTCACAAAGTTCCATCATGTTAGACAAATACAATCCAGCCGAAATCGAATCCAAACATTATCAAAACTGGGAAGAGCAGGGCTATTTCCAGCCTGATATGGATTTGACGAAACCGTCTTTCTCCATCCAACTGCCGCCGCCCAATGTAACCGGCACGCTGCACATGGGCCATGCCTTCAACCAAACCATCATGGACGGTCTGACCCGTTACTACCGCATGAAAGGCTGCAACACCGCCTGGATTCCGGGCACCGACCACGCGGGCATCGCCACGCAAATCGTGGTCGAGCGTCAACTTGCCGCGCAAAACGTGTCGCGTCATGACTTGGGGCGCGAAAAATTCTTGGAAAAAGTGTGGGAATGGAAAGAAGTTTCCGGCGGCACGATTACCCAACAAATGCGCCGCGTGGGCTGCTCTGCCGACTGGACGCGCGAATATTTCACGATGGACGACGTGCGTGCCGAAACCGTGACCGAAGTGTTTGTGCGCCTGTTTGAACAGGGCTTGATTTACCGCGGCAAACGCTTGGTGAACTGGGATCCGGTTTTGGGTACGGCAGTGTCTGATCTGGAAGTAGAAAGCGTGGAAGAACAAGGTTCCATGTGGCACATCCGCTATCCGCTGGCCGACAATCCTGCTGAAGCCGTTATCGTGGCGACCACCCGTCCTGAAACGCTGCTGGGCGACGTGGCTGTTGCCGTCAATCCCGAAGACGAACGTTATACCCACTTAATCGGCAAAGAATTAATCCTGCCGCTGACCGGCCGCACCATTCCTGTTATCGCCGACGAATACGTTGAAAAAGATTTTGGCACCGGCTGCGTGAAAATCACGCCTGCGCACGACTTCAACGACTACGAAGTCGGCAAACGCCACGACACGCGCCTGATTAATGTGTTCGATTTAGAAGCCAAAGTGCTGGCAAACGCCGAAGTGTTCAACTTTAAAGGCGAAGCGCAACAAGGCTTTGCCCTGCCTGAAAAATACGCAGGCTTAGACCGCTTTGCCGCGCGTAAACAAATGGTTGCCGATTTGCAGGAACAAGGCTTTTTGGTCGAAATCAAACCGCACACGCTGATGACGCCGAAAGGCGACCGTACCGGTTCGGTAATTGAGCCGATGCTGACCAGCCAATGGTTTGTCGCCATGTCCGCCACACCAAACGGCGGCGAGCCTGACAGCGAATTCAAAGGCTTGAGCCTCGCCGACAAAGCCAAAAAAGCCGTTGATAGCGGCGCGGTACGTTTTATCCCTGAAAACTGGGTCAATACCTACAACCAATGGATGAACAACATCCAAGACTGGTGTATTTCGCGCCAACTGTGGTGGGGCCATCAAATCCCCGCGTGGTATGACAACGAAGGCAATGTGTACGTCGCCCGCAATCAGGCGGAAGCCGAAAAACAAGCCGGCAAAACCGGTTTGACCCGCGAAGAAGACGTATTGGATACATGGTTCTCCTCCGCGCTCGTGCCGTTCTCCACGCTCGGCTGGCCGTCTGAAACCGACGAACTCAAAGCCTTCCTGCCGTCCAACGTCTTGGTCACCGGCTACGAAATCATCTTCTTCTGGGTGGCGCGCATGATTATGATGACCACCCACTTTACCGGCAAAGTACCGTTTAAAGACGTGTACATCCACGGCATCGTGCGCGACCACGAAGGCAAAAAAATGTCCAAATCCGAAGGCAACGTCATCGACCCAGTGGATTTGATCGACGGCATCGACTTGGAAAAACTGCTGGTAAAACGCACGACCGGCCTGCGCAAACCCGAAACCGCGCCGAAAGTGGAAGAAGCGACCAAAAAACTCTTCCCCGAAGGCATTCCGAGCATGGGCGCGGACGCATTGCGCTTCACCATGGCAAGCTACGCCAGCCTCGGACGCAGCGTCAACTTCGACTTCAAACGCGCCGAAGGCTACCGCAACTTCTGCAATAAATTGTGGAACGCCACCAATTTCGTGTTGATGAACACCGAAGACAAAGACTGCGGTCAAGACGAAATGCAGCCGTTGGCGTTTACCTTTGCCGATCAATGGATTATCGGCAAACTGCAACAGGCCGAAGCCGCCGTTGCCGAAGCCTTTGAAACCTACCGCTTCGACCTTGCCGCGCAAACGCTGTACGAATTCGTGTGGAACGAATATTGCGACTGGTACATCGAGCTGGCAAAAGTGCAAATCCAAACCGGTTGCCCGACAACCCAACGCACCACACGCCGCACCCTCGTGCGCGTACTCGAAACCATCCTGCGCCTGCTGCACCCAATCATGCCTTTCATTACCGAAGAGTTGTGGCAGGTCGTTGCGCCTCTGGCGAATGCCAAAACCGCCGACAGCATCATGTTGGCCGCCTATCCGCAAGCCGATAAAGAAAAAATCGTTCAGACGGCCTTCGATAAAATGGCCGCATTGAAAGACTTGGTGGAAGAAGTGCGCAAACTGCGCGGCGAAATGGGTATCGCGCCAAACGTCAAAGCGCCGCTCTTTGTCGAAGGCAACGCAGAACTCGAAGGCCTGCTCAAATACCTGCCGTCGCTGACCCGACTGACCGAAGCCAAGCTGGTGGACAGCTTGCCGGAAGCGGAAGACGCACCTGTCGCCGTCTGCAACGGCGCGCGCCTGATGCTGAAAGTCGAAATCGACAAAGCCGCCGAAACCGCCCGTTTGAGCAAAGAAGCCGAGAAGCTGCAAAAAGCCTTGGACAAACTCAATGCCAAACTCTCCAAACCCGGCTACACCGAAAAAGCCCCGGCGCATTTGGTGGAAAAAGACAAAGCCGATTTGGCGGAATTGGAAGACAAAATGGCGAAAGTTCAAACTCAGTTGGCTAAGTTGAAAGACTGATTTTGATTGAATAGAAAGGCCGTCTGAAAAATGTTTTTTCAGACGGCCTTTCTATTTATAAATTATTTCTCTAGCACTTCAGGAGGCTTTTTGTATCTTTCAAATTCGTTAAGCACGCTAAATTCAAAAAACGCTACACTTTCGATTTCGCTGGCCTTAATTGCCAATCGAAAATCATCGAGTTTCAATAGTTTCTCCTCGCTTAGTTCTTCATCTCCAGAGAGTAACTCATGTTTTTCATAAACACTCAAGTAGCTACAATCAAAGAAAATATCCAGCGTATCCTTATCACGATATCCACTGACCAAGGGAACAATCAGTACATAATCCAAATCACCTGATTCAAACTGTTCTTCCATAACTAGCCCGACATATATCTTTCGGGATTTTAAGGATAAACGTATAGGCTTTTGCTTGGCTGCTGCCTCAATAACTAGACGAAGTAGTCCGTCGTAATTTTTGATATTTTCAATAATCAGCGTATTGCGTTTTTTGGTTTTATCTTGGATTTCACTTTGGCAAATAGCCCATGAAAACGCTGCAATAAGGACGTGATAGACCTGAATATCATCAAAAAGTATACGTGTTATTTGTCTTTGTAGATAAATTTGTATTGAAGAATTGAAAATACAGTCAATGGTGCTCAAAACAATGAAAGCTAATACCCATAAGATAATTGAGCTAAAAAGCGCTAAAATAAGAAAACGCAGGCCATGAAACCCCAAATAGACATAGGTCTCCCAGCCTGCGCTTCGTTTTAAATTTACTTTTTCTGAGGGGAGATTACGAGCATAGTGATAGCCAATCACTAACACCAACATAGTAAATAGAACAGCCATTATTTCCCATTCCTATCTAGTATGCCGGGTGGTAGAAGAATCTATCGGTTGGAATTTTTGTAAATCAGAAAACACTGTACGCACTCTACGGCGTACTTTTTCATTACGGTAATCTACCTTTACTCGCCCACTGGCATCTAGAGTCAATGTGTCCGGCATTGTAGTACGATTTTTAGCATCATCAAGAGCTGTATAATTTTTAGGGTTAACAACCTGTTTAACCAAGCCGAAGGCTGTTTTTAGAACACTCATTCCAATTTTCCTAAAAAATGTATAGATGAAGTTGCAATATATATCAAACCTTATAGAAAACTTCAAGAAGAATATAACTGCTTTTTGAAAGTATTTTCAACAGTAATTTACAATCAAACCAAACAATTTGAGTCAAACCAAACAATCTGACTTTCATCCACGCTGATGCGGATTTCCTGTCCGGTTTGCGGTTTGTCCGTATCGTGGTCGGCGTGGGGATACCAAATTAAATCGCCGTATTGCGGATGGGTGAGGGTGA
Organism: Neisseria sp. P0014.S009; assembly: GCF_051958155.1. Lineage (NCBI taxonomy): Bacteria > Pseudomonadati > Pseudomonadota > Betaproteobacteria > Neisseriales > Neisseriaceae > Neisseria > Neisseria sp. P0014.S009. The sequence continues at coordinate 51,892 of NZ_JBQCVS010000006.1, read as the reverse complement.
GGCGTATGCCTTCGGCGAGGGGGACGGCTTCGCTGATGCGGATGGACGTGCCGTCCGGGTCGAATCGGATGGCGTGTTGGGGGATGTAGCGTGTGTCGTTAGTGTTGGCCAAACCGAGCAGCAGGGCGGCTTGGGCGTTGACGGGGCGGCGGATAAGGGTTTCCGGCGTGCCGTGTTGGAGGATGCGGCCTTCGTGCATGATGGCGATGGTGTCGGCCATGGTGCAGGCTTCTTCGGCGGAGTGGGTCACGAGGATGGCGGGGATGTTTTGACTGCGGATGCGTTCGGCGGTCAGGGTGCGCAGGTGGTGACGCAGGTGGGTGTCGAGGCTGGAGAAGGCTTCGTCCAAGAGCAACAGCGACGGGCGCGTGATGAGGGCGCGTGCGAGGGCGAGGCGTTGCTGTTCACCGCCGGAGAGGCTTTCGGGTTTGCGTTGCGCTTCGTGTTCCAAGCCGATGTCGCGCAAGGCCTGCATGGATTGTTCTTCGATTTCGGCTTGGGGCAGACGGCGCATTTTGAGGCCGAAGCCGACGTTGTCGAGGGCGGTTAAATGCGGCAAAAGGGCGTAGTCTTGAAACATCAGCGAGATATTGCGCTTTTCAGACGGCATATCGGTGATGTTGTCGCCGTTGAGCCAGACTTCGCCGCTGTCGGGACGCACCAGGCCGACGATGGTTTTGAGCAGGGTGGATTTACCGCAGCCGGAGCGGCCGAGTACGGCGAGGATTTCGCCTGCTTCGACGTTTAGGTTGATGTCTTGGGCAACGGTTTTGCTGCCGAAGCGTTTGTTGATGTTTTTGAGTTGCAACATGGTTTCAGACGGCCTTTAAAAATGGGGTCGGCAACGGATGCTGTCGAGCCATGCGGACAGCGGATGTTTGGGGTCGATCAGGCCGTATCGCCGGCAGGCTTCGATCGTGACCAGCTGGGCATCGTGCATCATGTGCCCGCCCAACATGGCATCGAGCAGGGTGGGGATGTCCATCAGTTCAAAACCGGCGACTTCGCCGTCTTGGTTGGCGGGTTGGAAGCCTTCGGGCAGGACGATGTCGAAAATATACAGGATTTCGTTGTGGACACCGCGATTAACGGGGCGCAAACTATATATTTGGGCAGTCGGTCGGATATGGGGTGTCAGAGAAGCGGGAATACCAGCTTCTTCTTCGCCTTCGCGGCAGACGGCTTCAGACGGTCTCTCGCCGCTGCTGATACCGCCGCCGGTCAGGTTGTCGAGTTTGTTCGGATCAACGGCTTTGTGCGGACTGCGGCGGCCTATCCAAAAGCGCAGACTGTCTTCTGTTTCGACCAATCCGTTCAAATGCACTGCCTGACTCATCAGGCCGAACGGACGGAAGGCGGCGCGTTCGAGTGCGCATAAAGGCTTGCCCGACTGGTCGCAGATGTCGAACTTTTCACCGCGCCAACCTTTGAGCCAACCACACTCGCGCCATTGTCGCGCCAGCGTTTGCAAACTGTCGCCCATTTCTGCCCAGCCGTCGGTTTTCAAGTTCAGGCCGTCTGAAAGGGTCGACTGCCTGCCTGTCCAATCTTGCCCGAGGCGTTCGCGCCATAACGGGTTCAGACGGCCTAAAGGCAGGCCGTTGAGATACAGAATGCACCAATCGTCGGATGCGCCATAGCTGGTTTGCGCCCAATCCCACAATGCGTCGTGGACATCGGACGCGAATACCTGTTCAAAACGGAAAGACTGAGACACGGCGCATCCTCCAAAAGAACTAAAGATACGTCGATTTTAGCCGTTTACGGCGAATTTGCAAAACAACCGCACTACCCGAAAACCGCTATAATAGAGTAAACCATCCGAAACGAGCACATCATGAGCGAATTGAGCGAAATCCTCGCCTATAACCAACATTTCGTCGAAACGGGCGAATACGAAAAATACTTTACCAACAAATACCCCGGCCGCGAGCTGGCCATCCTCTCCTGCATGGACGCACGCATTATCGAATTGCTGCCCAATGCGTTAGGCTTGAAAAACGGTGACGCCAAGCTCATCAAAAACGCCGGCGCGCTGGTGACCCACCCTTGGGGTTCGGTGATGCGCAGTTTGTTGGTGGCCGTATTTGAACTCAAAGTCAAAGAAATCATGGTCATTGCCCACCACGACTGCGGTATGCGCGGATTGCACGCCGAAGAGTTCCTCCAACGCGTACACGACAGCAATATCCCCGACGACCGCATCGAAACCCTGCGCAATGCCGGTATTGATTTGGACGGCTGGCTGACCGGTTTTGACAACGTCGAAGACAGCGTGCGCCATACCGTCGAGCTGATTCGCAAACATCCGCTGATGCCCGACAACATCGCCATCCACGGCCTGGTCATCCACCCGACCACAGGCAAGCTCAACCTGATTGTTGACGGCAGCCTGCCTGTTTCAGACGGCCAAAACATCTAACGCAGACCCCACCACGAAATGAAAAACATCGGATTATTCGGCGGCACGTTTGACCCCATCCACAACGGCCACCTCCACATCGCCCGCGCCTTCGCCGACGAAATTGGTTTGGATCTCGTCGTCTTCCTGCCGGCAGGGGATCCGTACCACAAAGACAGCACGCGCACGCCGGCACAAGAGCGCCTCAATATGGTCGAACTCGCCATCGCCGACGAGCCGAAATTCGCTACCAGCGACTGCGACATCGTCCGCGATGGTGCGACCTATACGTTTGACACCGTCCAAATCTTCCGCCAGCAATTTCCCGGCGCGCAACTGTGGTGGCTGATGGGCAGTGACAGCCTGATGCAGCTGCACACATGGAAAAAATGGCAAACCCTCGTGCGCCAGACCCATATCGCCATCGCCATGCGACAGGGCGACAACCTCAACAAAACCCCGCGTGAATTGCACGCATGGCTCGGCGAAGCCCTGCAAAACGGCAGTGTCCGCATCCTCAACGCGCCGCTGCACAACACCAGCTCCACCCAAATCCGCGCCAATCTCGCCAAAACGCACCATTCAGACGGCCTGCCACAACCAGTCGCCCAATACATCCGCCAACACAAACTCTATGAAAAATAGCGTTTATTCAGGCAGATAAGCTATAATGCCGTCTGAAAACATTTCAACTAGGAAAACAATGAACGAACAAGAATTGCAAGACCTGCAAAAAATGGTCGAAGTGGCCGTAAACGCCCTCGAAGACATTAAAGCCAAAGACATCTCTGTTTTGGAAACCCAAGACAAAACCTCCCTGTTCGCCCGTATGATTATTGCCAGCGGCGACAGCACACGCCAAGTCAAAGCACTGGCAAACAACGTTGCCGTCGATTTGAAAGAAGCCGGTTTTGAAATCCTCAGCACCGAAGGCGACACCGGCGAATGGACGCTTGTCGACGCAGGCGACCTCGTTGTCCACGTCATGCTCCCTGCCGTGCGCGACTTCTACGACATCGACACCTTGTGGGGCGGAGAAAAACCGAGTTTCCACGCCGGTATGCAAAAACCTTGGCACGCCGCCGACTAAAACGGTTTACCCATACAAAGGCCGTCTGAAACTTGAAAGCAAGCAAGTTTCAGACGGCCTTTTGCTATAATTCCATTCTTTTCACATTATTTAATTTATTGCACCATCATGCCGCAACCCGATTTCGCCCAAACCCTCTCCAAAGACCGCCATTTTCTGCGATCTGCCTTTAAAAACCCCAATAAATACGGCGGCTTGGCCAAGGTTGAGGAAAAATACAAAAAATCGCACGACCTCTATCTGCAACGCCTGTCCAAACTGCCCAAGCCCGAATTCGACAACACGCTGCCCGTTCACGAGAAGCTCGATGAAATTAAAAAAGCCATTGCCGAAAATCAGGTTACGATTATCTGCGGCGAAACCGGTTCGGGCAAAACCACGCAGTTGCCCAAGATTTGTTTGGAACTCGGACGCGGGGCAGTGGGGCTAATCGGGCACACCCAGCCGCGCCGTTTGGCCGCGCGTTCCGTGGCAGAGCGTATTGCCGAAGAGCTGAAATCCGAAATCGGCAGCGCGGTCGGCTATAAAGTGCGCTTTACCGACCACACCTCGCGCGATGCCTGCGTCAAGCTGATGACCGACGGCATCTTGTTGGCAGAAACCCAGACTGACCGTTATCTCGCCGCCTACGACACGATTATCATTGACGAAGCGCACGAACGCAGCCTAAACATCGACTTCCTCTTGGGCTATTTGAAACAACTGCTGCCGCGCCGCCCCGATTTGAAAGTCATCATCACCTCGGCAACGATAGACGCAGAACGCTTTTCCCAACACTTCAACGGCGCGCCTGTGCTGGAAGTAAGCGGACGGACGTATCCTGTTGAAATCCTCTATCGACCGCTGACCAGCAAAGATGAAGACGATGCAGAAGTCGAGCTGACCGACGCGATTGTCGATGCAGCCGACGAATTGGCACGCTATGGCGAAGGCGATATTTTGGTGTTCCTGCCGGGCGAACGCGAAATCCGCGAAGCCGCAGAAGCCCTACGCAAATCCACGCTGCGCCGCAACGACGAAATCCTGCCCCTATTCGCACGCCTGTCGCACGCCGAACAGCACAAAATCTTCCACCCCACAGGCGCAAAACGCCGCATCGTACTGGCAACCAACGTCGCCGAAACCTCGCTCACCGTGCCGGGCATCAAATACGTCATCGACACCGGTCTCGCGCGCGTCAAACGCTATTCCGCGCGGGCAAAAGTGGAGCAGCTTCATGTCGAAAAAATCTCCCAAGCCGCCGCCCGCCAACGCTCCGGCCGCTGCGGCCGCGTCTCCGCAGGCGTGTGTATCCGACTGTTTTCAGAAGAAGATTTCAACAGCCGCCCCGAATTTACCGACCCAGAAATCGTCCGCAGCAACCTCGCCGCCGTCATCCTGCGCATGGCAGCGTTGAAACTGGGCGACGTAGCAGCATTCCCGTTTTTAGAAATGCCCGATTCACGGTATATCAATGACGGTTTTCAGGTGTTGCTGGAGTTGGGGGCGGTGGAGGAGAAGTAGGTTGAGGGTCAGGCTACCCGAAAATATGCAAGAGACCTGCACTTTTTGATTAGATTGAGTAAAGTTCAGGTGACTTAAATGTAGAAAACCAAGCGGTCAGCTGACTGACGGCTTGGTTTTTGACCCACCCCTGACCCTAATTCTTACAACGGTATTTCAGGTATTCGGTTTCCCTTTCTCCTAGCTGTATTCACAGCAACAGTTGTAAGCCGAGATTTTGATTTACCTTTGCGCTATGAATGCAAACAGGCATTTCATAGGGCTTAATCAATAATCATGATGATAAATCGTCAGGCTTAATATTGCCCAATGGATAGCATTTTATTTAAGGCTGCTTTCCTGCCTTGGGGGTTTAAGGTATTTTACCATGAAGCCTGATATTCAATAATATCGTTTACAGAGAATCCATGATTTAACAAGGCTTGCCGAATGAGAAAAGGTAAAGATTGAGTATATTCAGGGAATTTATGACAAAAGTACAACCAAAACTCATCTATATTTTCAATATCTTTACTGCTTAATTTATCAAAAAATCGAAGTAACTCGCTAATTCCTATTGATTGATTTAAAATAGTTTGCCATGTCGCTGCTTCTAAACTTTTATCATAATCGTCATAAATTTTCTCTTTTAAGATTACATAAAATTGTTCATTCCCTTGATAATGAATGATAAATTTATATTTTGGTACAAATTTATTATAGCCATCTTTTTTACCAATAAGAAGACTAAAAATTATTTTTCCTTCTACTTTAATAAATTCAATTTTAGATGTCTCTGCATTTTTGCGCCAATACAGTTTGAATGTGTTCCTGCGTAACTTGTATCCGAATAAATCCAATAAAGGTTTGAGCTGCTGCTCTGTTGCCAATTTTTCGCCCTTGCTCCATGCACTCACAACTGATTGTTGTGTTCGGCAAGTTTTAGCAATTTCAGTTTGCGTCCAACCATTATTCAATGCCAACCTGACGAGTTCTCTCGTCTGCTTAAATGGTTTTTTCTTTGTCTTTTCAGATTGTGTTTCTGTCTTTTTGGTTTGTTTGTTTTCCATAATACCCCCAATATGCCAATTAAAATGGCGATACCAAGTATAATATCGCCATTAATAGGCAAGGCAAAGGCTATTTTTTGCCTTTACCGCTATTCGCAGGATTTTGTGGATTCATTTGCCAGCCACGATTTCCCTGATTTTGTGAATACGTTTTATTTGTTCCTGACGTGCCTTTATTAGCATTGCTCATGTTTGATTGATGATTGGCTTGTTTATTACTCATTTTAGTTCTACTCCTGAAAAAGATATTTAATCTGCTTGGTGAAACTGTGAATTGCTTTGCAATCGCTCGGTGTTGATGGGATTGCAATTCTACGGTTATTTGGTGCTACCAAAATATTGTGCTTTTTCCTATTTTGTATTTTCCACCCCCCTATTTAGTAGTGAATGAATAAAAGAATTGATTTTTGAATTGGTGCTAAATTTTTTCATGATTACCCCCATGACGATAGGTAGCATCATAAAAAATTCGTAGCAAAAGTTCCATTGATAAAAATTTGATAAATTTTGATATTTTATGATACTTTGTAATTCATTGATATTTAATGGTTTAAAGATAGACATTCTATGGATTTAAGATTTACTTCTCGTTTTTTGAGAAACAATCTGTAAACAGATAGCTGCTGAAGAATACCGTTGCCGAATCCCTAAACCCGGCCTGCAACTTTTATTGTGAAATTTCCCATTATGAAAAAATCCCTTTTCGTTCTCTTTATCTATTCATCTTTACTTACTGCCAGCGAAATTGCCTATCGCTTTGTATTCGGGATTGAAACCCTCCCGGCGGCAAAAATGGCAGAAACGTTTGCGCTGACATTTGTAATTGCAGCGCTGTATCTGTTTGCGCGTTATAAGGTGACGCGTTTGTTGATTGCGGTGTTTTTCGCGCTCAGTATTATTGCCAACAATGTGCATTACGCGGTTTATCAAAGTTGGATGACGGGCATTAATTATTGGCTGATGCTGAAAGAGGTTACCGAAGTCGGCAGTGCGGGCGCGTCGATGTTGGATAAGTTGTGGTTGCCTGCGTTGTGGGGCGTGGCGGAAGTCGTGTTGTTTTGCAGCCTTGCCAAGTTCCGCCGTAAGACGCATTTTGCTGCCGATATTTTGTTTATTGTGGCGATGTTGCTGATTTTTGGACGCTCATTCGGTACGACACAGGAACACGGTATTTCTCCCAAACCGACATACAGCCGCATTAAAGCCAATTATTTCAGCTTTGGCTATTTTATCGGGCGCGTGTTGCCGTATCAGTTGTTTGATTTAAGCAAGATTCCTGTGTTCAAACAGCCAGCGCCAAGCAAAATCGGGCAGGGCAGTGTTCAAAATATTATCCTGATTATGGGCGAAAGCGAAAGCGCGGCGCATCTGAAACTGTTTGGTTATGGGCGCGAGACTTCGCCGTTTTTAACCCAGCTTTCGCAAGCCGACTTTAAGCCGATTGTGAAACAAAGCTATTCTGCCGCTTTGATGACGGCTGTGTCCCTGCCCAGCTTTTTCAATGCGATACCGCATGCCAACGGCTACGAACAAATCAGCAGCGGCGATACCAATATGTTCCGCCTTGCCAAAGAGCAGGGTTACGAAACGTATTTTTACAGCGCGCAGGCTGAAAACGAGATGGCGATTTTGAACTTAATCGGTAAGAAATGGATAGACCATCTGATTCAGCCGACGCAGCTTGGCTACGGCAACGGCGACAATATGCCCGATGAGAAGCTGCTGCCGCTGTTCGACAAAATCAACTTGCAGCAGGGCAAGCATTTTATTGTGTTGCACCAACGCGGTTCGCACGTCCCATACGGCGCATTGTTGCAGCCTCAAGATAAAGTATTCGGCGAAGCCAATATTGTGGATAAGTACGACAACACCATCCATAAAACCGACAAAATGATTCAAACCGTATTCGAGCAGCTGCAAAAGCAGCCTGACGGCAACTGGCTGTTTGCCTATACCTCCGATCATGGCCAGTATGTGCGCCAAGATACCTACAATCAAGGCACGGTGCAGCCCGACAGCTATCTCGTGCCGCTGGTGTTGTACAGCCCGGATAAGGCCGTGCAACAGGCTGCCAACCAAGCTTTTGCGCCTTGCGAGATTGCCTTCCATCAGCAGCTTTCAACGTTTCTGATTCACACGCTGGGCTACGATATGAAGGTTTCAGGTTGTAGCGAAGGCTCGGTAACGGGCAACCTGATTACAGGCGATGCAGGCAGCTTGAACATTCGCGACGGCAAGGCGGAATATGTTTATCCGCAATAAGCGGCGTGAAACCAATAAAGACAAATTTAGATGATGTCGGGGAAGATGCCCGACCGACAAGACTATGCAAAATATGAAAAACCAAGTACGCGGATCAGGCACGGATGTCCGATCCAACCCAGCCAATGTTTCAGACGGCCTGCAAAACAGTTCGGGCCATATCGGTGCCAACACGCGCTACCGCCTGACCAAGCTCGGCGAACAAATGGCGCGCCTGCCCATCGACCCGAAAATCGCGCGCATTTTGCTGGCGGCGAAGAAGCACGACTGCATGGCGGAAATATTGGTAATCGCGTCCGCGCTGTCGATTCAAGACCCGCGCGAGCGGCCGTTGGAAGCGCGCGATGCCGCGGCCAAGGCGCACGAGCGTTTTACCGACAAACAATCTGACTTCCTTGCCTACCTGAACATTTGGGACAGCTTCCAGCGCGAGCGCGATAAAGGTTTGTCCAACAAGCAGCTGGTGCAATGGTGCCGCCAATATTTCCTGTCGCACCTGCGTATGCGCGAATGGCGCGAGCTGCACCACCAGCTTGCCCAAACCGCGATTGAAATGGGTTTGACCACCAAAGAAGCTGCGTTTAGACAACCTCCTTCCCAAGAACAATTAAGGCCGTCTGAAAGCCAAGGCGACCAAGATTTGGCGGCCAAACTCAAACAAAAACAACTGGATAAAAAGCAACGCCGCGCCCAAATCCGCGCCGCCAAAGAAGCCGGCTACGAACAAATCCACCGCGCCCTGCTGACCGGCCTTATCGCCAACGTCGGCATAAAATCGTCCGACGGCAACGACTACACCGGCGCGCGCGGCAGCCGCTTCCACCTTTTCCCCGCCTCAGCCCTGTTCAAAGCCAAACCCAAATGGGTGATGGCGGCAGAATTGGTTGAGACAACGCGCCTTTACGCGCGCGATGTCGCCGTTATCCAGCCCGAATGGGTCGAGCAGGAAGCGCCGCACCTTGTCCGCTACCACTATTTCGAGCCGCACTGGGAGCAAAAACGCGGCGAAGTCGTCGCCAGCGAACGCGTGACGCTTTACGGCCTGACCGTATTGCCGCGCCGCCCCGTGTCTTACGGCAAAGTTGCGCCCGAAGAAGCGCGCGAAATCTTTATCCGCGGCGCATTGGTGGCGCAGGAAAGCAATCTTCAGACGGCCTTTTTTGTCCACAATAAAAAGCTGATTAAAGAAATTACCGAACTCGAACACAAATCGCGCAAGCAAGACGTATTGGTCGATGACGAAGCTCTGTTTGCGTTTTATAACGAACGCCTGCCCGAGCTGGTGTGGAAAGATGCGAAAGGCGGCGTTTGGGGAAGCGAAGAGGGCGGACAAACCCAGTCGGACAAGACAGTCGGACAAAACGGACAAGCAAACCAGCGCAACGCAGGGCGTGTGGTGCAAACCGCGCACGCAGATTCCAAAGATGAGAACAACCGTGAGCGTGAACTGAGTGTACACAACCGACAAAATGTTTCAGACGACCCCAAACCCCAAAAGCAGCCCGTATCCCAAAAAGGCCGTCTGAAACCTTTGCCCCTTGCCGATATCCGCACCTTTGAAGCCTGGCTCAAAACCGCCGAACGCGACAATCCGCGCCTGCTGTTCCTCAGTCGTGACGATCTGATGCAACACGCCGCCGCGCACATTACCGAAGAGCAATTCCCCAAATTCTGGCAAACCGCAGACGGCAAGTTCAAACTTTCCTACCGCTTCGAGCCGCACCATCCGCTCGACGGCGTGACCATGACCGTGCCGCTGACCGTCCTCAACCGCCTGCACGCGCCGTCGCTTGAATGGCTGGTGCCCGGTATGTTGCGTGAAAAAATCCAGCTGCTGATTAAAGCACTGCCGAAGCAAATCCGCCGCATTTGCGTGCCCGTCCCTGATTTCATCACCAAATTTCTCGAAAGCAATCCTGACCGCCAAGCAGCCATCATTCCCCAGTTGGCGCACTTTATTGCCAAAAGTGCCGGCGATATGCGGATTCTCGAGCAAATCGACCAAGACGCATGGGCGGCGCAAGAATTGCCCGAACACTGCTATCTGAATCTGCGCATTATCGACGACGGCGGACAAGAGCTTGCCGGCGGCCGCAAACTACACGAATTGCAACAACAACTCGGCCAAGCCGCCGCCGTTACCTTCCGCGACAACACCCAAGAATTCGAGCGTGACAACGTTACCGCATGGGACATCGGCACCCTGCCCGAATCCATCAAGTTCGCCCGCGGCAAACAACAGCTCACCGGCTACCTCGGCCTGCAAAAAGAAAAAGACGGCCGCATCGCCCTGCGCCTGTTTGACACCACAGAAGCCGCCGAACAGGCACACCGTCAAGGCGTAATCGAATTGATGAAACTGCAATTAAAAGAGCAGGTAAAAGATTTGAACAAAGGCATCCAAGGCTTCACCCAAGCCGCCATGCTGCTCAAACACATCAACGCCGACACCCTGCGCGACGACCTCACACAGGCCGTCTGCGACCGCGCCTTTATCGGCGAAGACGAGCTGCCGCGCAACGAAAAAGCCTTCAAAGAACAAATCAAACGCGCCCGCAGCCGCCTGCCCGCCGTCAAAGAAGCCCTCAGCCGCTACTTACAGGAAACCGCTGCCGCCTACGCCGAACTGAACGGCAAACTCGGCAAACACCCGCTCACCCACCTCATACGCCAACGCCTGCAAACCCTGCTTGCACCCGGCTTCGCCAGCCATACCCCATGGGCACAATGGCCGCGCCTCCCCATCTACCTCAAAGCCATGACCCTGCGCCTTGAAAAATACAGCGGCAACCCCGCCCGCGACGCAGCCCGCGAAGCCGATATTCAAGAGCTGGAACAAATGTGGCAGGAAAAAACCGACGGCTTAGTAAAACAAGGACTACCCGTTTCAGACGACCTTGCCGCGTTTAAATGGATGATTGAAGAATTGAGAGTGTCGCTGTTTGCACAGGAATTGAAGACACCGTATCCGGTGTCGGTGAAGAGGTTGATGAAGGAGTGGGAGGGGTTAAGATAACCATAGACACCGTTTGAAACTTTACAAACGGTGTCCATTTTTAAGAATTTCTAAATGTTGAATACAAATTAGGAAATTTTTTTTCTGAAATTTCAGGACGTAGACGGCAACAGTTTCTTAATTCTTTTCTAAAGTCTTTTAATTCAGACAATACAGAACATAATTCTCTAGACCAAAGTTTTGATAAATTGAATCCTTGACTCTCCAGCTTTTCGAGCAATCTTTTTTCCTCAATGAAATGTTTTTTTAATTGCTGCTCACCTGAAGCTTTGTTAAACATTTCCTGCAAATCTTTGCGCTTTGTGTTTAAACAAAAGAGCATTTCATGTTCAAAATTTTGTGTTTGTGGAAGTAAAAAAATATTATTCTTTCCTACATGCCCTTTAATTACATGAAAATTTTTAATGAAATTTTCATGACAAACTGTCTGATCAGTGTCGCATATAATAATCACTTTTGTATTATTTTGAGGAATTTGTCGAATTATTGTACCTATTTTCTTATGAGATAAACTCCATAAATTGACCTTTTTAATTTGCCCAACAAACAAACTATTAACAAGTTTTTCTTCCGTTTCTCCTTCAACTAAAAAAATATACTGCATTATTAATCTTCCCACATCAATTTATCTAAGTTAGAAGTATCAGGCAATGTATTAAAATAGTTATTTTTAACATAATTTATTAAGCTTCTGTCATTTTTGCTGAAACTATTTTCTGGCTGAACAATAGAAGTGTAGTTACCCTCTTTCCTCATGAATAAAAAGGAATGTGAAGGAAAGCCCATATCTAATACATCATAATTATGAGTTGTATAAAAGAACTGCGCAGTAGGACTCAATTTCTCAATAATTAAATTTAATATATGTTGCTCCAGATAGGAATGGCTATATGCCATTTGCTCATCAAGAAAATGGGTGCAACTATTTTTAGCCTTGCCCTCTGCAATAATGCGACCAATAAAATTGGTTAATTTAATTGCATCATAAGTACCTTTGGAGAATCTATTTGCAGATTCTTGAGAGCCCGCAATTTCACCTGATGCATTGATCAAAACAGAATCATCATTATGGAATTTTATAATATAACCTGTAATATCTTTATTCCTTGATTTAGCTGATTTTTTGGTTTCAGATTGTGGAATAACGGCATCTACTGATTTTATGGATGAATCGAAACTATTTAGAATTCTAAAGACCAAATCTTGGGATGCATGATGCGTTGAATTTGCTTTATCTTCACTTTTATTTTCTGAGAACATAAACATCCAACCTAAATCATCAATCTCGATTTCGGAAAAATCATCAAATGCTTGAGAAACTCCAGAAATATCACTATCGATATATTTGCCATTTGGATTCTTCTGCTTTTCTTTGATTGTTTGTAATCGTTTCCTTACATTAGTACAGCTATCTTTCATGCCAATTGGAGTCGTTATATATTTTAATTTGCGAATCGCCATGCCACTATCTACAAACTCTAATTCTAATTGATGCATTTCATTGGTAGATGGGGTCACGAACTCTATTAAGATAGTTGCAGGACGTGTTCTATCACAAATAGCGTTAAGATATTTGATGATATTCTTCCTTTTTATAAAATTTTCTAATCCACAAATTATTTTACCTAGTGAAGTTTTACCGCTAGCATTTGTACCTGAAATAATACAGACTCGTTTAAAATTAAAATTAGGTCGCTTAGGTAAAAACTCATTCGGAATGCTGGATTTTGGATTTTTCCGTTTATAGCTTAGATCTATTTCAATATTTGAGAAGCCATATAGATTATCAATATTAAGTCGAGTAATAATCATGATATATTTTCCGAAAAATGGATTTTATTCACTTTACCCCAAGTCCTCATAACATGCAAGCAAACAGTAACAAACCGTTTCAAATACTCTATCTGTGTGTACCTTTAGCAAGCTGTAGCCTACATCAAACCGCGTGCGTGCCTTTGGGCACACACCCTACCTATGAATCATAAAGAGTTTGAAATTTATGCGTAGGGTGTGTGCGGTACGCACGCACGCGATCTTTTTAAAAAAGTTCTTTCCCATCAAACCAAAGGCCGTCTGAAAGTACTTTCTACCTTTCAGACGGCCTTTTTATATTCATATTTCTGTTTATTTTTCCAACCGTGCAATCAGTTCATCGGCCAAGTCCAAATAAGCCTGTGTGCCTTTGGCATGGGCGTCGTAGGCGAGGGCGGGGAGGCCGTGGCTGGGGGCTTCGGCGAGGCGGATGTTGCGGGGGATGACGGTGTCGAAGAGCAGGTTGCCGAAGTGTTGTTTGAGCTGTTCGCTGACTTCGACGACGAGGCGGCTGCGGCTGTCGTACATGGTGCGGACGATGCCGGTTACGTCGAGGTCGGGGTTGATGGCTTGGCGGATTTTGCGGACGGTGGCTACTAAGTCGGAAATGCCTTCGAGGGCGTAGTATTCGCAAAGCATGGGGACGATAACACCGTTGGCGGCGACAAGGCCGTTGAGGGTGAGCAGGGTCAGGGATGGGGGGCAGTCGATGAGGACGTAGTCGTAGTTGTCGGCAACGAGCTGCAGGGCGTTTTTGAGGCGGATTTCGCGTGCGATTTCTTGGACGAGTTCGACTTCTGCGCCGGCCAGTGTGCGGTTGGCGCCCAATACGTCGTAGCCGCCTTCTTTGCTGCGGACGACGGTGTTGGGGATGTCGGTTTCGCCGAGGACAACTTGGTAAACGCCGTTTTCGATGGTGGCTTTGTTGATGCCGCTGCCTGTGGTGGCGTTGCCTTGGGGGTCGAGGTCGACGACGAGGACGCGGCGGCCTTTTGAGGCTAGGGAGGCGGCTAGGTTGACGGTGGTGGTGGTTTTGCCGACTCCGCCTTTTTGGTTGGCGACGGCGAGGATTTGTGCGCTCATGTGCTTTGCTGTCGTGTTAAGTGTGGATGGCTGGATTGTACCGTTATTCGGTATGCTTGGGTTATTTTCAGACGGCCTTTTTGCGGATGATGACGATATGGCGTTCGGCATTGAGTTGGGGGACGTGCAATGCTTCGACTTTTTCGACGGCGACGCTTTCGGGCAGTTTGTCGATTTCTTCTTGCGGATATACGCCTTTCATGGCCGCCCAGTAGCCGCTGTCTTTGATGAGGTGCTCTGTCCAGTTGACGAAGTCGGCGAGTTCGGCAAAGGCGCGGCTGGTGATGACGTCGGCTCGGCAGTCGGCGGCGACTTCTACGCGGCCGCTGATGACGCGGACGTTTTTAAGGCCGAGTTCGATGACGGCTTGCTGCAGAAAGGCGGTTTTTTTGGTGTTGGCATCGAGGAGGGTGATGTCGAGGTCGGGGCGGCAGATGGCGGTGGGTATGCCGGGCTGTCCGCCGCCGGAGCCGACGTCGAGCATGGTTTGGGCGTGTTCGATGTAGGGCAAGAGGGTCAGGCTGTCGAGCAGATGATGGCTGACGGTTTGGGCGGGATCGCGCAGGGCGGTCAGGTTGTAGGTTTTGTTCCACTTTTGCAGCAGGGCGGCATAGTCTAGCAGTTTGGCTTGTTTGGCTTCGTCGATGTCCAAACCCAGTGCCTGTATGCCGTCGCGGAGCTGTTGCGCCTGATTCATTTGTTATTCCTTATTGGTTAAAACGCGTTGGATGTAATGGTAACGGAAAGCATGCCGTCTGAAAATGTTTGTGCCTGTTGAATCAACGTTTCATCTTGTGAAAGACGATGGGCTGCTCCGGAGCGCGCGTGAGCTGTTTGGGCAGGGTCAGCATGGCGATAATCCACACGGAGAGGGTGTAGTAGAACACGCCTTGTCCGCGCATACCGGCCAATGCGGCATTGCCTAAGATGGCTTCAAAAATCAAGCCTGCCGCCGCCGAGGCACACGCTGCTACACCGGCAAGGAAGATGGCGTAACGCGAATACCGGCGCATCATTTTTTTATACGCCAGCTTGGTCAGTCCACCGGCAATTGGCAGGTTGAGGAAGGCAAACATGCCGCAGACAAACCATGTAACGGAATCCTGCCAGCCGCTTTGCCATGCCCACGAGCCGTCTTTGACCGTGACCAGCAGGCCTTGGCCGTCTGAAAAGGCGATTTGCACGATATTGTGCAATATCATCGCCAGCGGCAGGGTGAGGAACATCAGTGCGACCAATAGGGGGCGGTAGGGCTTTTCTTGAGTCAGGTACATGGCGGCTTGCCTTGTTGTGGGATAAGTCGAAATGATAGCAGATTGGCGGTTGATTCACGTTTGTTAGCGCTGAAATTGCTGACAAAAACGGTCAATTAAAAAAGAAATGAAAAATTCTTTTTTCTTGGCAAACGTTGGCAGATAAAGGTTAAGAAAACGTTTTCAGACGGCATAATCTCTTATTTTTATATGAACCGAACAGAAAATCTTTGCATTTCTCCGTAAAATCTACTAAATTCTCAATAACATATTATAAAGACCTGAAATCTGGAACCCAAACCGAAACTGCCTTCCGCCATTTACGCTCGGAAACTCAGCAGGCAAAAAAGTTTCACACACAACAAAAATACAAAATAATTCCTATGAAATCAGTTGTTTATAATGATAGATAACCACAAGGCAAACCATGCCTGACTTTAGTAGGAGTAAAACCATGGCTGAAGCAACCGATGTCGTATTAGTAGGCGGCGGCATTATGAGCGCCACTTTGGGCGTATTGCTCAAAGAACTCGAACCATCTTGGGAAATCACCCTGATCGAACGCTTGGAAGATGTAGCGTTGGAATCATCAAATGCATGGAACAATGCCGGTACGGGACACTCTGCGCTGTGTGAATTGAACTATGCGCCCCTGACTGCCGACGGCACGATCGATCCGACCCGCGCCCTCAATATTGCCGAACAATTCCATATCAGCCGCCAATTTTGGGCGACTTTGGTCGAAGAAGGCAAACTGACCGACCGCACTTTCATCAATTCCGTCCCCCATATGTCGCTGGTGATGAACGCCGACCATTGCAGTTATCTGCAAAAACGTTTCGACGTGTTCAAAAACCAAAAACTCTTTGAAAAAATGGAGTTTTCTACCGACCGCTCCAAAATTGCCGAATGGGCGCCGCTGGTTGTCAACGGCCGTGATGAAAACCAATCCATCGCCGCCAACTACTCCGCCGAAGGCACAGACGTCGATTTCGGCAGCCTGACCCGCCAGATGGTCAAATACTTGAGCGACAAAGGCGTAAAAATCAAATTCAACCGTCATGTCGACGACCTCAACCGCGAATCGGACGGCGCATGGGTGCTGAAAACCAGCAGCACCAAAGACGATGACGACCCGTTGACACTCCGCACCCGTTTCGTCTTCCTCGGCGCAGGCGGCGGCGCACTGACCCTGCTGCAAAAATCCGGTATCCCCGAAGGCAAAGGCTACGGCGGCTTTCCGGTTTCCGGCCTCTTCTTCCGCAACAGCAATCCCGAAACGGCCGCGCAACACAACGCCAAAGTGTACGGCCAAGCCTCCGTCGGCGCACCCCCAATGTCCGTTCCGCATTTGGATACCCGCAACGTGGACGGTCAACGCCATTTGATGTTCGGCCCGTATGCAGGCTTCCGCCCCAACTTCCTCAAACAAGGCTCGCTCATGGATTTGCCGATGTCCATCCACATGGACAACCTTTATCCTATGCTCCGCGCCGGTTGGGCTAATATGCCGCTGACCAAATACCTCTTGGGCGAATTGCGCAAAACCAAAGAAGAACGCTTCACTTCGCTCTTAGAGTATTATCCGGAAGCCAATCCTGACGATTGGGAACTGATTACCGCCGGTCAACGCGTACAAATCATCAAAAAAGACCCGAAAAAAGGCGGTGTACTCCAATTCGGTACCGAAATCGTCGCCCATGCCGACGGCTCGCTGGCCGCATTGCTGGGCGCGTCTCCCGGTGCATCGACAGCAGTTCCGCTGATGATCAGACTTGTTCACCAATGCTTCCCCGATCATGCCGAATCATGGTCAGGCCGTCTGAAAGAATTGGTGCCCGGTTACGGCATCAAGCTGAACGACAATCCGTCTTTGGCAGACGAAATCATCAGCCACAACGCGACCGTTTTGGGCATCCACCACTAATTGAAGCAAGCACAAAGGCGGGCATTCTTGCCCGCCTTTTTTCAAACCATTAAAATAACGGCATTCAGGCCGTCTGAAACCTAATCGGCAACGGCATGTTGCACGATTCAAACCCGAAAATCAGCTCAGTAGAAAAACGCCATGACCGATATTCTCAACAAAATCCTTGCCACCAAAGCAGAAGAAGTGGCCGCCCAAAAAGCCGCCGTTTCCTTGGAAGACATCAAAGCCCAAGCGCAGGCAGCCGCGCCGGTTCGCAGCTTTATCGGCTCGATCCGTGCAAAACACGCGCAGAATCTGCCTGCCATTATTGCCGAAGTCAAAAAAGCCAGCCCGAGCAAAGGCCTGATCCGCCCTGATTTTCATCCTGCCGAAATCGCCGCCGCCTATGAAAAAGCCGGCGCGGCCTGCTTGTCCGTGTTGACGGACGAACCTTACTTCCAAGGCTCGCCCGAATATTTGAAACAGGCGCGTGCGGCTGTGGCGTTGCCGGTCTTGCGTAAAGATTTCATCATCGACGAATACCAAATCTATCAGGCGCGCGCGTGGG
This sequence comes from Neisseria sp. P0014.S009, assembly GCF_051958155.1. NCBI lineage: Bacteria > Pseudomonadati > Pseudomonadota > Betaproteobacteria > Neisseriales > Neisseriaceae > Neisseria > Neisseria sp. P0014.S009. Next base: position 33,946 of record NZ_JBQCVS010000006.1, on the reverse strand, counting down.
GTGCGGATGCAATTCTCCTGATTGCCGCCGCACTGGAAGCCGGGCAGCTTGAGCGTTTTGAAGCCGTTGCCCACGAATTGGGCATGACCGTATTGTTGGAATTGCATGATGCGTCCGAGCTGGAAAAATGCCGCAACATGACCACGCCGTTGTGGGGCGTCAACAACCGCAACCTGCGTACGTTTGAAGTAAGCCTGCAACAAACCCTCGACCTCTTGCCCGAATTAAACGGCAAAACCGTTGTCACCGAAAGCGGCATCCGCAACAAAGAAGACGTCGATTTCATGCGCGGCCACGGCGTGCATACTTTCCTGATCGGCGAAACCTTTATGCGTGCCGACGACATCGAAGCCGAAGTTAAAAAACTGTTCTAAACCCTAAAAAACATCAGGCCGTCTGAATTTTCAGACGGCCTGAATCCATTGGAGACGAGAAAAAATGTTTACCGTACAGCGCATTTACGCCTATCAACCCGATTCTAAACAAACCGCCGTCTTTATTGACCGCCTCTATCCGCGCGGCGTCCATAAAGAAGTTTTCGCCACTACGCTTTGGCTGAAAGACATTACACCCAGCGCAAACCTGCGCCGCTGGTATCATGAAAATCCGGCTCAAAATTTTGACGGTTTTGTCAGCCGTTATCACGAAGAGCTGCAAGGCGATGCCGAGCAGGCCGCCATCAAGCGGCTGCTGGATTTGGAAAAACAGCATGGCAATATCTTGTTGCTGACCGCCGTCAAAGACCCCCGACATTCCCACGTCTCCGCACTGGCTCAATTTTTGGGCACAACGTTTGAATATCGCGATTAAAAAACAGTATTTGCACCGGATACAAAAAGGCCGTCTGAAAACAAGGTTTCAGACGGCCTGCTATTTTCAAATCAAGAAGGATAACGGTGTGCCACCAATTTTCCGTCTATGTATTCGCCGATATAGACTTGCGAGGCTTCAAGGTGGAGGCGGTCGAGTTCTTGTTGCAGCCACTCTTCGTCACGCTTAATGATTTCGAGGATGTCGGGGTCGACTTGGCCGTCTGTAATCAGCGGATAGCGCAGGCTTTCGTCGCCGTACTTAATGACGGCGAGCTGGCCGTTTTGTTCCATCACGGCGCGTTTGACGGCAGAGATTTCGTAGATGCCGGCGGCGCGGAGTTTGAACATGAGGTCGTGTGCGCTGATGCCGTTTTTCATACATTCATCGGTTTGGATTTTGCCGTTGACGATAACCCAGACGGATTTGCCGTCAATTACGGATTTGACCCAGCGGTTGTGGTTTTTGATGAATTTCAGGCTCAAGACCAACAGCGTCCACAAAATCAGCACGAGGAAAAATTGCAACAGGCCGACGCTGTCGCTGTAAATCACGCCGCCGATGATGCCGCCGAGTACATAGTTTTGCACTTGGTCCATGGCGGAGGTCGGCGCGAGGTTACCTTTACCTAAGAGGTTGATTTGCAAAATCAAACCTAAAATACCCATCAGTAGTTTGAGGGCGAGCAGGGAGTATGCTTCCATGTGTGTATCCTGTTATTCTTTATCGATGAGTTCGATATTGTTGTTGACCAAATTGATGGGCGTCAGCGTGTAGGCGGAGAAGTCTTGATTGAAATGTACTTCGTAGTATTGGTTTTTGATGCCGATAATCATGCCGTTGAACAGGCGCGTGCTGTTGACGATGATATCTTGTTTTTCAACTTTTTGGTTTTCAATCAAGGCATTGAGAAAACCCACCATGCGCGAAGTATCGGCGGCAAAGTTTTGACGCTCGCTGTATGAAAGATATTGCGTGCCGCAGATGAGGATAAGCAACAGCAGCGCAATAATGCTCAGGTCGCGGTATTTGGTGTCCATGCGGTGGCGCAGGTATTGCGATACGGCGAGCAAGAGGATGACGAGGGCGGCGAAAATCAGGACGTATTTCAAGTAGTCGTTGAAATACATATGATTTTCAAGATAAAAGTGGGAAAAGAATTTCATGATATTCGTTAGCTTTAAGGAGGGTAATAAGGCCGTCTGAAACTTACAGTTCAGACGGCCTTGTCTATGAAACAAGGATGTTGCGTTAAGTTTTCAAAATAAGGTGTTTTTAAAGCGGTATCAGTTGATAAATCCGTCGTCTTTCATTTTCTTTTCGGCAAAATACTGGCTGATGACCAGTAAGCTGGCCAGAATGATAATGAAAAGACCTGCCATGGTCAGGGTGATTTTGAGAAACAAATCGGCATCGACGAAGGAAAACCAAAGTTGCAAAATCAAGAGCAACACCCAGCCGACGAACAATCCGAGACAGGCATAGACGCCGAGTTTAAACACGTTCTTTTTCCAAAATGACGACGTAGGCTTCACGCACGAAAAACAGCAGCATGCGGCGCTGGTCTTTTTCCATGGTAACGACCTTCCAGCCTTGCGAAGCGTGGCTGTTGAGGAAATCGCTGAATTTGACCGGATTGATTTTGGCGCTGCCGAAAACCAAACTGGACAGCAGGTTCTCTTGATAAATGACGGCTTTATATTCTTTCATTTTATTCCTTGAAAATAAGGGGGCTTTAAAGCCCCCTTATTCTACTCCTTATTATTCAATTGCGGTAATACGGAGCCTTCGCCCAAGGACAACAAACCGCTTTGCGAGTAAATACCCAGTTTGGCGCGGGTGTCGGTGATGTCGAGGTTGCGCATGGTCAGTTGGCCGATGCGGTCGAGCGGTGTGAACGCTGCGTCTTCGACTTTTTCCATGCTTAGACGTTCCGGTTGGTAGGTCAGGTTGGGCGATTCGGTGTTCAGAATCGAGTAGTCGTTGCCGCGGCGCAGCTCGAGGGTAACTTCGCCGGTAATGGCTTTGGCAACCCAGCGTTGGGCGGTTTCGCGCAACATGAGGGCTTGGCTGTCAAACCAGCGGCCTTGGTAGAGCAGGCGGCCGAGGCGCAGACCGTTGATGCGGTATTGTTCGATGGTGTCTTCGTTGTGGATGCCGGTCACCAAACGTTCGTAGGCGATGTGGAACAATGCCATGCCCGGGGCTTCGTAGATGCCGCGCGATTTGGCTTCGATAATGCGGTTTTCGATTTGATCGCTCATGCCCAAGCCGTGGCGGCCGCCGATGCGGTTGGCTTCGAGGAAGAGTTCGACGGGGTCGGCGTATTCTTTGCCGTTCAATGCAACCGGCACGCCCTCTTCAAAGCGTACGCTGACTTCTTCGGGTTTGACTTCGACGCTTTCGTCCCAGAAGGCAACGCCCATGATGGGCTTAACGATTTTGATGCCGCTGTTGAGGAATTCCAAGTCTTTGGCTTCGTGGGTGGCACCCAGCATATTGGAGTCGGTAGAGTAGGCTTTTTCAACCGACATTTTGTAGTTGAAGCCGTTGGCAATCAGAAATTCGCTCATTTCGTGACGGCCGCCGAGTTCGTCGATAAATTGTTGGTCGAGCCAAGGTTTGTAGATTTTCAACGCCGGATTGGTCAATAGGCCGTAGCGGTAGAAACGCTCGATGTCGTTGCCTTTGTAGGTACTGCCGTCGCCCCAGATATTTACATCGTCTTCTTTCATGGCGGAAACGAGCATGGTGCCGGTAACGGCGCGGCCCAGAGGCGTGGTGTTGAAGTAGGCGATGCCACCGGTGGAAACGTGGAACGCGCCGCATTGGATGGCAGCGATGCCTTCGTGTGCCAACTGCGCGCGGCAGTCGATCAGGCGGGCGTTTTCTGCACCGTATTCCATCGCTTTTTTAGGAATGGCGTTGTAATCGTCTTCGTCAGGTTGGCCGAGGTTGGCGGTGTAGGCGTAAGGCAGCGCGCCTTTGAGTTTCATCCACAACAGTGCGGCAGAGGTATCAAGACCGCCGGAGAAGGCGATGCCGACTTTTTGACCGACGGGGAGATTTTGTAAAATGGTATGGTTTTGGCTCATTGGGATTCCTCCAGACTTGAAAAGTTGAAACCATTATCTTATAAATGGAATACATTGTCAGCAATTAGGCCGTCTGAATGTTCGGAGGGCCGTATTAAAGAAACCTCATCATGAACGCTTTTAACCTCATCATCATCGGCGACGAAATCCTGCATGGCAGCCGTCAAGACAAGCATTTCGCCTTTTTCAAATCCTTATTGGAATCGCACGGGCTGAAGCTCAATCAGGTGCAATATCTGCCTGACGAGCCCGATTTGCTGGTCAAACAACTGCGCCGCAGTTTTTCAGACGGCCTGCCGACTTTTGTGACCGGCGGTATCGGTTCTACGCCTGACGACCACACACGCCAAGCCGCAGCGGCCGCTTTGGATTTGCCTGTCGTCCGCCATCCTGAAGCCGCCAAGTTTATCGAAGGCGTGACCCGGAAACGCGGCGAGCCGCTTGATTCGCCGGAACACGCCCAACGCCTGAAGATGGCGGATTTTCCCGAGGGCGCGGAATTGGTGCCCAATCCGTTTAACAACATCGCCGGATTTTCCATCCGCGAGCATTATTTCTTCCCCGGTTTCCCCGTGATGGCGCACCCGATGGCGGAGTGGGTATTGGAAACTTATTACGCCGACCGCTTCAACCAAACCGAACGCGGCAGCCGTAGCGTGTATGTGTTCGACCAACCCGAATCGCGCATTACGCCGATTATGGAACATCTTGAGCGTACCTACGCCGGTGTTCGTTCGTACAGTCTGCCCACCGTGGGCCGTACCGATTCAGACGGCCGTTATACTCCGCCGCATATCGAATTCGGCATCAAAGCGGAAGGCGAGGCCTGCCGCTTGTTGGATGCTGCGTGGGAAGATGCGTTGCAGGGTTTGCAGGCGATTGGCGCGACTTTGAAAGAAACGGTGGAATAATGCACTTATCCCCAGCCCAATCCAGACGCGCACTGACTTTTGTCTCTTTGCTGTTTTTGCCGCCGACCCTCATCATCGGCATTTGGCTGGCGCAATATGGCGGCTTTGCTTTTGAGCCGCCGCTGATGCACGCCGTCCATGCCCACGCAGGAACATGGTTTGACCCGATTGCCACCGTGTTGCACTATCTGGGCAAAACCGCGATTGCCGTGCCGCTGATCGGTGCAGTCGCTGCAGCCCTGTATTTTGCCGATAAGAAGCGCGAAGCACTGTTTTGCGTGTTGGCGGCATTGGTGCCGACTTTGAACATGCTGATTGTGAAGGTTTGGTTTGCCCGCGAACGTCCGCTGCTTTGGCCGCGCCTGATTGAAGAGAGCAATTTTTCCTTCCCCAGCGGCCACAGTACGTTTTCCGCCGCCATTGCCGTCATGCTGATATTGCTTTGCCGCCGCACGCGCTACCGCCGCGCCGCTTGGATAGGCGGTATTTCCTTTGCCCTGTTGACCGGGTTTTCGCGCATTTATTTGGGCGTGCATTATCCCACCGACGTTTGGGCAGGCTGGACCAACGGCACGCTGACTGCCTTGTTGGTGTATATGCTCATCTTCAGGCCGTCTGAAAAATAGAAGAAACGAATTATGAATACACGTTCACCCAACACGCCTTATTGGCTCAGAAACGGCCATGCCGACACTCTATTTGCCAAGTTGCTGCAAGGCAAGGCGCCCGACTACCGCCGCGAGCTTCTGCCCGACAGTACCGGCAAAACCCAAGTTGCCTACGATTTTGTCGACAGTGCCGACCCCGATGCGCCGTTGGTGGTTTTGTTCCACGGACTGGAAGGCAGCAGCGAGAGCCATTACGCGGTCGAGTTGATGAAAGCCGTACAGCAGCGCGGTTGGAACGGCGTGGTTGCCCATTTCCGCAGTTGCGGCGGCATAGAAAACACCGCGCCCGTGTTCTACCACCTAGGCGATACGCCCGAAATCGCCTTTATGCTCAACACGCTGGCACAACGCTATTCAACCATCTATGCCGTCGGCGTTTCTTTGGGGGGCAATGCCCTGGCCAAATATTTGGGCGAGCAGGGCAGCAATGCCGTTCCGCGCTCTTCTGCCGTCGTTTCCGCACCGGTTGATGCGGTAGCGGCAGGTACGCGTTTTGATCAGGGCATGACGCGCTTGATTTACACGCGCTATTTTTTAAATTCGCTGTTGCCGAAAGCCCAGGCGATTCCCCGGTTTCAGGCGGCCTTAAGCCAGCAAAACTGCAAAACGCTTGGCGATTTTGACGACCGCTTTACCGCGCCGTTACACGGTTTTGCCGACCGCCACGATTACTACCGCCGCAATTCTTGCAAACCGTTTCTGAAAGGCGTGGAGACGCCGCTGCTGCTGCTCAATGCCGTCAATGACCCTTTCCTGCCGCCGGAAGCCCTGCCGACCGGGCGGGACGTGTCCTCGGCCGTTACGCTGCTGCAACCGGCATACGGCGGTCATGTCGGCTTCGTTAGCCGCGATCGGGGCCGTCTGAATCTGCAATGGCTGCCGCAAACAGTGTTGGACTATTTCAAACAGTATCAGCCGTAAATGAAAAAGGGCATATATGCGACACGCCCTTAGAGTGTAGAAAGTAAAAAGGCCGTCTGAAAACGAATTTCAGACGGCCTTTTTGAATGGTTTGATTATTTGCCTTTGTTGTCGGCTTTGGCTTCTTTTTTCAGAGAAGCGTACAACTCAGGATCGCGGTTTTTCAGCAGGGACGCAACGGCCAAGTCGTCACGGTTTACTTTAGCCAAATCTACGCGCTCGATGTGTACCAAACGCAGCAATTCGCGTACAGGTTTAGGCATATTGCGGCCGGATTCGTAACGGGAACCACCGGATTGAGTCACACCAATGCGGCTCCAGAAGTCCATTTGGTTCAGGCCGAGTTTTTTACGGATATCGCGGATGTTTTCAATTTTTTCGAACGATTTCATGAATCTTCCTTATTGTGGTATTTGTTGCATGCCTCTAGGCATAAAAATAGGTCTGCAAGAATGCCGGCATCCCTTTCCTGTAGGCTTTTGGGGTGATATGTGGGCGTATTGCAAATGACTGATCTAGATAATTAGACAGTATATTCGAAAGAAGTTTTCCGCTGTCTGCCATAATTTGTGTAAATATTTCTTAATTCATTATTTCGGTAAATTTTCATTATATAAATCATCAAATTATGCGTTTATCTTAAATATGGCGTAAGCAAATTTTTACATAATTAAACAATTCAATTTGGATAAAAACTTAATTTCGAGTTTTTATTCGGTTTCCTAAGTTGAGAATGCGAATAAATTTCAGGCCGTCTGAATCTGTATTTTCAGACGGCCTGAAGGTTTTTTCAAGGTTAAGGCTTACCGCTGGCAGGGCTGATGGTGAGGATTTCGTAGCCGGTTTCGGTAACCAAAACTTCGTGTTCCCATTGGGCGGAGAGGGAGCGGTCTTTGGTGACCACTGTCCAACCGTCGTTCAGGATGCGCAGATGGCGTTTGCCTTGGTTGATCATCGGCTCGATGGTGAAAATCATGCCTGGTTTGAGGACGAGGCCCTCGCCTTTGCGGCCGTAGTGGACCACTTGCGGCGCTTCGTGGAAACCGCGGCCGATGCCGTGTCCGCAGAATTCCTGTACGACGGAGTAGCCGGCATTTTCGGCAACCTGTTGGCAGGCATAGCCGACGTCGCCGAGGGTGGCGCCGGGTTTGACCGCTTCGATACCCGCCATCATGGAGGCGTGGGTCACGTCGATCAGGCGTTGGGCAATCGGGGAGACTTTGCCGACGGTAAACATACGGCTGGAGTCGCCGTGGAAGCCGTCTTTTTTGATGGTCAGGTCGATGTTGACGATGTCGCCTTCTTTCAGTGGCTTGTCATCGGGAATACCGTGGCAGATGACGTGGTTGACGGAAGTGCAGCAGGATTTCGGGTAGGGCGGGTTGCCGTAGTTGAGGGGGGCCGGATAACCGCCTTGAACGTTGACGTGGTAGTCGTAAACGAGTTTGTCGATTTCGTTGGTGGTTACGCCGGGTTTGACGAATTGGCCGATGTAATCGAGGGCTTCGGCGACCAAGCGGCCGAGTTCGCGCATTTTTTCGATTTCTTCGGGGGTTTTGATGATGACTTTGTCCATGAGGTTTCCTTCTTGTTTCAGACGGCATGGAGGCCGTCTGAACGGGACGGGTGTGCCGTCTGTTTAAAACAGGTTGTCGAGATTGTCTTTATTGCGCGGTTTGGCTTGTGGTTTGGCCTCAGGCTCGGCTTTCGGAGTCGGTTTGGACTCGGGGGCTTTGGCTTTTTCCGGTTTGTTTTCTACTGCTTGTGTGGCCGGTTTGCTGTCTGCGGCTTTGTTTGCTACCGGCTGGCTGTCTGCTTGAGGTGTGTTTTGAGCGGCAGGGCTGCTGTTGTCGGATTGTGTTTTTTCTGATTTGTCGGTTTCGGCGCGTTTGTTTTCTGTGCGTTTGCCGCGGTGTGCGGCAGGACGGTCGTTTTTTGCACCTTCTTCGGCGTTGTCGCTTTTTTCGTTCTGTGGGACGACAGGATTGCCGGAGGCGGTTTTTGCGTCGCTGTCTTTGGTAGGCTGAACGGTTTCAGGTTCGACAGTGCCGTTGGGGCGCCAAACTTCAATGCGTGTGTCGGTTTGTTCGGTAGGGCTTTTTTCGGGTACGTCGGTTTTGCCGGAGTTTAGGGTACTGAATACACCGGCGACAAGGGCAGCGACGGCGATAAAGCTGACAAGGAATAAAGCGCGGATTAGGTGTTTGGGCTTAAGTTGGAAAGGGGTTTTATTATTCTTGGACATGATGTGGCAGGTAATTATTGGAGGAATGGCCGTCTGAATGTTCAGACGGCCTGAGTTGCCTGTGAATCAGTTGGCAACGTAGTTTTGATAGAGGGTCACGACTTTTTGTACACCAACGGTCGTGCTGACTTTTTGGGTCACGCGGGCTTGCTCGTCAGGCGTGAGGATGCCCATCACATAGGTTACGTTGCCGTAAGTCACGATTTTGACGCGTGCTTGGGTGGCCGGGCTGAGGCCCAACAGGGTGGCGCGGACTTTGGATGTGCCCCAGGTATCGTTAGTCACATCGCCGAGCGAACGCGCTTGTGAGGCAACGGTGATGTAGTTGTACACGCCTTCTGCGGCTTGTTCGGAACGGGCGATGCGTTCAACAAATTGTTTTTCGCCTTCGGTAGCCACTTGGCCGAGCAGGAGCAGGTGGCGGTTGTAGCCGACAACGTTCAGTTTGGGCTTGTAGCCTTGAACTTGGTTGTTTTGGCGCAGGTAGGAGCGTGCGGTGGTTTCGACGCGCAGGGCCATAACGTTGTCGTCGGTTTGCGCACCGGTGGTGCGGCGGTCGACGGCAGATTTGGTGCCGACGGCTGCACCGCCGATCAGTGCGCCGACGCAGCCACTCAGACTCAGGCTCAAGAGGGTCGCAGTCAGAACGGGGAGGGCGTAGCGTTTGATATTCTTCATATCCTTTTCCTTGGGTATGGACGGTTGGGTGTTCAGACGGCCTTTAAGGGGGTCGTCTGAAAAGAAAGGGTTACATGCCTTCAAGCAGGACGGAGTCGATGCAGTCGCACATGGCGTGAATCAGCAAAATATGGTTTTCCTGAATGCGGGCAGTGCGCGGATAAGGGACGTTGAGCAAAACGTCGGTATCTTTGAGCATGGCGGCGATTTTTCCGCCGTCGCGGCCGGTCATGGCAATGACGTGCATGTCGCGTTCGTGTGCCGCTTTGATGGCTTCGATGACGTTGGCGGAATTGCCGGAGGTGGAGATGCCGACCAATACGTCGCCGGCACGTCCGAGCGCGCGCACTTGTTTGCTGAATACGTGGTCGAAACCGTAGTCGTTGCCGATGGCGGTCAGGGCGGAAGTGTCCGTCGTCAGCGCGACAGCAGCCAATTCCATGCGTTCTTTTTCAAAACGGCCGGTCATTTCGGCGGCGAAGTGCTGCGCGTCGGCAGCCGAACCGCCGTTGCCGCAGGCCAGGATTTTGCCGTCGTTCATCAGGCATTGCAGCATCAGCTCGGCAGCCTGTGCAGTCGGCTCGACTAGTACTTTTTCAGCTTCCTGCTTGGCGCGGATGCTCTCGGCAAAATGTGCGGAAACGCGTTCTTGTAATGTTTTCATGAGGTTAACCTGTAATATTTTGAATCCATTCGGGCGGGCCGTCGCCCTCGATCAGTACCGCGTCTAGGCGGCAGGGCGCATGGTTTAACCCGTGCTTTTGCAGATAATACTCTACACTTCGTTGCAATTTCAATAATTTGGACGGCGAGATGCTGTATGCGGCACCACCGAAACCTCGGTTTTTGCGGTATTTTACTTCAACAAACACAATCGTACCGCCGTTTTTGACGATTAAATCGATTTCGCCGTAGGCACAATGCCAGTTCCGCGCCAACAGCGAGCAGCCTTTGTCCAGCAGGAATGCCAGCGCCGCATCTTCGGCCGCCGCCCCCTGTTTGTGGTTTAAGCGCATGAAAAGTTTACCCGTTATATAATCATTGTTTTTAAAGAGACGCCGTTTCAGACGGCCTTGAATCTATGTACACAAAACACCTGCAAAAAGCCGTCGACAGCATCGAAAAACAGACATTATACGTTGTCGCCACACCCATCGGCAATTTAGCCGACATAACGCTGCGCGCGCTGGCCGTTCTGCAAAAGGCCGACATTATCTGCGCCGAGGATACCCGTGTTACCGCCCAGCTTTTGAGTGCGTACGGTATTCAGGGCAAACTCGTGAGCGTTCGTGAACACAACGAGCAGCAAATGGCCGATAAAATCATCGCCCATCTTTCAGACGGCCTGAGCGTCGCCCAAGTTTCGGATGCGGGTACCCCTGCGGTTTGCGATCCCGGTGCGAAACTTGCCGCCCGCGTGCGCGAAGCCGGATTTAAAGTGGTGCCTGTGGTCGGCGCAAGCGCGGTCATGGGGGCGTTGAGCGTGGCTGGTGTGACGGAATCCGATTTTTACTTCAATGGTTTCCTGCCGCCTAAGGCCGGCGAACGCCAAAAGCTGCTGGCCAAATGGGCAGAAGCCGATTTTCCGATTGTGATGTTTGAAACGCCGCACCGTATCGAAGCAAGTCTTGCGGATATGGCTGCACAGTTCCCCGAACGCCGTTTGACTTTGGCGCGCGAAATCACCAAAACGTTTGAAACCTTTCTCAGCGGTACGGTTGCCGAAATCCAAGCCGCCCTCAAAAACGACAGCAACCAAACGCGCGGCGAGATGGTGCTGGTGTTGCACCCTGCCGTGAAAGAGAAGCACAGCGATTTGCCCGAGGCAGCACAAAATACCATGAAAATCCTTGCGGCCGAGTTGCCAACCAAACAGGCTGCCGAGCTTGCCGCCAAGATTACCGGCGAGAATAAAAAGGTGCTGTATGATTTGGCTTTGGAATGGAAAAAGCAGGGATAATGGCTGATTGGCAAACCGTATATCAAAGGCCGTCTGAACAATAGATTTCAGACGGCCTTTTTTGATTGGACTTTAGAGGTTTTAAATTGACCCAATAGGTTCAATACGCTTTGGTGTTTGCGTTTCAGACGGCCTCAATGTTTGGCAAACCTGTTTTAACGCTGCCATGCGCTGCGCAAATATTCGATGCAGTCGGTCAGGGCGTAAAACGGGGCGTTGCCGTGATTGGCGTTGGGGTAGAGGGTGAAGCGGACATCCGCGCCGAGGTGGTGCAAAGTGCCGGCAAGGATTTTTGCTTGTGCAACCATGCCGCGGCTGGTTTGGTCGGGGCGGTTGTTTCTGCCTTCATGTTCGCCTGCACCGAGGCGGATGCCGATTCCTTGCGGCAATGTGCCGGGCAGCCAATCGAGCACGCGGCGGTCTTGCCACCAGATAGACGGCGAAACCAGCAAATAATGGCGGAATCGTTCGGGGCGGGTGAACAGGGAATAGAGGCCGTACAAGGCGCCGAACGAATGGCCGAAGACGGCTTGGTTTTGGGTATCGATGCGGTATTTGCTGTTGAGCAGGGCGGAGAGTTCGTCATCGATAAAGCGGCTGAAGCGGTCGGCTTGGCCGTATTGTTTGCGTTCGGATTCGGGCGCGTTGTCGGGCAGCGGCGGCGTGTAGTCGAGGGCGCGTTGGTTTAAGTCGCGGATGGTGCCGCCGGTGTAGCCGATACCGACAATCAGGCAGGCTGCATGGCTTTTGGTGATGGGGTTGATGAGCAGGGATTGCGCCATATTGAGGATGGCGGGGAAAAAGGCATCCCCGTCAAGGATATACAGCACGGGATAGCCGCCTGCCGGACGCTCGCCGAGTGTCGCGGCTTGAATGCGGTAGGTGCGGCCGGTGTGGGCGGAGGTAATGGAGGTTTCTTCGGCTTGCAGCAGGGTAGCGGTTTGCCAGTTGGGACGGATGGGCATGATGGGGTGCTTTAATCAATGGGTTGCTTAAGTAAAAGGAGAAAAGGCCGTCTGAACAATGGATTTCAGACGGCCTTATTGTACGGATTTCTGCCTTTTTAACAATACGCGCGATTAGCGTACGTCAACGTATGAGCTGCTGTGCAGTTCGCGCAGGAGGTTGGTGGTCGCCTGTTGTGCTTTTTGTTGGGACAGGTATTGGCGGACGGCGTTTTGTTGGCGCTCTTCAGGTGTACCTGCTTCGCGGACGTCGTTCAGCTTGATGATGTGCCAGCCGAATTGGGTGCGGACAGGGGCGCTGATTTGGCCGGGTTTGAGTTTGTGGACGGCTTCTTCAAATGGGGCAACCATCATGCCGTCGGCAAACCAGCCCAAATCACCGCCATTGCCGGCGCTGCTGTCTTGCGAGTATTGGCGTGCCAAACCGCCGAAATCTGCGCCGCTGCGGGCCTGTGAGTAGATTTTGCGGATGGTGCTTTCTGCGCCGACGGCGGCATTGTCGTTGTCGGCTTTAATGAGGATGTGTTGGGCATGGTATTGGCGCACAGGGTCTGCTTCAGGCAGGGTTACGCCTTGTTGTTTGGCCTGCTCGATGTAGCGTGCCACTTCGGAGTCGCTCACGCGGCTGTTTTGCATGATGGCTTGTTGGCGCACTTTTTCAACAATAATGCTGTCGGCGATGTCTTGACGGACGGCGGCAGACGGATTTTTGATGTTGGGGTTGTGCGCGATAACGGCTTCGATTTCGCTATCGGTTGCTTGGATATTACGGCGTTTGCCGGCTTGGAGGATCAGGGATTGGTTGATCATTTGTGCCAAAACTTGTTGGCGCAGCTCGTTGGCGTCCATTTGTGTGCCTTTAGGCATGGTTTGACGCGCTTGTGCCACGGCTTGTTCTACTTGACGGTGGGTAATGACTTCGTTGTCGACAACCGCGGCAATGCCGTCTGAAAGATGTACGCCGCTTTGTACGGCAGGCATGGTGGTTGCGCTGACGGCAGCTGCTTTGGCTGCACGCGCTTTGCTTGCTTTGGCTTTAGGGGCGGCGTGTGCGCCTACTGCGAGAGTGAGTGCGGCGACGAGAATCAGGGGTTTGAAGTTCATTGTTTGACTACCTCGTTGGTTTTGCTGTAACCGGGGATGGCTAAGCGGAGTTTTTCGAATGGGTTGTTGCTGATATTGCTCAAGTCTTTGAGTTGGAGGTTGAAGAATACGGCGTTTTTGTGGCTGTTTTCGCCGGTAACATAGCGTTGGCCGACCAAGCTTGCGCTCCAGCAGCCGCAGTTGCTTTTGTATTCTGCACCGATGAGCATTTCCAGCGGTTTTTTGGCTTCGATTTCGTAGTTGTAACGGGCAACGGCATACAGGTTTTTACTCAACGGCCATTGGGCGGCAAGGTCGATTTGGCTGAGCCTGTCGTAGAAATAGTCGCCGTTGGCTTGCAGATAAATGCGCTCGTTGCGTCCGTATTTGTAGCGCGCGCTTAAGACTTTGCCGGGTTCGGGGTTGTAGGTAATCCCTGCGGCGTAGCTCTCGGCACGGCTTAGGTTTTGGTTGTAGTGGATGTCCAAATCAATGCGTGTACTCGGAGTAAGGTTGCCGTGTGCAAAGGCTACCCAGTCGGATTGGCTGCGCGGATAATTGCTGACATTGCCGTCAGGCAGGACGTTGTCTTTTTTGAAATAAAACTTCTGGCCGATACCTGCACGGAAGAGTTCCGCACCGGTATTGGGGTCGAGGATACGGCTTTGTGTGGCTAGCGTCAGGCTGTTGGCCGAATTGATGCGGTCGTTGCCCGAATACAGGTTTTCGCGGAACAGCTGCGAATAGGTAAAGCTGTTTTCGGAGCTGTCGAAATTAGGCAGGTCGTTTTGGGACTTGGTCGGAATGTAGTTGTAAAACAGGCGCGGTTCAAGCGTTTGCAGGTATTCCCCGCCGAAGAGCCGGGCCCTGCGCTCGAAAGTCAGGCCGCTGTCGACGTTGATAATCGGCAGGACGCGGCTGACATTGCGGCTGCTTTGGCCGTTGAAGCTGTTGAGGCTGTAATAAGTGGCATGCACGCCGACTTTAGGTCGAATGTAGCCCCATTGGTTGTGGAAGTCCCATTTGATGCTCGGGTAGAGTACCACGCGGCTACCGTCTTGCTTGGTGTCGTGGTCAAAGCGGGTAAATTGGCCGAACACGTTGAGTTGCGCTTTGCCGAGATGGCTTTGCCAACGACCGGTCAGGCGGGGCATGATGGCATAAGGCTCGTCTTTATAACCGTCTTGGTTGGCAAGCGTTTGGTATTTTTGTACGCGCAACGAGCCGTCGAAGCTGCCGCCCAACAGTTTGTCGCTGTAATTAAGCCATGCCTGACGGTCAAGGTTGACGTTGCGCGCGATGTCTTCGCGGCCGTAGAAGTCGCGGTAGTAATCGTCGTCGGAAACTTGGTTGTAGTTGATGCCGCCGCTGATTTTGCTGTTCAGCTGCTGCTGGTGTTTCCATTTGAACTGGTAGCGGTTGTTGTGGACGCTTTTTTGGTCGTTGGGCATCCAGTCGCCATCGACTTCGCCGCTGTAATTCGGTTGCAGATAACGGACTTGGCCACCCAATTGCACGCCGCGTTTACTGATAATGCCCGGGCGGATGGTGGCATCCAAATTTGGGGCAAGGTTGAAGTAGTAGGGCAGGCTCAGCTCAAGGCCGTCTGAACCTGTGGCAATGGTCGGAACGAGCAGGCCGCTTTTGCGGTTGCCGTTGATGGGAAAGTCCGCCCAAGGCGTGTAGAGGACGGGGACGCCGCCGAATACCAGCGAAGCGTGTTTGGCCACGCCGATGCCTGTCGATTCATCGGCTTCGATGCTTTGCGCTTGGATATACCAGCTGGCATCGCCGGGCGAACAGGTGTTGAATTTGGTATTGATGAGCTTGTAGAGGCCTTTGCCTTTGAGTTCGGCTTTTTCGCTGACACTTTGAAGGCGGCGGCCGCCTTGTTCGGTATTGAGGCGTACGGCAGTGCCGGAACCGGTTTGGTCTTTGAGGTTGTAAACCAATTGGTCGCCGGATACGGTCGAACCGTTTTGATACAGGGTAAAACGGTCGCCGGCGGTAATGGTATCGGTGGCTTGGTCGTATTGCGCCCAATCGGCGTTGAGAACGTCGGCATTGCGCTCGACAATAACGTCGCCTTCGGCACGGACGCCGACCTGGGTCTGACCTTCTATTTTATCGGCGTTAACGCGGGTGTAGTCGGCGGGCAGGGCAGGCTCGCCGCTGCGTTTTATTTCGGCAGTTTCGGCCGGCTTGGTATCTTCGTGGTCGCAAAACAGGCAAGTGCTGCCCAAGGAAAGCGGATCGGCTTCGCTTTGGCTGGTTTTTGCCGGTTTGGATGAGGCGGCGTGGGCAGGGGTATAGTCTTCCGCCTGCGGAACAGAAGCATCTTCCGCGCGCACGGCTGTTGCGCCAAAGCCCATAATTAAGGCGAGTACCAAGGGTTTGAGTGAAAATAAACGAGCCAAAATCGCCCCTTAAATCGGTTTGCCAGTTAGAATAGCGGTTATTGTAACCTGAAATTCTGCGATACCGCTATGCAACGACAAACCGAATTACAAAACTGGCTGGAGTCTGTTTACCCGAACCAGCCGTTCGAATTGAGCTTTGCGGCAGCCGATGCCGACTTCCGCCGTTATTTCCGCGCAACGTTTTCAGACGGCCAGACCGTTATCTGTATGGACGCGCCTCCTGAGAAGATGAGTGTTGCGCCTTATTTGAAAGTGCAAAAACTGTTTAACATGGTCAATGTGCCGCAGGTGCTTCATGTGGATGAAGCGTTGGGCTTTATGGTGTTGAACGATCTGGGCAATACCACATTCCTGACCGCCATGAATCAGGAAAACAGCGAAACCGCCCATAAAGCCCTGCTGCTCGAAGCCATCGACGAACTGATCGAGCTGCAAAAAGCCAGCCAACCCGGCAAATTGCCGGAATACGACCGCGAAGTCATGCTGCGCGAGATTAATTTGTTCCCCGAATGGTTTGTGGCCAAAGAATTAGGCCGCGAGCTGACCTTCAAGCAACGCCAGTTGTGGCAGCAAACCGTCGATACGCTGCTGCCGCCCCTGTTGGCTCAGCCCAAAGTATATGTCCACCGCGACTTTATCGTCCGCAACCTGATGCTGGCAAAAGGTCGTCCGGGCGTATTGGATTTCCAAGACGCGCTTTACGGCCCGATTTCCTATGATTTGGTGTCGCTGCTGCGCGATGCGTTTATCGAATGGGAAGAAGAATTTGTATTGGACTTGGTCATCCGTTACTGGGAAAAAGCACGCGCTGCCGAGTTGCCCGTGCCTGCCGAGTTTGACGAGTTCTACCGCTGGTTTGAATGGATGGGCGTACAACGCCATTTGAAAGTAGCCGGTATTTTTGCCCGCCTGTACTACCGCGACGGCAAAGACAAATATCGTCCTGAAATCCCGCGCTTCTTGAACTACCTGCGTCGCGTATCCCGCCGTTACAATGATTTGGCGCCGCTTTATGCGTTGCTGGTCGAATTGGTCGGCGATGACGAATTGGAAACAGGCTATACCTTTTAAGCTTGGTTTTTTAAGATTTGATTCCATTTTTCAGACGGCCTGATCAACAAAAGGCCGTCTGAAACCTTTACAGAACACATAAAAATGACTTACATGATTTACCCCAAAACCTACGACGTGATTGTCGTCGGTGGCGGCCATGCCGGTACCGAAGCCGCGCTTGCCGCCGCACGCATGGGTGCGCAAACCCTGCTGCTCTCACACAACATCGAAACCCTCGGTCAAATGTCGTGCAATCCCTCCATCGGCGGTATCGGCAAAGGCCACCTCGTGCGCGAACTCGACGCATTGGGCGGCGCAATGGCGTTGGCTACCGACAAATCCGGTATCCAGTTCCGCCGCTTGAATGCCAGTAAAGGCGCGGCAGTGCGAGCCACGCGTGCGCAGGCCGACCGTATCCTATATAAAGCCGCCATCCGCGAGATGTTGGAAAACCAAGAAAACCTCGATCTTTTCCAACAAGCCGTCGAAGACGTCACGCTCGACGGCGAATGCATCAGCGGCGTGGTTACCGCGATGGGCGTGGAGTTTAAAGCACGCGCCGTCGTGTTGACCGCAGGCACGTTTTTGTCCGGCAAAATCCACATCGGTTTGGAAAACTACGAAGGCGGCCGCGCAGGCGACCCCGCTGCCAAATCCTTGGGCGGCCGTTTACGCGAATTGAACCTGCCTCAAGGCCGTCTGAAAACCGGCACGCCGCCGCGCATCGACGGGCGCACGATTGACTTCTCCCAACTGACCGAACAGCCCGGCGACACGCCCGTTCCCGTAATGTCCGTACGCGGCAGCGCCGATATGCACCCTCGCCAAGTGTCCTGCTGGATTACGCATACCAACACGCAAACCCACGACATCATCCGTTCAGGCTTCGACCGCAGCCCCATGTTTACCGGCAAAATCGAAGGCGTCGGCCCGCGCTACTGCCCGTCTATCGAAGACAAAATCAACCGCTTCGCCGACAAAGACAGCCACCAGATTTTCCTCGAACCCGAAGGTCTGACCACCCACGAATACTATCCTAACGGTATTTCCACCAGCCTGCCGTTCGACATTCAAATCGCGCTCGTGCGCAGCATGAAAGGTCTCGAAAGCGCCCATATCCTGCGCCCCGGCTACGCCATCGAATACGACTACTTCAACCCGCGCAACCTCAAAGCCAGCCTCGAAACCAAAACCATCCAAGGCCTCTTTTTCGCCGGACAAATCAACGGCACGACCGGCTACGAAGAAGCCGCCGCACAAGGCCTGCTCGCAGGCGCGAACGCCGTGCAATACATCCGCGAACAAGATCCGCTCCTGCTGCGCCGCGAACAAGCCTACCTCGGCGTATTGGTGGACGACCTCATCACCAAAGGCGTGAACGAACCCTACCGAATGTTCACCAGTCGCGCCGAATACCGCCTGCAACTCAGGGAAGACAACGCCGACATGCGCCTGACCGAAGACGGCTACAAAATCGGCTTGGTGGGTGAAGAACAATGGCGCATGTTCAACGAAAAACGCGAAGCCATCGAACGCGAAATCCAACGTTTGAAAACAACGTGGTACACGCCGCAAAAACTCGCCGAAGAAGAGCAACTGCGCGTATTCGGCCAAAAACTCAGCCGAGAAGCCAACCTGCACGACCTCCTGCGCCGCCCGAACCTCGACTATGCCGCGCTGATGACCCTGCCCGACGCACAACCTGAAGCCGCGCTTGCCGACAGCGTGGTCGAACAAGTCGAAATCCAAGTCAAATACCAAGGCTATATCGACCGCCAAAACGAAGAAATCGACAGCCGCCGCGACATCGAAACCTTAAAGCTGCCCGAGGATATCGATTACAGCAAAGTCAAAGGTTTGTCGGCCGAAGTGCAGCAAAAGCTCAACCAGCACAAACCCGAAACCGTCGGCCAAGCCAGCCGTATTTCTGGCGTGACCCCTGCCGCCGTCGCATTGCTGATGGTGCATTTGAAACGCGGGTTTAAAGATGCGCAATAGAAATCAAAGTTGTCTAAACTTCTCGGAAGAAATTTATTTAAATATACAGTCTAAAAAGGAGACTATGCATGAAACTGTCGTCAACTGCCGTATTAACTGTTTTTTTATTGAGTTCCTGCACTCAACAAGTAAGTAGTAGTAGGAACAAAGAACATTCCCCAAATACCCAAACTGTAAAGAAAGAAACGATGATGGAACAGGTACGAAATCGCTGCCGCAGAATGTTGCATAAAGTGGAAAGTCGTGATGATTTGATTAAACAGATGTACGAAACAGCGTTTAAAGATGACTGTCTGTATGTGATGCATGCCGAAGAATTGAAAGAAATATGGAAAGTTCCAGTAATAGACAGCTACCCTGAGATGCCAAAGTATTTAGATATAGAGTCACCAATTGGAATGTATGTTGTTATCGAGCATACGTCTTATAAAACAAATATATACATATCAATGACAAAAAAATATCGAGAAAAAAAAGGAAGTATTTTTCCTGAGAATACCTTTCCTGCTTTTCTTCCTGTTCCTACAGAAGATGAAATGCCAGATTCCTATTATACGGACACAATCTTTGTGGATAGAAAAGAAAGTGATTCAATTAAAGAACGGTTTCATTATTATTGGAGAGAAAATGGTAGAGAGATGATTGCTACAAATTCAGGTACTGGTGCTATTTTAGCTCTTTCTTTTTATAGCAATCTTGAAATGAGTCCGATGAATTAAGGAGTTTTTATGGCAAATATAATATTAAATCAACAGGCAGAAGCTGAATTAAAGAAACTTGGTTTCCATAATAAAAGAATGCCTAATTCTACCATGACGGAGTTGGACAGGATAAAAGCTGATGAAGAATTGGTTGCGCAAATCAATGAATTTATTGGGAAAGGGAAAAGTTTTCTTGAAATTCCTAATAAAGGCTCAGGTGCCTATTACAGCCCTAAAAAAGGAAATATCTATTTTGAGCCAAATTCTCAATACATTACTGCCCGAATTTTAGCCCATGAAGTTGGACATGCATTAGGTAAAAATCAAGCCAAATCGGTTGATTACTACCTTACTGCCAAATCCTACGCCCAAGCCCGAGGCTACGGCGAAGCCGAAGCGATTTACAACGAGGCGCGTATGGTCGCTTACGAAGAGCGGCGCAACGGCAGAGCGTACAACACCCATATCAGCGGCGGTCTTTATCCCCAAGTCAAAGGTAAAAGTTATGAGCAGGTCAAAGATTTGCTTGCCCGTGAAAATATGTATGGGATGTATCCGAGTACGAACGGGTCGGTCAGGTTGTCTTACTACGAAAACGACATTCTCTTCTTTATGCACCGCCGGACCGCTTTTGAAAAAGATTTTGCCGAGGCAGGATTAAGGCAAAGAGACATGGTCGGTTTCGTCAAGCATATGGCAAATTACGATACTTTCGGCGATAGTAGAGGCAACAGCGTCAATGCAAACGGCGCGGTCGACCGTCAAAGCCTACTGCACGGCAAACCAACTACCCGTCTGAACGGCGGTGCGTCTATGTACGGTGATGCGGGTAATGATGTGATGACGGGGACAAAATCGAACGACAGGATGCTGGGCGGCAGTGGGGACGATAAGCTTAAAGGTGGGGACGGCAATGACCTTTTGGCTGGTAATGAGGGTAAAGACGAGCTGTACGGGGGCAGAGGTTACGACACCTACCGTGCCGACAGATACGATACTATCCGTGATGAAGACGGCAAAGGAGAAGTGTTTTTGGACGGACGTAGGTTGCACGGTGGTGTGCGCGATTTGTCCGAACACGACCGTACGATTTTCCGAGACGGCAATACAGTTTACGACTGGAATAAAAAAACGGGGACTTTGGATGTTAACGGTCTAAAAATCGAAAACTTCAAAAACGGCGATTTGGGCATCCGTTTGGAGGAGCCGAAAAAAAATATGTCTGGCAGTGGTGTATCGATAATGGAGATGTACCAAAAGACAAGGGAGAACATAGATAGAGATTGGAACAAAATGTCGCAGAACCGCCGGGATTTTGAGATGGAGCGGATGGCAGTTGCCGAAGGGAGTTTGTCAAGAATTGAAGATTTGCCTCTGCCAGCACAAAAACTTTTCCATTCTATTAAAGAGCGACTTGGTGAATATCATGAAAAACATGGCCTTCCAACGAAGAATGAGGAGGCAATGAATAATGCTGCAATGTCGTTAGCTGCTTTGGGGTATTCTAAAACAATGGGTAAAGGGAATGCAGAACTACTGTTCAATATTAAGGATGGACACTATTTAATCGGCGAACTTACTCCTATTTTGATAAAGGCTACTATGGACGTAAATAGTGCTGGATCCACATCGATTGAAGAGAGTATTAAAAACATTCGACAAACGGAACAGAAGTTTGAATATGAAGTGCTGCAAAGGCAGTTGGATCAATCACAATCCTATGGCATGAGTAGATAAGCCTGTGGGAGCAAGATTGAAAATAACCTAAAAATGTTTAGACTGCCTTGTTTATTAAATCTTGTGGTGGAGAAGCAAAGATCCAACCTTCTCATTATGAGAAGGTGTTGCTCTTAAATTGATTAAGCTGAACAGGAGCAACAATCATTTTCATATACATAAATTTATTTTTTATAATGTAAAGTTAATTTGAAAAAGACTATTTATCTGCATATGTATTGTTAATAAATTGATGATTTTGAGATGGGATAATCTCTAAGCTACTATAGATTGTCACGCTCAAGGCTTTCTAAATTTCAATACACCAAGTTCGGAGACAAAGCCGTTTAGGGGGATATCATGGGGTTCGGTCGGCAGGGTGTCGGTCAGCTGGCAGCCGAAGCCTACGCCTAGGGTTTGGGTTTGCAGGCGGTATTTCGTGGCGGAGAGGGTGGCGTCGTAATAGCCGCCGGCCTGTCCGAGGCGGTAGCCGCGTTTGTCGATGCCGACGATGGGGACCAGCAGCAGGCTGAGTTGGTAGACGCGGATTTTTTTGCCGGTAAATTGGGGAACGCTCAATTTGGCGCGGCCGCGTTTGCGTTCTTGTTTTGCGCCGTCGGCAGGATAGGGGGTGAACCACATCCGCCGCGTGTTCGGTTCGATATAGGGCAGGTAGAGTTTTGCGCCGCGTTTTTGTGCGGTACGGATAAAGCCGTCCAAACGCAATTCTTTGCCTATCGGCCAATACACTCCGATTTTCCGTCCTTTTTTGATGTAGGGTTTGAGCAGGCGGCTGATGGTTTCGGTGGCGGCGTTGCGCTCGTCTGCGCTCATTTGGGCGCGTGCGCGGCGGAACTGTTTGCGTAATGCCGATTTGTCGGGATTCCTCATTTTCAGACGGCCTTTCGGGATTGCGGTAGAATGTTGTGATTATAACGATTTTGTTAACATTCAAACAGGACGCACACAATGTGGCACATTGTCGCCATCGGCTATCTTTTTGTTGCCGTGATGTTTTCCGCCGCGCAGCCGAGTATTGCGCGCGCGTTGATTTATTTGGTTTTTTGGGCGGTGTTGCCCACTGTGTTCACGGTATTCATTGTGACCATCCGCCGCCGCAACCGCCTGATGAAACGGCAGGAGCAGGCGGAGTTTGAAGCGGCCCGCCAAAAGGCGGTACAGGCGGATGAAAAACAGGACGGAAAGGTATAAAATCCCTTTTCAGACGGCCTCTTATCCGCTATAATCCATAAGTTTTCCATTTCGGAAACACTCTTTTATTTTTTAAAACTTATGCCCACTTTCGCCGAAGGGTGCTTGACAATAGGCGCCGCCTATCAAGTTCTATGCGATTGAATGTGTGCTCTTTAACCCTTTCAAGGAAATAACATGTCTCAAATTACTATGCGTCAGATGATTGAAGCCGGTGTTCACTTCGGTCACCAAACCCGTTTCTGGAACCCGAAAATGGCTCAATACATTTTCGGTGCGCGCAACAAAATCCATATCATAAACTTGGAAAAAACCCTGCCGATGTTCCAAGAGGCGCAAGAAGCCGTACGTCGTCTGGTTGCCAACAAAGGTACAGTATTGTTCGTAGGTACCAAACGCCAAGCCCGCGACATCATCCGCGAAGAAGCTACCCGTGCCGGTATGCCTTTCGTTGATTACCGCTGGTTGGGTGGTATGCTGACTAACTACAAAACCGTTAAGCAATCCATCAAACGCCTGGAAGAAAAAACTGCTGCTCTGGAAAACGCTGCTGAAGGCGGTTTCAACAAAAAAGAAATTCTGGAAATGCAACGCGACGTTGAAAAACTGGAACGTTCTTTGGGTGGTATCAAAAACATGAAAGGCCTGCCTGACGCGATTTTCGTTATCGATACCGGCTACCAAAAAGGTACTCTGGTTGAAGCTGAAAAACTGGGCATCCCTGTTATCGCCGTAGTCGATACCAACAACAGCCCTGACGGCGTGAAATACGTTATCCCTGGTAACGATGACTCCGCTAAAGCTATCCGCCTGTACTGCCGCGGCATCGCTGACGCAGTTTTGGAAGGCAAAAACCAAGCGCTGCAAGAAACTGTAGCCGCTGCCCAAGAAGCTGCTGCCGAGTAATTCGGTACACAGAAGAGGGGCGTTACGCCCCTTTTCTCAAATCCCGTTCTGAAATTCTGTTTCAGACGGCCACTATTTCCAAACACGGCAATGGCCGTGTTCCCAAAAATCTAGGAGATTCAAAATGGCAGAAATTACTGCAAAAATGGTTGCCGACCTGCGCGCCGCTACCGGCCTGGGCATGATGGAATGCAAAAAAGCCTTGGTTGAAGCTGAAGGCAACTTCGACAAAGCCGAAGAAATCCTGCGTATTAAATCTGGTGCGAAAGCCGGTAAACTGGCTGGCCGTACTGCTGCCGAAGGCGTATTGGCTTATGCAATCAACGGTAATGTTGGTGCATTGGTTGAAGTAAACTGCGAAACCGACTTCGTTGCTAAAGACGCTGGCTTCGTAGAATTTGCCAACTTCGTTGCGAAAACTGCTGCCGAGAAAAAACCGGCTACCGTTGAAGAACTGAGCGAACTGGTTGAAGCAGAACGCAAAGCCATCATCGCTAAATTGGGCGAGAATATGTCTGTTCGCCGCTTCCAAGTGATCGACACCGCCAACCAACTGGTTGCCTACATCCACGGTGCTTTGGCTACCGAAGGTGTATTGGTTGAGTACAAAGGCTCTGAAGACGTAGCACGCAAAATCGGTATGCACATCGTTGCCGCTAAACCACAATGCGTAAGCGAAGCCGAAGTAGATGCTGAAACCGTTGAAAAAGAACGCCACATCTACACCGAACAAGCTATCGCTTCAGGCAAACCTGCCGACATCGCCGCTAAAATGGTTGAAGGCCGTATCCGCAAATTCTTGGCTGAAATCACTCTGAACGGCCAAGCGTTCGTGATGAACCCTGACCAAACTGTTGCCCAATTCGCTAAAGAAAACGGCACTGAAGTGATCAGCTTCGTACGCTACAAAGTAGGCGACGGTATCGAGAAAGCCGTTGTTGACTACGCGGCCGAAGTTGCTGCCGCTGCTAAAGTGTAAGGCACTTATGAAAAAGAAAGCACCTAGATTCCAAACGAATCAGGGTGCTTTTTTTTGAGAAAACCGTTTACGGTACCTAATTTAAGACAGCCGAATATTCAGGCCGTCTGAAAACCAAAACAATAATAAACCGACACACTCTATCATTAATATTCCGACCGTTTGAAAATTCAGACGGCCCGACCCCCGACCGACGACATTCAAGAAAGCAAGGTATCCCATGACACAGCAAATCAAATACAAACGCGTATTACTGAAACTCTCCGGTGAATCCCTGATGGGCTCTGATCCATTCGGCATCAATCACGATACCATCGTTCAAACTGTCGGCGAAATTGCCGAAATCGTGAGAATGGGCGTGCAAGTCGGTATCGTTGTCGGCGGCGGTAACATTTTCCGCGGCGTATCTGCACAAGCAGGCAGCATGGACCGCGCCACTGCCGACTACATGGGCATGATGGCAACCGTGATGAACGCGTTGGCACTCAAAGACGCATTTGAAACTTTGGGCATCAAAGCGCGCGTACAATCCGCACTTTCCATGCAGCAAATCGCTGAAACTTACGCCCGTCCTAAAGCCATTCAATATTTGGAAGAAGGCAAAGTCGTGATTTTCGCCGCCGGTACTGGTAACCCGTTCTTCACGACCGACACTGCCGCTGCATTGCGCGGTGCGGAAATGAACTGCGACGTGATGCTCAAAGCCACCAACGTTGACGGCGTGTACACCGCAGACCCGAAAAAAGATCCATCTGCAACACGCTACGAAACCATTACTTTTGACGAAGCCTTGTTGAAAAACCTCAAAGTGATGGATGCCACCGCTTTCGCCCTCTGCCGCGAACGCAAGCTCAATATTGTAGTATTCGGCATTGCTAAAGAAGGCTCGCTCAAACGCGTGGTAACCGGCGAAAACGAAGGTACACTGGTTCACTGCTAATCATTGAAAGGCCGTCTGAAACAGCCGAACGGGATACATTCGGCTTTCAGACGGCCTTTTATTTTCAGTCGGTTGCGCGGGCAGTTTCCCATGGCTTGAACAGGTTGAGAACTTGCTTGACCATAATGCCCAACCGACAATTCGATAACAAAGGATACTCCATGAATATCACCGTCTTGGCTGTCGGCACGAAAATGCCGCGTTGGGTGGATGAAGCCGTCGGCGAGTACGCCAAACGCTTCGGGCGCGATGTCAATTATGCGCTGAAAGAAATCAAGCCAGAGAAACGCGGTGCGGGTGTGAATGCGGCTCAGGGCATGGCGGCTGAAGAAAAACGCCTGTTGGAAGCCATACCGCAGGGCGCGTTTTTGGTGGTATTGGATGAGCGCGGCAAAGCGCCGACTTCGGTCGAATTGGCGCAACATTTGAAAGGCTGGCAGCAAAACGGCGAACACGTCTGCTTTATTATCGGCGGCGCAGACGGCATGACCGACCGATTGAAACAGCAGGCAAACATGATGATGCGCCTTTCCAGCCTGACCTTGCCGCACGGCATGGTGCGCGTTTTGCTGACCGAGCAGCTTTATCGCGCCGTTTCGATTTTGCACAATCATCCGTATCATCGGGAATAATCTGTTTTGATTGCCGGGATAAGACGGCAATGCCGCCTTGTCGGTTTGAAAGGGAATAGGGCAAGTCGGTTTAAAGCGGGGTTGAACCTGCTTTCAGACGGCCTGATTTTTCCGCATGAATCCTTTATAATCGTTTCTTTGATAAATCAACATCTTTCGGGAGAACCCAAATGTCCGATTTCCGTCAAGACTTCCTCAAATTCGCTTTGGCACAAAACGTGTTGAAATTCGGCGAATTTACGACCAAGGCCGGCCGTCAGTCGCCTTATTTTTTCAATGCCGGTTTGTTCAATGACGGCGCATCGACTTTGCAGCTGGCGAAGTTTTACGCCGAAGCCATTATTGCCAGCGGCGTGAAGTTCGATATGCTGTTCGGCCCAGCCTATAAAGGCATTATTTTGGCGGCGGCAACAGCGATGATGTTGGCGGAAAAAGGCGTAAACGTACCGTTTGCCTACAACCGCAAAGAAGCCAAAGACCACGGCGAGGGCGGCGTGTTGGTGGGCGCACCTTTGAAAGGCCGCGTGCTGATTATCGATGATGTGATTTCCGCCGGTACATCCGTGCGCGAGTCGGTCAAACTGATTGAGGCCGAAGGCGCAACGCCTGCCGCAGTGGCCATTGCGCTCGACCGTATGGAAAAAGGCACGGGCGAATTGTCGGCGGTGCAGGAAGTCGAAAAACAATACGGCCTGCCGGTGGTTTCGATTGCCAACCTGAACGACTTGTTCACGCTCTTGCAAAACAATGCCGAATTTGGCGGCTTCTTCGAGCCGGTCAAAGCCTATCGCGAACGTTACGGCGCGGTTTAAACCATAACATCATGCTCAGGTCGTCTGAAACTGTTTTCAGACGGCATGAAGCATTGGCTAAAATATATTTTTGATTCAATACACTTACGGAAAATACTCATGCCTGCTTGTTCTTGTCCTCATTGTAAAACACCGCATTGGGTGAAAGATGCCCAGTTGAACGTGGCGCAGGGTTTCGTGGTCTGCACGCGTTGTTCGGGGATGTTTAAGGCCAAGGATTATCTGTCGGGCAACCTGCCGGCCGATCCGGCCCATCTGCCTGTGGCGGTAACGGATGTGCGCCTCGTGCATAACATCGGTGCGCAAATTCTCAAGCATTCCAAACTCTCGCGCAAAGAAATTTCCGATTTGCTCAATAGCGCGCTCAAGGAAGAGCCTAAGGCGGAAGAGCAGACGGCAGTCAAAACGCGCAAGGACGGTTTCAACTGGACTTTGGCATCGTTGATTGCGCTGACGGTTTTGATTATGCAACTCTTTTATCTTGCCCTGCTATGAGTGCCATCGCCCATTTTGTTGCCAGCTTTCGTGAGGCCGCGCCCTATATACAATATTTGCGCGGCAAAACCATGGTGGTCGGCGTGACCGACAGCTTGTTAGAAGGCGAAACCTTGATTCGTTTGGCCGCAGATTTGAACCTGTTGGCCAGCTTGGGCTTGCGTTTGGTCTTGGTGCACGGTTCGCGGCATTTGCTCGATAAATTGGCTTCGGGTCGGAATTTTGTTCCGAAATACAGCGGTAGCCGACGGATTACCGATGAAGCGACTTTGATGGAAGTGAAGCAGGTGGCGGGAATTATCCGCAGCGATGTCGAAGCCGCCTTGTTCAGCAGCGTATCTGCGCAGCAACGGAGCAAGCCGCCGGTTATTGCGTGCGGCAACTTTATTACCGCCCGTCCGTTGGGCGTTATCGACGGCGTGGACATGGGCTATACAGGTACCGTCCGCAAAATCGACGCGGAAGAAATCCGTTTGCGTTTGGATAGCGGCGCGGTGGTGCTTATCAGCCCTTTGGGACATTCGTACAGCGGCAAAACCTTCAATCTGAGTATGTGCGAAACCGCTCAGGAAGTGGCCATGGCTTTGCAGGCGGAGAAGCTGGTTTTCTTGACCGAAGAAGCCGGTATTCGTCGTGCCGACGGCTCTTTGGCCAATACTTTGTCTGTCGGCGAAGTGCGGGAGCTGATACACGACAATCCCGATGCGCCGGCCGATTTGCTGCATGCGGCGGTAGGCGCGTTGGAAAACGGCGTATCGCGGGTGCAGATTCTCAACGGCCGTGAAGACGGCAGCCTGTTGCGCGAGCTGTTTACCCGCGAGGGCAGCGGTACATCTATTGCCCGTGAGCCGTTTGTTTCCATCCGTCAGGCACGCAGCAACGACATTCCGCACATCATCGCCTTAATCCGTCCGTTGGAAGAACAAGGCATCTTGTTACACCGCAGCCGCGAGTATTTGGAAAACCATATTTCCAGTTTTTCCGTATTGGAACACGATCAAAACATTTACGGCTGCGTGGCGTTGAAAACCTTTTCCGAACCAGGCTGCGGCGAATTGGCCTGTCTGGTGGTGTCGCCCGAAGCGCGCGATGGCGGCTACGGTGAATTGCTGTTGGAACATCTGTTCCAAAAAGCGCGCGCCTTAAATATCAAAACGCTTTTCGCCTTATCCACGCACACGGGCGAATGGTTTGTTGAACGGGGCTTTCAGACGGCCTCAGCCGATGACCTGCCTGCCGAACGTCTGCAGGAATACAATGCCAACGGCCGCAATTCCAAAGTATTTGTTTATGACTTGCAGGCCGTCTGAAAACCTCAATCCTATTATCCGTTTTTAAAAATTACTCAAATCTTATGTTGAAAATCATCTCTGCCAACGTCAACGGCATCCGCTCCGCCTATAAAAAAGGTTTTTACGAATACATCGCCGCCTCCGGTGCCGACATCGTCTGCGTGCAGGAACTGAAAGCTCAAGAGGCTGATCTGTCAGACGATATGAAGAATCCGCACGGTATGCACGGCTACTGGCATTGCGCCGAAAAGCGCGGTTATAGCGGCGTGGCGGTGTACAGCAGACTCAAACCTGACAATGTGCAAATCGGCATGGGCATTGAAGAATTTGACAGGGAAGGCCGTTTTGTCCGTTGCGATTTCGGCAAATTGTCGGTAATTTCGCTGTATCTGCCCAGCGGCAGCAGCGCGGAAGAGCGCCAACAAGTGAAATACCGCTTTTTGGACGCGTTCTATCCCATGCTCGAAGCCATGAAAAACGAAGGGCGCGACATCGTTGTCTGCGGTGACTGGAATATTGCCCACCAAAACATCGACTTGAAAAACTGGAAGGGCAATCAGAAAAATTCGGGCTTCTTGCCTGAAGAGCGCGAATGGATAGGCAAAGTCATCCACAAGCTCGGTTGGACGGATATGTGGCGCACACTTTATCCCGATGTGCCGGGCTATACCTGGTGGAGCAACCGCGGACAAGCATATGCGAAAGATGTCGGGTGGCGCATCGATTATCAGATGGTTACGCCGGAGTTGGCCGCCAAAGCCGTTTCCGCACATGTTTATAAAGACGAGAAATTCTCGGATCACGCCCCTTTAGTTGTGGAGTATGACTATGTTGCCGAATAAGGTTTTTGGTAAATATGATTGGAATATAAACGGCAAAACCGGCGTAGGCGCGGCGTGGGTCGTGGCGGCATTTGTGCTGCCTATGCTGGTGTGGGCGGTGTTTATGCTGGCGCGGATGTCCGGCTGGGTTGCGCCGACTAAGGCCAATCCGACTTGGGTGTTGGTATGGCTGCTGTTTTCCCTGCCCTGTCTGCTGATTGCGGCCAAATGCTTTGCTTGGAAGGGCTGGCGGTTGGTTGCCAACATCGTACTTTGTCTGGCGACTTGTGCCATCCTCAGCGTGCCTGCCGCATTGCTGATTGCATTTACACTCAACGACTTGCTCAAATAGGCCGTCTGAAATGCAGAGCTTCGAACTCGAAGAAATGGTACTGTTTCTGATACGCGATGCGGATGAAGCGGAAATGTGGATAGACCGCTGGGCGGTCAGCTATCCGATTGTTCAAACTGCCGAAGCCGATAGTCGGCAAACCATTTCCGAATGGCAACACGCTATTCAGACGGCCTTTGACCATATCGTCAGCAGAAATATTGCTGTCGTGGCTCATGGTGCCGGCGTGTCCGCATTTTTGGCATGGCTGTACCAAGCCGACATCATGACGCAAAAACGCCTGACCAATATTATTTTGGTCTCGCCGCGTCCAGAAGCTTTTCTTGAAGACGAAATCCATACGTTCCAACGCGTCCGCTGTCCTTGCCGTACGGCGTTGGTTATCGCCGAAACAAACGGTACGCCACGCGATTGGGCGCAAGAACAGGCCGACCGCTGGCATGCACGCCTGCTTCAATCGCCGCATTCCGGCCGGTTAAACGGCGCACTCGGCGGCTGGCAATGGGGCATGAAGCTGATGCAGGAAATGCTGTTGAGTAAGTAGTTTAGAAATGTCTATTAATAAACAAAGGCCGTCTGAAACCGATATGTGTTTCAGACGGCCTTTGTTTGCAAATATCATGTTAAATATAATTAAAAGAAACTATTCTCATTTCTTTTATGAAGCAATATAATTCGGTTGTTCCGTTAAATTGAGTATAAAAATGCAAATACCATTTCATTTAGCTTTATTACCCACGCTGATTATCGCTTCCTTCCCTGTTGCTGCCGCCGATACGCAGGATAATGGTGAACATTACACCGCCACCCTGCCCACCGTTACCGTGGTCGGACAGTCCGACACCAGCGTACTCAAAGGCTACATCAATTACGACGAAGCCGCCGTTACCCGCAACGGCCAGCTCATCAAAGAAACGCCGCAAACCGTCGATACGCTCAATATCCAGAAAAACAAAAATTACGGTACGAACGATTTGAGTTCCATCCTCGAAGGCAATGCTGGCATTGATGCTGCCTACGATATGCGCGGCGAAAGCATTTTCCTGCGTGGCTTTCAAGCCGATGCATCCGATATTTACCGTGACGGCGTGCGCGAAAGCGGACAAGTGCGCCGCAGCACCGCCAACATCGAGCGCGTGGAAATCCTGAAAGGCCCGTCTTCCGTGCTTTACGGCCGCACCAACGGCGGCGGCGTCATCAACATGGTCAGCAAATACGCTAACTTCAAACAAAGCCGCAACATCGGTGCGGTTTACGGCTCGTGGGCAAACCGCAGCCTGAATATGGACATCAACGAAGTGCTGAACAAAAACGTCGCCATCCGCCTCACCGGCGAAGTCGGGCGTGCCAATTCGTTCCGCAGCGGCATAGACAGCAAAAACGTCATGGTTTCACCCAGCATTACCGTCAAACTCGACAACGGCTTGAAATGGACGGGGCAATACACCTACGACAATGTGGAGCGCACGCCCGACCGCAGTCCGACCAAGTCCGTGTACGACCGCTTCGGACTGCCTTACCGCATGGGGTTCGCCCACCGGAACGATTTTGTCAAAGACAAGCTGCAAGTTTGGCGTTCCGACCTCGAATACGCCTTCAACGACAAATGGCGCGCCCAATGGCAGCTTGCCCACCGCACGGCGGCGCAGGATTTCGACCATTTTTATGCAGGCAGCGAAAATGGCAACTTAATCAAACGTAACTATGCTTGGCAGCAGACCGACAACAAAACCCTGTCGTCCAACTTCACACTCAACGGCGACTACAACATCGGCCGTTTTGAAAACCACCTGACCGTAGGCATGGACTACAGTCGCGAACACCGCAACCCGACATTGGGTTACAGCCGCGCCTTTTCCGCCTCCATCGACCCCTACGACCGCGCGAGCTGGCCGGCTTCGGGCAGATTGCAGCCCGTTCTCACTCAAAACCGACACAAGGCCGATTCCTACGGCATCTTTGTGCAAAACATCTTCTCCGCCACGCCCGATTTGAAATTCGTCCTCGGCGGCCGTTACGACAAATACACCTTTAATTCCGAAAACAAACTCACCGGCAGCAGCCGCCAGTACAGCGGCCACTCGTTCAGCCCCAACATCGGCGTAGTGTGGAACATCAACCCAGTCCACACACTTTACGCCTCGTATAACAAAGGCTTCGCGCCTTATGGCGGACGCGGCGGCTATTTGAGTATCGACACGTCGTCTGCTGCCGTGTTCAACGCCGACCCCGAGTACACCCGCCAATACGAAACCGGCGTGAAAAGCAGTTGGCTGGACGACCGCCTCAGCACTACGTTGTCCGCCTACCAAATCGAACGCTTCAATATCCGCTACCGCCCCGACGCGCAAAATGATCCCTACACTTGGGCAGTCAGCGGTAAACACCGTTCGCGCGGCGTGGAATTGTCCGCCATCGGGCAAATCATTCCCAAAAAACTCTATCTGCGCGGTTCGTTGGGCGTGATGCAGGCGAAAGTCGTTGAAGACAAAGAAAATCCCGACCGAGTGGGCATCCATTTGAATAACACCAGCAACGTTACCGGCAACCTGTTTTTCCGTTATACCCCGACCGAAAACCTCTACGGCGAAATCGGCGTAACCGGTACAGGCAAACGCTACGGTTACGACTCAAGAAATAAAGAAGTGACTACGCTTCCAGGCTTTGCCCGAGTTGACGCCATGCTTGGCTGGAACCATAAAAACGTCAACGTTACCTTTGCCGCGGCCAATCTGCTCAATCAAAAATATTGGCGTTCGGATGCCATGCCAGGTAATCCGCGCGGCTATACTGCCCGGGTAAATTACCGTTTCTGATGAAATCAGGCAAAGGCCGTCTGAAAATAAGGCTATGATCTAAGCCATATTTCAGACGGCCTTTTATAAAGGTTGAAATAAAACTAAACACATTTTTTCACTCAAATTGAACACGCCTTCAACAAAATGCCATAAAATTGGCCGATTGATTTGAATGTAAAGAGATACCTATGAAACTGAAAACCTTAGCTTTGACTTCATTGACCCTGTTGGCATTGGCCGCTTGCGGCAAACAGGCGGAAACCAGCGTTCCGGCAGACAGCGCCCAAAGCAGCGCATCTGCTCCGGCAGCCCCTGCCGAATTGACCGAAGGTGTCAATTACACCGTATTGTCCAATCCGATTCCGCAACAGCAGGCCGGCAAAATCGAAGTATTGGAATTTTTCGGCTACTTCTGCCCGCATTGCGCCCATCTTGAGCCTGTCTTGAGCGAGCACATCAAAACGTTTAAAGACGATACCTATATGCGCCGGGAGCATGTCGTGTGGGGTGATGAAATGAAACCTTTGGCACGTTTGGCGGCCGCAGTGGAAATGGCCGGAGAATCAGATAAAGCCAACAGCCATATTTTCGATGCGATGGTTAACCAAAAAATCAACTTGGCCGATACCGATACCCTGAAAAAATGGCTGTCCGAGCAAACGGCGTTTGACGGCAAAAAAGTATTGGCTGCATTTGAAGCACCCGAAAGCCAAGCGCGTGCGGCTCAAATGGAAGAGTTGACCAATAAATTCCAAATCAGCGGTACACCAACCGTTATCGTCGGCGGCAAATACCAAGTCGAATTTAAAGACTGGCAGTCCGGCATGACCACGATTGACCAACTGGTGGACAAAGTACGCGAAGAGCAGAAAAAACCGCAATAAGTTGAAGGTGAATAAGTAAAGGTCGTCTGAAAATAGGATTTCAGACGGCCTGAGACCTTTGCAAAAAAGCCCTTCCCCCGACAGCCGAAATCCAAACACAGGTTTTCGTCTATTTCCGCTCCTAATTACTCCTGATTTTACCCAAATATCCCCTTAATCCTCCCCGGATACCCGATAATCAGGCATCCGGGCCGCCTTTTAGGCGGCAACAGGCACACTTAGTCTGTTGGCGGCTTTCAAAAGGTTCAAACACATCGCCTTCAGATGGCTTTGCGCACTCACTTTGCTCAGCCCGAAATAGGCTGCCCGGGCGTAGCGGAATTTACGGTGCAGCGTACCGAAGCTTTGTTCAACCACATAACGGGTCTTCGACAAATATCGGTTGCGTTTGGTTTGCACTTCCGACAGCGGACGGTTGCGGTGGGCTTTGCGCATAATGCCGTCCTGCAGCCGATGCTCTTTCAGATGTTGCCGGTTTTCCTCACTGTCGTAGCCTTTGTCGGCATAGACGGTCGTATCTTCGGGCAGTCCTTCCAACAAAGGCGACAGGTGTTTGCACTCATGGGCATTGGCGGGGGTAATGTGCAGTTTCTCGATAT